>DJBG01000061.1 GCA_002429965.1 Hungatella sp. UBA5982
CATTACGAGGTAATTATACTTCCTATAATGGAAATTATCGAAAGCAACGCGTACTTTAGATGCATTTAATCGTTATTTTATACATTTTTTTCGAAATTTTCTTGCTTATTTTTCGTATTACATATATACTTGTATAAAACTGTTTTTGCATCATTACATAAGGAGTGAAAAAGATATGATAAAGGAAAATACTTTAACTGGTTCAGAAGCAGAAAATAAAAGTGTCGTCGAACAAAGCCTTGATGATTTTCAAAGCTATCTGGAATTTAACAACATGTCCTCCAATACCATTCATGTGTATTTATTCGCAGTAAAACAATTTCTTGGTTTATATCATGTGATCAGCCATGATAATCTCATGCTTTATAAATGTTATCTTATGGAACATTACAAGCCCCAGACAGTCAACTTAAGAATCAGGGCACTTAATTGCTTCACGGAGTCTTTAAAGCTGTCCTCTTCCAAAATGCTGATGATACGGGTCCAGCAGAAAACATTCCTGGAAAACGTTATCAGCCAGGCAGATTATGAATACTTAAAAAAGTGTCTGATACGTTCCGGGAACATGCTGTATTATTTTGTAATACGTTTTATGGCAGCCACTGGCGTCCGGGTCAGCGAGCTGGTCCAGATTAAAGTAGAGCACGTAAAACGCGGTTATATGGATATTTACTCCAAGGATAATAAAATAAGAAGAATCTACATACCCAAAAACCTCCGTGACGATGCACTGAAATGGCTTCGCCAGATTNNGATTGACCGTGTAAGCGGATACGTATTCTTAAACCGCTATGGGGATCCGATCACGCCTGCCGGAATCCGGGGTCAGCTAAAAAAATTTACCGTCCTATATGATTTGGATCCCAAAGTGGTTTATCCTCATTCTTTCCGTCACCGTTTTGCAAAGAATTTTATTGAGAGCTGCGGGGACATTTCCATGCTTTCAGATATTTTAGGACATGAGAGTATCGAAACCACAAGGATCTATCTTCACCGAAGCAGCACGGAACAAAAACAGATCGTTAATCAAATTGTGAATTGGTAGGATATTATGTTAAATGAAGAATTGTTAATTGATTTTAAGAAGTTTTTGAAAAAAAAGAATTTATCAAGTAATACCATCACAGCCTATGCAGGCAGCGTCCGGCTTTTTTACAGCATGTACAAGGAAATCACACCGGAAAGCCTTCAGCGTTATAAGAACTACCTGATTACCCGCTACCGTCCTGCAACCATCAACCAGCGGATCTATGCCATGAATCATTATTCCCGCTTTTTGGCGGAAACCTATGGAGAGGAATTCATTTTAGTCGCCTCTTACCACTTACCTTCCGTGAAAGTCCAGCAAAAAACATTTCTGGATACCGTTATTTCAAATGAAGATTATGATCTCTTTAAAAACAAATTAAAAGAAGAGAAAAATTATTTCTGGTATTTTATCGTCCGCTTTCTGGCAACAACAGGCGCCAGGGTCAGTGAACTGATTCAAATCAAGGTAGAGCATTTAAACCTGGGCTATCTGGATCTTTATTCCAAGGGCGGAAAGCTGCGCCGCATCTATTTCCCTGATTCTCTATGCGAAGAGGCACTGGAATGGTGCCACAGCAAGGGCAAGAAAAGCGGTTTCCTCTTTTTAAATAAAGATGGACGTCTGATCACCCCACGGGGGATTAATTTTCAGCTAAAACATCTGGCAAGGCGTTATGGGATAGATCCTGACACGGTTTATCCTCATTCCTTCCGCCACCGTTTTGCAAAAAACTTTTTGGCCTGTTTTAACGATATTTCTCTTTTGGCGGATTTAATGGGGCATGAAAGCATCGAGACTACGAGAATTTATCTCACCCGTTCCAGCCAGGAGCAACAGCAGCTCCTTGACGAAATTATCACATGGTAGACAACTTTTTTGTATTCTTATTTATTTTTACACACTTTTACAGTATAATCTCGTAAAGGAGGATAATAAACCATGATAATTTCTTTTCGTTTTAAAAACTTCCGTTCCTTTCTGGATGAAACTTTTATTGATATGAGGGCAGTTAATTATAAGGAGCACCCAAACCATTTGGTAATGGCAGGAAACAAAAAACTGATTAAGACTCTGGCCGTATATGGAGCAAACTCCAGTGGTAAAACCAATCTTTTTCTAGCTTTTACCAGCTTTCATTCTTTTATTTTCTGGCAGCTTTTTTCAATGGAGGACATTCCAAGAAAACATTTTATGTCGCTCCTGCAGATCAGCTCCTTGGACAAGATCCTTCCATTCCTGGATGAGAGAGCCAATTCCCAGCCCACGGAAATGGAGCTTTCCTTTATCAGCGAAAAGCGGGTCTATGAATACGGCTTCTCTGTCCTCGACAGGAAAATTCTCTCGGAAAATCTGGCCGTGGATAACCATGTGGTATTCACACGGAATGACGATGAGATTACCATTGGACGCCAATATGAAAAGGCCTTACGCCAGAAGGCAGGGATCCGCCCTCACGAGGACCGGTTATTCTGTTCTATTTTATCATGCCTGGATATTCCCGAAATCACGGCAATCATGGAACCTTTTGAAACCTTTTTTTCGAAGCAGATTGCCTATTACTGCGACTTCCTTGAACCATTCCAGCTTGCAGGTCACTTAATCATGGATGGAAGGGTATACAAAGCCCTTGAAAACCCGGAGGCTCTTAATTATGCATTGGCGCAGCTAAGAAAGCTGGGAATCCCGGCAGAAGAATTTATTATTGAAAAGGGAATCCCTAAGCTTGNNGTGAAATCCCGGGAAACCGGCGAGTACAAGATGCAATATATGGACTACACAAAGGTTTCCCTGGGCACAATGAAATACCTTCAACTATTTATACAGGTTTACCATCTGTCCCAAAGAGGTGGTGTTCTGATCATAGATAACATATCAAACGAATTCCATCCGGCTGTTACTAAATTTTTTATTGATTCTTTTCAGCAGGATAAAAATTTAAACATACAGATTCTTTTCACGACTTATGATATCTCTATATTAAATAATCAGCAGTTCCGCCGTGATGAAGTAGCTTTTGTGGATATAAACGAATATCAGGAATCCAGGCTCTACACCTTAGCAGACATAAAGGTCCGGTCTGACGCCAGCTTTTCTAAAGATTATCTCTTAGGCAAATATGGGGCAATTCCGCTTCTTAAAGAATGCATTTTTTAAAATAATTAAAAGGCATACTGCTAATTGAACTGACCTCTGCCAAGTAGACAGACAAAATATTTAAAAAGTTTTTATATTTAAACTGTCTACTTTAGAGGTACCATATCAAATGGCATATGTCTTTTTTTAATTTAAAAGGCGAATATCCGCTGTGGCTTTGGAATGAATATCCAGCACAATGTTGCATTCCGTCACATGCTGGTAATTGATATCCAGGGAATAAGCCACCCGTACCTTTAAGCTGTCCTCTTCCTCATTAATCTGGATATCCTTTGTGCTGATCCCGATCATTAGTTCTCCAAAGGGCGTGGCATAGCATGACATATTTTTTTTATCCTTTTCAAATGTCATATGAACGCTGGAGCTGCCGCGTTTGATGATATCCAGACCAGACCGGTGGATTTTAATGGTGTTCTTGGTCACTCCCCCTGCTTCCTCCTGGATCTCGTCATACAGAATGTAGTGATTGCCGTTTTTCAGGAAATAATCACCGGCTGTTATCATCTCAACCGAATTGCTGTCATCTTCTGCAATCTGCATCCCGCTGATGCTAATGAGAACATCTCTTGTCATAGTAAAAACTCCTTTAGTACTCCTCAATATTAATTTGCTTTGTCTCTTTCACCTGTCCCGGAAGGATGGAAGCGGCAAAACTGGTGAACTTTTCTGCCAGATCGCTGACATAGAAATGGTACTTTTCCAGATCACTGCTTTTCTGCCCGCATAAAAGGTCATTTTCTTCCAAAACCTGTTTTAACTCTAGGGCTGTTTCATAGGCGGGGTTTACCAATGTCACCTCCGGCCCCATGAGCCTTCCCACGGTAGAACGCAGAAGGGGATAATGGGTACAGCCAAGTACCAGTGTGTCAATATATTTTCCCTTTAATTCACTTAAATATCTGGAAGCGATCTCATCCGTAACAGAATCGTGCAAAAGCCCTTCTTCCACAAGGGGAACCAAAAGAGGGCATGGCTTTCCGGTCACTTCAATATCCTCTTTCATTTCCTTCATCACTCTGGTGTATACTCCGCTCCGAATGGTACCTTCTGTTCCAATGATGCCGATCTTCCCGTTTTTCGTAGATTCTACGGCGGTTCTTGCCCCTGCATGGATTACACCCAGAATGGGAATATCCACTTCCTTTTCCACGGCCTCAAGGGCGCAGGCGGTGGCAGTATTACAGGCAATCACGATAGCCTTCACATCCTGGGTCATAAGAAAGCGTATGATCTGTCTGGTAAAACGGACCACCGTGCTGCAGGATTTACTGCCATAGGGCACTCTTGCCGTATCTCCAAANNATTTCCTCTTTCCTGCCCTGCTATACCCGGCCGCGGTCCATTGCATGCTCCATCAGCCGGTCAACCAGTCGGTCCTTATTCATACCAGCCGCTTCCCAAAGCATGGGATACATGCTGATCGCCGTAAATCCAGGCATGGTATTGATTTCATTGAATACTACACCGCCGTCCTTTTTCACAAAAAAGTCGACTCTTGCCAGGCCATAGCCGTCTACTGCCTGGAAAATGGCCTTAGCGGCTTCTCTTACCCGCTCTGTTGCCCCCTCCGGCAGGACCGGGTCTACAACCGTCCTGGAGTCAGAGTTGTAATACTTTGCATCAAAATCATAGAATTCCGCTGCCGCAAGGATCTCCCCTACTCCGGAAGCTTCCACCGGCGCGTTTCCGCCTCCAAATACGGCGCATTCGATTTCCCGGCCAACAATCATCTCTTCTACCAGAATCTTGCGGTCATGTTTTCCAGCTTCAACCAAAGCCTCCATAAGCTCCTGACCGTCGCCCGCCCGGCTAACTCCCTTGGAAGAGCCTGCATTGGAGGGCTNNATAAGCTGCCTGAGTGACTCCCAGATCCTCTACAACGATCTTTGTATATAATTTATCCATGGAAATTGAAGAAGCCAGTACTCCGCAGCCCACATATGGAATTCCCGCCAGCTCAAGCAGCCCCTGGACGGTCCCATCCTCTCCAAACAATCCATGAAGCACAGGGAATACCACATCAACTCTGATGACCTCTGTCTTTTCCCCATCCATCAGGATAACACCACCCATGGTTGCATCAGGAGAGATAACAGCAGAAACCGAACCTTCTTTCCATGTGCCTTTTTCTATATCTTCAACAGAATCCGCTTTAATCCAGCGGCCCTCTTCTGTAATCCCAATTAAAATTACATTGTATTTCTCTCTATTAATATGGTTAATAACATTGACCACCGACATACAGGATACAATATGCTCCGATGACTGGCCGCCGAATAGTACAACCGCAGTTTTTCTATCCATTTTGCTCTCCTTATTAATTTCTCAATTTACAGTGTTTATATTATAGCACATATGGTAACAATTACAAATAGATTCCAGAAAAAGGAGGAACTCTAATGAAACAGAAACGTGATTTATTTCTATGTATCACCTGTCTTCTGATCGCATTTTTGCTTACCCTGTCAGACGGAAGGCAAAAGGATGAAGCCCTGGCCGCACGGATCGCCCCGGAAATCCTGCGTTTTCACGTACTGGCTAACAGCGACAGCTCAGAAGATCAAACCCTGAAATTAAAAGTGCGCACCATGCTGCTCAATTCAATATATGAGGATCTTGGCGAAAAAGCATCCCTTGAGGAAACAAAAGAATATGTCCTCTCCCACAAGGACAGCCTGGAAAGACAAGCAGAACACTACATGACAAAACTGGGATATGAATATCCCGCACATATGGAACTGACCAATTGTTACTTTCCCACCAAAACCTATGGAGATATGGTATTTCCCTGCGGCAATTACGAGGCCGTCCGGGTAAAAATAGGCGAAGGAAAAGGACGCAACTGGTGGTGCGTCCTTTATCCTCCGCTTTGCTTTACAGATTCTTCTTATGCGGTTGTGCCTGATACTTCTAAAGCAATACTGAAAAGCTCCATGGATGAATCTGATTATAAGATGATCAGCCGGGAAAATCCGAAGATCCATATCCGTTTCAAGCTGGCTGATCTGCTATCCAAGCCGGAACCTACTGCTCAGAAGACGTTACAATCCCCTTAACCGCCCACTGGTAGGTATTATATGCCTGATACAGGGTGTTATAGGCGCTCTGTTTTTCTCCCTCTGCCTGTGAAAATGCCATCTGGGCCTGCAAATAGCTTATCTTGCTCAGCATACCCAGCTGATAGGAACGGTCAGCCTTCTGCTTTTCCAACACTGCCTTTTCATAAGCGGTGGAGGCGGCGTCATAGGCGGATTTAGACTGAAGGATCTCCTGATAATAGGACTGCATGGTAACCGTAAGGTTCTGCTCAGCCTCTGAAATACCGGCATCCTTGTTCTTTACACCGGTAGTTGTCTGGTTGGAAGCTCCGTGACGGTTTTCAATCAGGTCGTAATTATTTCCGATCGCTTTTGCTGTATCCGCTGCCAGGTCCAGGGTGGTAATAACGGAAAGATCCAACTGGGGGACCTCTCCGATCTGGACTGCCCCATCCGCCGGATACCCGGTCATCANNGAGCCGCCTGGGCTGCCAGGACCCCTTTATTGGCTGCCAGAACATCTGCTTCTGTTGCCATGCCCTGTTTCTGACTTAGGGACTGTGCCTCATAACCTGCCATGCTTACGTCCAGCGCTTTTTGAACCACATCCCGATTGGCCAAGGCGCTGCTATAACCTATCATGATCTGGTCTGCGGCAGAAGAAAAGGTTTTTGAGTAGCGGTCAACATTTTTCTTGACCCCTGCGTTAATGCGTTTGATTCCTTTATTCATCATCTCCGCCCTGACATCCAGCCCCTTTGCCGTGTCTTTTAAGTTCTCGTATATCTCCATCCCCTCCTTGCTGTCTGTGGCTCCTGAATCTTTCATCGCTTGAGCATTGTCATTGAGATCCCGGATAGACATTCTCATTTCGTCATAGACATACTGCTGGTTGCTTAACTCATTTCCGGCCGAATCGGCTATGTTCTGAACATCAGGGTTAAAATACCTCACCAGATCAGAAAGCTCATCAAATTCTATGGTCTGATCGTAAAGTCTGTTCCACGTTTCCTCTGCCATTCCGTCAGGAATAGCCGTTCCCGTACTGCCGGGGCCTGCTGCCCCGTAAACCGGCAGGGCAGTGGAAAGAGCGAGCGTCACTGCCATACAGGCAGATAAGTAGCCTTTTTTTCTCATATCTTATAAACCTCCCGCCGAAGCCAGTCCGTTTACTGCATTATCATAATTCTGAACCGCCTGGAACAAGGTAAGTTCTGCTGTCTTTATGGCTAGATTCTTCGTGTCATACGCATTTTTCTGTTTCAGGTAATCTAGTTTGCTTAAAGAACCCAGGTCATATTTCCTCTGGGCAGTATCCATATTTTTACTTTCAAGAGCAAACTCCGCTCCTGCCTGGTCATACGCTGCCTTTGCCTGCAGAACCGCCCGGTAGCGCTTTGTCAAATCGGAACCGATATTCTGCTCATTGTTTGCAATCGTCCGGTTCAAGGTCTGTTTAGTCACATCCCCAACGGCATTTTCCAGCTTTCTCTTATTAATTTTTAAAGTATAGCTGTTGCCAAGGGCGGATTCCTTATCTGTGTCAGGGTTCATGGCGGCTATGCGTTCCATATTTACAGCCGGAATTTCAAGGATCTCAGGTACGTCGTTGTATTTCCAGCCCAGCATGACGCAAAGTTTTTGCCTGGTCTCCTCAACGGAAGATGTCAGCTTCTCAATGGAAGCCTGGGTGCTCTGAACACTTTCTAAGGCTCCCAGCACATCCACCTGGGTTGCCATTCCTGCATTTTGCCTTACCAACGCAGACTGGTACACAGCCTCTAAAAGCTCTAAGCTGCTCTTTGCACTTTCCAGCTCATACTTCTGCTGATAATAGGCAACCATGGAGGACTGGGCCGTTGCCACAAGATTGGCTTCCTCTTGGTCATAGGTAAGCTGATATACCTTTAAATCCTCCACATTGGTATCTGCCATGGCTTCCGCCCGGTTGGCACTGGCCGCACCGCTTGCATCAGACACCGGGTCATCTCCGGTAATTGTGTTTCTGTAATCGTTTGCCGCATCCCGGTAATATTGGGCATTTTGGTCACTGGTAACCCGGTCATCTTTTTTCTTATCATTAATATCCAGCTGGTTTTTCTGAACCGTCACGTTATATTCACGGATCAGGCCGGCCAGTTCATCGTATTCCATCACATTATCCCTAAGCCTTGCCCACTCTTCAGGGGTTCTTGCAAACTCCGGGCTGCCGGCCCAGGCTGTTGCCGCCGGTCCTGAGACCGTCAACGCTGCTGCAAGGCAGTACGCACAAATCTGTTTCCATCTTCTCATCCTTAATCCTCCTTAACTGGGATTTTTATGCTATATATCTGTCATTATCTTATCATATCCTGCTTGAAACATGAAATCCACTTTCTTCCATAAGGGAACCGGATTTCCCGAAGGTCCGGCTCCCTGCTGCCTCTTAATCCGGCAATAAACTCTTATCCGTCTTACCGCTCATAATGGAATAATATACCGGAAGCATGAGCAGCGATAAGATGGTGGAAGCTGTCAAACCGCCCACGTTTACTAATGCAAGACCCTGCATGGTCTCCCCATTCTTTCCGACGGCGCTAGCCATAGGAACCATGGACACCACTGTAGTGAGTGTTGTCATGAGGATGGGGCGGAGTCTGGTCGCTCCTGCTTCGATCAGGGCTGTGCGCTTATCCATGGTTGAGCGGTACTGGTTCACCGTATCCACATAAAGGATACCTGAATTCACCACCGTACCGATGAGCATCAAAAAGCCAAGGAGTGATGGCATGCTGATAGCAACTCCCGCAGCCGCCAGGAATCCAAAGGAGCCGATCAGGCTGAAGGGGATGGTCGTCATGACCATCAGTGAGAATTTGGGGGACTCAAACTGGGCAGCCATAACGATGAAGATCAGGAATATAGCCGTAGCGATCGCTTTAAACAGGCTGGAAAACTCCTCCTGCATGGATTCATCTTCACTGTTCTTTGCCCTTGTAACGATATCATTTAAATACTTATTTACAATCTTTTCATCAATATCCTTGTTTGCAGCTTCTTTATCCTTTTTCGTTTTAACTACATCGGTAAAGGAGCCTGTTATGGTAACCAGGTATTGTTTGTTCTTCCTGCTAATTGCGGAAGGACTGTCTTCATAAACGATATCAGCAATATCCGTAAGAGCCACAGAGCCGCCATAATTGTTTGGAACCATGATTCCCTCTACTTTATCAAGAGTATCATAGGAATCCTTTGGATATTCCACTTTAATATCAACTTCCTGGCCTTCCACATCCATGGTGGATGCTTTCGTACCGCTCAGCATGCTGTTTAATAAGCCACCCATATTGGCGGGTACAACGCCTTCTGCCGCTGCCTTTATAGGGTCAACCCGGACTTTTATTACAGGCGCCACATTTTCCAGGTCCGAATGGACCTTAATGAGCTGTGGACTTTCGATCAGCTCTGCTACCATCTGGTTTGAAACGCTTTTCAGTTTATCCAGCTGGGAGCTTTGAAGAATTACCTCAAAATCATTTTTACTGCTCATTTCGCTCATGGAGGAGGTGGACTCTACCGTAACATTGCAGTCAGCAAGTTGGTTCATCTCCTTTTTCCACTTGTTTACAATCTCCTTGGTGGACAGCTTTCGGTCATCCTTTAAGTAAGCGGTTAAGGTTCCCTTCTTACCTCCACTAAAGCTTAGGCCGCTCCCTCCATAGTTTACCATATAGGACTTTAAATCTTCCTCACTGGTAACAATATCTTCCAGTTTCTTTAGGATTCTATCCGCCTCATCCACCTTAAGCCCAGGTTTCATCTCTGCAGAAACAGTGACCGTTCCCTGATCCACCTCGGGCATCAACTCAAAGCCCAGTCTGGTAGCCAGGGCAATGGAGGCAATCAAAAGCAGAACCGACACGATCATAACCATAGCACGTCTGTTAAGCAGCCTATCCACGATCCTTCGGTAGCCATTCTGCATTGCTTTTACAATTCCTCCCATAGGAGAATTTTGCTTTTCGATAGGACGGAACCGGCTGTAGCACAGAGGAACAATGGTAATAGCCGAAAGCAGAGACGCCAGCATACAGAATACAATTGTATAGCCCAGCGGCTTAAAGAGCTGGCCTGTAAGGCCTTCCAAGAGTGCCAGAGGGATGAATACGACACAGGTGGTAATGGTTCCTCCAAGTATGGACTGCAGCACAACTCCTGTTCCTTCCAGCGAAGCCTGCATGTATTCCCTAAACCCGGTGCCTTTTTGGGAACGGAAACAGCTCTCCATAACCACTATTGAGTTATCCACCATCATACCTACACCAAGAACAATACTGCTCACGGTGATGACGTTTAAGGAAAAGCCCATGGCCGCCATTAAGATCAGCGACACCAGAATAGATACCGGAATGGAACTTCCTACAATTAGAGATGCCTTGATATCTCCAAAGAACAGGAAAATAATAATCATGGAAATGATAACCGCCATGATCATGGTGTCCTTAACACTGTTAAGGGCTGATGTGATCTGGTCACTGGTATCATCAACTACTACAATATCCAGATTGGGATATTCTCTTTTTAAAGTTTCAATGGTTTTTGTCACGGCCTTGGAAACATCCACTGCACTGTTTTTCTGCTGCTTATTAATGGATAAGGTAATGGTATCTTCCCCATTATACCGACCGATGGCTTCCTGATTTTCAGAGGTTTCCGTAATATCGGCAATATCCTCCATATAAATGGTCTTTCCATCGCCAGCCACTACAGGGACCTTTTTAAGACTTTCAATGTTCCCTACTTCTACCCCGGTGCTGACAGATAAATCACGCTTTCCCACTCCGGTACTTCCTGCCGGGTATGTAAAATCAGCTGCTTTGATGGCCTGGCTGATGGAATTCATGGTAAGATGATACTGATTCATCTTTTCCGGAATCAGCCGGACACTCACATAGCCCTTTTGGCCTCCGCTAACACCTATACTTGCAACGGAAGAAATTTTCTCAAATTCAGGTACAATCTTATTGTTCACATAGTTGTAAAGATTATTCTGGGATGAGTCCTTTACAGCCAGAGTCACCACCGGCATTTCATTGATATTGAACTCCATAACGCTGGGAGTTACCACATCGTCAGGGAGATCAACATTATCCATTTTCTTTTTAAGATCCGAATACGCCTTATTCATATCCGTACCATATTCATACTCCAGCATCACGATGGAGACATTCTCCTGGGAGCTGGACTGAACATTCTTAATACCCGACAGGGTACCTACGGCTTCTTCCACCGGCCTGGTGACCAGATCGTTCACATCCTCCGGGTTGGCTCCGGCATAAACGCTGCTGATCAGCAGCATCGGAAAGTTCATTTCCGGCGTCAGTTCCAATTTTGAGGACAAAACAGAGGACAAACCAAATACAATCAAGCATAATATTGCTAAGACGGTGGTTACGGGCCGCTTTAAAACGCCTTTTGTAATTCCCATTTTACCGCCCCCTTACTGTGCAGGATCCGAAGGTTCTGCTCCAGTTCCTTCTTCTGCCATGCCTTGTGCTGTCTGGGATTCGTTTTCATTCCCGCCTGCTAAAGTAACCCGGGATCCATCATACAATTCACTGGTCCATGTTGTCACTACCTGATCCTCGGCAGTGATGCCGCTTTGGACTTCCATATACTCATTGTTCGCCAGTCCTACGGTTACCGCATTCTTCTTAAGTGATCCATCTGCATATGTATAAATGAATGGGTTCCCGCCCTCATAATAAACGCTGTCAACCGGAACTGTAAGGACATTCTCCGCTCTTTGGGCGATTACGTAAAGCTTTACGGAAGTCCCCGTAGCCAGGGTATCTCCATCCGGAATGGAAGCTTTTACCTTGAATAAGCCGCTTGCCTGATCAATCATTGTGCTCACTTCTGTAATTGCTGCTTCATGATCGGTTCCATTCTTTTCTACCCTTATGGAATCTCCTGCCTTCAATCCTCCTACAATACGCTCCGAAACATAAAAGGTCAGGGATTTCCCTCCTTCCCCTGAAATAACGCAAAGGGTGGTCTGAGGGGAGACCATATCATGAACGCTGATGTTAAAGCTTTCCACACGTCCTGCAATAGGAGCCGTCACCTGGCTGCTTTCCATTTGGATCTTATATGCGATCTTGGCATTTTCATATTGAAGCCTTGCCATCTCCACTTTATCAGCCAGAGACTGATAATCTGCTTCCGCTACATCACCCGCTGCATAAAGAACCGAATAACGGTCCAGATTCTTCTTGGCGTCTTCATAAGTGATCCGTGCGGTTTCAGTGGTGATCCGTGTGCTTTCCACCTGTTTTGTGTCAATAACACAGAGTAGCTGGCCCGCAGATACCACGTCGCCGGTCTTAACTCCTACACTTGTAACTTCTCCTGCTCCAAGAGGCATGACATGGACAATGCTGTCAGGCTCAATTGTTCCGATCAGCTCATTGCTTATCTCAATGGTCCTGGTCTCGGGTTTTTCCGCAGTTACTGCCGGCGGAACCTCTGCTACAAGCTCTTCCTTCTTTCCCTCCAATACCTTTGGAAGAGTCAATCCTGCCACGGCCGCTACAATTACAACCGCCCCTGCAATGATGAATGTTTTTTTCTTAGTCATAGTAACTCCTTATTTGGCCATATTAAGATTGTAATGTTTGTTTACGAATTCCATATTGCAGAATTTCTAATTTTTCCTGGAAAATTTTCTTAATTTTTTCTTCATCCTCCTGATGATGATAATACCAGCCCATACAATGAGCAAGTTCCAAGAAGATCATGGATACCAGCTTGCCAAAAGTTTCTATACTCTTATCCTTAAAATCAGAGGTATCGATGGAACGGTACATCACTTCCTGAAGTTCCTGCTGGCCCCGGGTATTTTCCTTGCATAACTGATGGGTCATGCCAAACAATTTTTCGCTGTCGGCAATGTTCTTAATCAGCCGCAATACATTTTCTTTTGCATTGGCCATGCTGTATTGCAAAAACGTTTCGGCAGTCTTCCATAGATCACCCTTATTTTTTTCAGCGCAGTTCACCCAGCTATTCTGAAAGTTTTCAGTGGCATCTTCAAAAATATATCCCAGAACATCACGTTTATCTACAAAATAAGTATAAAAACTTCCTCTCGATATCCCTGCTGCCTGGATGATTTTATTGATAGAAGCTTTTTCAAACGGCACCCGTATAAACTCCTCCACCGCAGCATCGCGGATGGTTTTCTTTTTTCCTGCCGGAAGATTATAAAACCGCTCCGTTGGCATCTTTTCTTCTCTCCTTTCCCTTTTTCCATGTGAATCCTGCGACCACACAAAAAGGTGACAATATGCCACTTATTATAATGACACGTTGTCACCTTGTCAAGAAAGGTTATATTTATTTAATAATTTTTCTAATTCTGTTTATGATTACCAATTTCCTGCCCATAATTTCAGGCAGGCACGCCCCGCTTTATTGGATGCAAGGGTAAGACAGCAGCTCGTTCCTATCTCCTGTCCAAAAGCTCCTTTAAGGCTTCATCGCTCTCTTCAATCCACACATCCTCTTCCTCTCCACTCAGGCCGAGAAACCGGGCAAGAGTTTCGGCTGTGCCGCTGTTATTCCATTCTTCAATAAAATCATCAATGGCCTCAAATTCTATCTCACCGGCCAGATACCTCTCCTTAAATGTCATAAAATACCTCTCTTCTCATTCCTGTTCCTTGATATTCTTTGATACGGTGATCTCCTGGTTATCAATATGCTCCCGCATTGCTTCCTTGGCTTCCTGTACTTTCCGCTGTCTGACCGCCTTTAATATGTTGTCGTGCTCCAGCAGAAGGATCTGGCGTTTGTCCTCATCCTTGATATATTCCAAACGGTAACGGTACATCTGCTCTCTTAAATTGTTGATCATCTGCACCAGCCTGTCATTGCAGGTACCTTTATAAATCACATCATGATAAGCTTCATCCGTCTCCGCAATCTCCATGGCATTGCCCTTTTCAACGGCCTCTTTAAATTCTTCCTGCTTAATTTCAAGCTCCTCTACGGCCTCCGGGGTCATTCGCAGGCAGGCCAGTTCAATGGCCAGCTCCTCTAAGGATCTGCGGACTTCCAATACATCCCTTAAGCTCTTTTCCGAAATCTTTGCAACCTCGGCTCCCTTTCTGGGCACCATTAATACCAGCCCTTCTAGTTCCAGCTTCCGGATGGCTTCCCGGATAGGGGTACGGCTGACTCCAAGCCGTTCCGCAAGCTGGATCTCCATAAGGCGCTCTCCCGGTGCAAGTTCTCCTTTTAAAATCGCCTGGCGCAGTGTGTTAAAGACTACATCCCGAAGCGGTAAATATTCATTCATATTAACCTTTAAATCATTGCTCATTTGTAACCTCCCTGGTATTGTAAAAATTCGTCAGATAAACCTGTTTTGCAAGACACTTTGCCTCGCCGTACCTCAATTCCTCATAAGCCCTTTCAGCGGCCCTTGGACTGGTAAAAATGCCAAAAACCGTGGGGCCGCTACCGCTCATCAAGGCGTTCACCGCACCCAATTCATTCATTTTGTCCTTAATCTGTGCTATCACCGGATATTCCGGAATTGTAACCGTTTCAAGCACATTTCCAAGCCGCTCTGATATCTGGTATATGTTGTGATTCCCAATGGCTTCGATCATGCCGTCAATATCCGGATGGTCCTCTTTTTGTAAGGCGGATAAATCCAGATGCTCATAGACGAACTTCGTGGATACGCTGACCCCAGGCTTTGCTATGAGCACCTGGCACTGGGGCATATCAGGAAGGGGCGTTAAAATTTCTCCGATTCCTTCGCTTAGTGCAGTTCCTCTCATCAGACAATAGGGGACATCCGCTCCGATCTTTACTCCCCGTTCCATCAGTTCTTCTCTTGTCAGCCCAAGCTGGAACATCTTGTTGACCCCGAACAGAACCGCCGCCGCATCGCTGCTGCCGCCGGCCATGCCGGCAGAAACAGGAATGAATTTATTTAAGTGAATGCGGATGCCGTGAAGGACGTGAAACTCTTCCATAAGAAGCTTGGCAGCTTTATAAACCAGGTTGTTTTCATTCGCCGGAAGATAATAGAGATTTGTCACAACTTCAATTCCCGGAGTCTCTTTTAAGTAAATATCAATCTTATCATAAAGGCCTACGGTCTGCATGATCATTCGTACCTCATGGTATCCGTCTTCCCGTTTTCTCAAAACATCAAGTCCCAGATTAACCTTACCATATGCTTTTAACCCCAGATGTCTTATCATAGGCAAACATCCCTCACTTTTTATTCCTTAGGATTGTATTTTTTTATTTTTTTGTATACAGTATTTATTATATAACAAAACAAGGAAAAGTACAAGCCTTTTATTCTCATATGTGCTTCCTGTTCTTGTTAACTTTTTACAAAATTTTCGTTTAACTCCTCTCAAAAATTTATTTGACAGAAAACATAAGACGTGTATAATATTGTTATACTGAACAAGGGCGTTCCAAAACTGGAATTGCCCTTTTTTTCTGTAAACAAAATAGAGGAGGTCGCGCTGTATGAAAAAATTGGAGATTATCATCAAACCAGAAAAGCTTGAAAGTCTGAAGACGATCCTGGAAGGCTGCAAGGTCAATGGACTAATGATCAGCAACGTCATGGGATATGGTAATCAGAAAGGCTACACACAGATGTACCGCGGTACCAAGTATAATGTGAACCTGCTTCCAAAGGTTAAGGTGGAAACCGTTGTGCCAAAGGAATTGGCAGATCTGATTATTGATGCGGTTGTAAAGGAAATCAATACAGGCAATTACGGGGACGGCAAGATTTTCATTTACGACGTGCAGGATGCGGTGCGGATCCGAACCGGGGAACATGGCCGGGAAGCTCTGTAGTTCCCAATAAGAGCGGACATTTAATTTCATACAGAACGGAAATAATCTATCAACGGGGATAATTGCTTTCTTAAGCGGTTATTCCCGATTTTTATTCTCGTGATGTTAATGAGTCAAAGTCAGGTTTACTTAATCTTGACGGCTGCCCTCAGGGCATTTGGTTTATAATTCTGTAATGATCCCAGCAAAGAATATAAGGAGGAGTTATGATTATGGAAAATACAACTTTATTACTGAATATTATTTGGACCATGCTGGCCGCAATTCTGGTCTATTTCATGCAGGCCGGTTTTGCCCTGGTAGAAACAGGGTTCACAAGAGCAAAAAATGCAGGGAACATCTGCATGAAGAACATGATGGACTTTGTTATCGGGTCCCTCTTCTACTTTATCCTGGGTTTCCCCCTCATGTTCGGAAACAATTTGGCAGGCCTTTTCGGCAGTTCCGGGTTCTTTAACCCTTATTCTCTGGCTGACGGAAACGGCTTATTCAACGGCCTTCCCATCGCCGTTTTCATGATTTTCCAGACCGTATTCTGTGCCACCTCCGCCACCATCGTCTCCGGAGCTATGGCAGAGCGCACAAAATTTTCCTCTTACCTGGTCTACTCAGCAGCCATCAGCGTGGTCATTTATCCCATAACCGGACACTGGATCTGGGGAGGCGGCTGGTTAGCAGACTTAGGATTCCATGATTTTGCAGGCTCTACTGCGGTTCATATGGTGGGTGGCATCTGCGCCCTGGTAGGAGCTAAAATCGTCGGCCCCCGCATTGGGAAATACAATGAGGACGGGACTGCAAACGCAATTCCCGGCCACAACATTCCCCTGGGAGTTCTCGGCGTTTTCATTCTCTGGTTCTGCTGGTTTGGGTTTAACTGCGGCTCCACTACTGCTGCCACAACCACTCTCGGCAACATCGCCATGACAACTAACCTGGCTGCTGCTGCTNNGGGGTGCGTTACGGTAAGCCAGACGTATCCATGACATTGAACGGTTCCCTGGCCGGTCTGGTGGCTGTTACTGCAGGCTGTGATGTGGTGACGCCCTACGAAGCCATCATCATCGGAGCAATTGCAGGTTTTGCAGTGGTTCTTGCCATTGAATTCATTGATAAGAAAGCCAAAATCGATGACCCGGTGGGCGCTGTGGGCGTCCATGGATTCTGCGGGCTTCTGGGCACGCTGCTGACCGGTATCTTTGGAGAGGGCTGCAATTTCCTGACACAGTTAATGGGCGTTGCTTCTGTTCTAGTCTATACGGCCATAACGGCATTTATCATCTTTACTCTGCTTAAGAAAACCATAGGCTTAAGAGTTTCCGACCAGGAACAGCTGGACGGCCTGGATTTACATGAACACGGTATGACCGCCTATTCAGGCTTCCGGATCGATAAATAACCTGCTTTTCCTCATATTTATAATACATACTTCCTAAATCTCCCGGCGTAACACTGCCGGGGGAATCTTCCTACGAAATATTTATGCCGGACGTCTTCCCATCTTACCGCGTTCTTATCGTATGGAAATCAGAGAAATCCCTCCATCTCTTCCTCCATCTGCCTTAAGGCTATGGCATACTTCTTAAATTCCTCTGCTGCCTGTTCCTTTTCTTCTCCCTTATAGCAGATACGATGCTCCATACTGGCCCATAGGTCCATGGACATGGTGCGCAGTTGTATTTCTACCGGATAATATTCCATGCCATCGGTGTGATAGACAGGAACTCCAAAAACAATGTGATAACTTCAGTACCCATTGGGCTTTGGATTGGCAATATAATCACTTTCCTTTATAATTACAATATCCGACTGCTTCTTAAACAGGCAGACAGTATCATAGATATCCCTTACAAAATAGCAGATGACCCGGATTCCGGCAATATCCGTCAGATAGTTTCTGGCTAGATCCGCGCTGGCCTCAAATCCGTTCTTTCCCAGCTTGTTCTCAATGCTTTCCTTTTGCTTGATTCTGTGCTGGATATGATGGATGGGGTAATTCTGGTTCTTTCTTCTGTAATCATTATTCAGCACATCCACTCTCACACGGATGTTTTTAAGCGCATCCTCATAGGGCTGGATAAAACAGAGATACTCTTCTTCAGTCATATTCCACCTCCCAGGCATTTCCTTATCACAATTATAAAGTATATCTTTTTTTTGTGTCCATACAGTGACCATAGTATGAACTCATCATGAAAGCCTCTATAGGTATTCTTTAGAATTTTCCTGATATACAAAAAAACAGCCGGATAGGGATGCATGTGCGATCCCCGGCCGGCTGTCAGCAGGATTTAATCCTGTTCGTCTTGCGTTTCTTTCACTTCTGTCTCTTCGGTCTTAAGCATCTCTTCCCGGTGCTCGTCACCCTTTGCCATCAAAATGCTGCTCACAGACTCTTCCTCATCCGCAAACAGCGGCCTTAGCTCGTCCGATTTTTGTTCCTCCTCAGGAATATACAGACTAAATACGGGAGCCAGAATATAGGAATTGATAAATGCCAGCAGCGGAAATCCGAACAGCATGAATACCATCAGCATCGGCGGTATCATAAATACGAATGCGGCCGCAATCAGTACTCCATCAATCGTGATCAATCCAATGGTGCGGAATAAATGTCGCAGGGACATAAAAAAGGCATTGAAAAAGGTGCGCTTTANNAGGCCTGAAGCGGAAAAATATACGTAAAAACAGCCGCATAAATAAGAACCATTGCCAGGAATACGGTAAGCATCACCGTCCGGAAGGACCCGGACCCTGTATACAATCTGGTAAAGAAGTACAAATCGACTCCAAGAATCATACCCACGGCCAGAAGGATGAGCCAGATTGCCGTGGACTGCTTAAAGTTTTCTTTAAAAGACTTAAAAAAAGAGCGGATGGTATACCCATCGTCATCTCTTACAAGCTTCAGGGTTACATAATATACGGCTGTGGTAGAGGCACCTATGGTAAAAATAGGAATGCTACATACCAGCCACAAGATATTTAAAATAATCAGATCTCCAAATTTACCGATAAACCGCCATACCGGATTATCATAATTAAAAAAGCCAGATAACATATGTTATTCCCCTTCTCATAGTTGCATTAAAGGATATTATAGCGGATTTGCCATTAAAATGCAAACGTTCTTTCTTATTTCACCAAAATTTTATTTTTATTTTAATGAAAATCCATCGTTGTATGATATAATTAGAAAAGTATCTGTAATAACAAAGAAAGAGGCGTAAATCATGACCCCATACGAAGACAAGAACCTGAAGGACTCCCTGCGTGAGGAACGGGACAAGCTGAAAAATATGAGCTTAAAAGACAGGCTCTGGTATATCTGGGAATATTACAAGATTCCCATCATCATTGCCGTTGTGGCCGTAGTGTTTATCTCCTCCATCGGTTCAGCCGTGTATAATAACCGGTTTGAAACCGCTCTTTCCTGCGTCATTATAAACAGCAGCCCTACCGGTGAAACCGATTCCGTAGATGATTACTTTAACCAGGGCTTCCGTCAGTACATCGACCTTAAGGAAGATGCAAAGATCGATGTGGACTANNCCCAGATGGCCAAAATCACCGCCATGATATCCAGCAAGAGCCTGGATGTTATGATCGGGAAGCCGGATACCATAGATCACTTCGGCGAAATGGGCGGATTTGTTGATTTAAAGGAACTCCTCCCTGCCGACGTTTACGACAAGGCAAAAGAGAACTTCTATTTTGTGACCAATCAGGAAACCGGTGAAAAAGCGGCCTGCGGCATTCTCATCGGCAACACGGACTTCTGCAAGAAAACCGGTCTTATTATAGATGATCCGATTCTTGCCGTCATGAGCAATTCCACTCATACAGACACTGCCGTGGAACTGATCCGCTATGTGTTCGGGCAATAAGCTGGAACCCCAGATCCTCTGCCAGCTTTATTGACGTAAGGTTCTGTTCATCGATCCTTGCGTAGATTCTCTCTGAAACAGCCAGGGCAGCGTAGGAAAGAATGGCCATACAAGCCTCTTTCCCATATCCCTGCTGCCTGTATGGGGAAAAAATGTGATATCCCAGTTCCACCGGGGTATCATTATTTTTTATCGCCCTTAAAAACTCNNGCTTCCTGTCCGGTAAGTTCCAGGTTGGTGATCCCTGCCTTTCCCACAAGCCGCCCGGTAACATGGTCAACCACAGCCCAGATACCGTACTCATAAAAAACGTATTGATGCCTGATGTAATCTTTCAGGGTTTCTTCCTTTAAAAAAATGGCTCCCGGCTTCCCGGCCTCAGGCTCATACGGGATATCAGTAAAGTCCTGAGGGACAAACTCCCGGATTGTCAGGCGCTGGGTTTTGGCAATATTCCACGGAAGTCCCGCTCTTCTCCGGACGACCCGCTCTATAAATGCATCATCAAGGTCCTCAAGGTTCTCCACCACATAGGCGGCAGGTGCAAGGTTCTGGTCCGCTCTTTCCCGGTCCCATAAACCAACAACAGCCCTGCCTTCCGCAAAAGCAGAACGCAGGGCCTCATGATTATCGGATATGGTAACCTGGAAAATCTTTCCTTCTACTGTGATTTCCCTTTCCCAGATCATTGCCTTAGAGAGTCTCCGGTTCCGGATATTCTTCCCCAAAGGTTTCCACGGTAATGGACTGGATCTTCTGCTCTTTCATTGGACGGTCATTGTAATCCGTTTTCACATCGGCGATTTTGTTCACAATATCCATACCCTCTGTGATCTTACCGAATGCAGCATAGGCGCCATCCAAATGAGGAGAAACCTTGTGCATGATGAAGAACTGGGAACCTGCAGAATCGGGATTCATGGCTCTTGCCATGGAAAGCACTCCCTCTGAATGCTTGAAAGCATTGGAAAAGCCGTTTTGGCTGAATTCTCCTTTAATAGAATAGCCTGGGCCTCCCATTCCGCTTCCTTCCGGGCATCCACCCTGAAGCATAAATCCATTGATAACTCTGTGAAAGATCAGACCGTTATAAAAACCTTTTTTTACCAGACTGATAAAATTATTTACTGTGTTTGGTGCAATTTCCGGATAAAGCTCTGCTTTCATCACATCGCCGTTATCCATTGTAATCGTTATAACCGGATTTTTCATGTTTTCTCCCTTTCTTTTTTCCTGTCCGTGTTATCCGGACATGAAGGTATGCCTGACGTCTCTTGCGTCAGACTCCACATATGGCTATATTCTATCAAATCCTTATGCGTTTGTATAGTCCTTTAAGTGCAGAAAATCCTAAAGCAGTTCCCCATATCTTCTGACAAAAAGCTTTTTAAAAATTGTCACCAGAACCATATAAAGGAGTATGGTCAGCGCCAGCCAGGCAAAGTATACGGGCGGCAGCGCGGCCAGACCAATTGACGCGCCAAGGGCGGTAAAGGGTATAATGGTCAGGACGGCAATTCCGGTAAAGGTGAGCAGCGTCACCGGCAGCGATGCACGGCTCTGGATAAACGGAATTTTCGGCGTACGGATCATGTGTATGACAAGCGTTTGGCTCCACATGGATTCCACGAACCAGCCAGCCTGGAAAACGGCAATATAGTACGCCTGCATCGCCGGGTCGGTAAGCTGGTGGAACAACTGTCCGCCGCTCATGGCGGGGCATATGATGAAGTACATCAGTAAGTATGTTGTGATATCAAATACTGAGCTTGTAGGGCCTATCCATACCATGAACTTACCTATAGAGGAAGCATCCCACTTTCTCGGCACTGCAAGAAAGTCTTTATCCACATTGTCCCACGGAATTGCGGTACAGCTTAAATCATAAATCAGGTTAAGCAGTATCAGATGAATCGGCATCATCGGCATAAAGGGCAGGAAAGCGCTGGCCGCCAGCACTGAGAACATATTTCCGAAATTGGAGCTTGCCGTCATCTTGATGTACTTGATCATGTTGGCATAGGTTATGCGGCCTTCGATGATCCCTTTTTCCAGCACCATTAAATCTTTTTCCAGCAGGATAACATCAGCGGATTCTTTGGCAATGTCCACGGCGGTATCCACCGAAATGCCCACATCGGAAGCCTTCATAGCCGCTGCGTCGTTAATGCCGTCGCCCATATAGCCGACACCGTGACCGTTATTCCGTAAAACAGTGATGACACGTGCCTTTTGCTGGGGCGATAACTTGGCAAAAACACTTACTTTCTCAGCAGCTTCCCCTAATGCTTCGTCAGTCATGTGATCCAAATCAGAGCCGAGCAGAATGTGGTCAACAGGGATGCCCACCTGGCGGCAGACGCAGCGCGTCACCTTGTCGTTGTCCCCGGTTAGGATTTTCACATCTACGCCATGGGCATTCAAGGCTTTTACCGCTGCAGCCGTCGAATCCTTCGGCGGGTCAAGAAATGCCAGATAACCCATCAATACCATTTCCGATTCATCGGCTACTGAGAACGCACCTACAGGGGATGGATTGGTCTTTTGTGCCACGGCGATAACACGCATCCCATCCTCATTGAGTTCATCCACTTTTTTGAGGATATAGGCCCGGATATCGTCGGTCAGCGGCAGAACCTTTCCCTCATATTCAGCAAAGCTGCAAATTGACAGCATTTCCTCTACCGCACCCTTTGTTATCATCTGCGTTTTGCCGTTTTTCACCACTACGCTCATGCGGCGGCGTTCGAAATCGAAGGGGATCTCATCCACCTTTGTGAATCTGTCCGTAAGGCCGCGCAGTTCCTCCACAGCATCCTGTTCCTGCTGTGTCCGCTCAATGATAGCAATGTCCATGAGGTTTTTAAGCCCCGTCTGGTAATAACTGTTAAGGAACGCATGGCGCAGCACCCGTGCATCTTCTTGCCCGTGGATGTTTAGATGGTACTCAAGCACTACCTTATCTTGTGTCAGCGTACCCGTTTTGTCTGTGCATAATATATCTATGGAACCAATGTTCTGTATGGAATTTAAGTTCTTGATAATCGTTTTTTCCTTAGACATAGCCACCGCACCTTTGGCAAGGCAGGTGGTGACAATCATCGGCAGCATTTCTGGTGTAAGCCCCACCGCAATGGAAANNCAGTCGCCCTTTGTGAAGCCGTTGATAAACAACACCACCGGCACCATCACAAGCATAAAGCGGATGAGCAGCCATGACACCGAATTTACACCTTTTTCAAAACTGGTTTGAACAGACTCTTCGCTGACGTTTTTCGCTATATTGCCAAAAATCGTGTCATCGCCCGTTGCCACTACTACACCAATGGCACTGCCGCTGATAACGTTGGAACCCATAAAGGCAAGGTTCGGGCATTCGGTCACCGTATCGGAACCGTCTCTGCCGGGGTCAGGAAACTTCTCCACCGCCTCGCTTTCACCGGTCAGGGCCGACTGGCTGACGAATAAGTCTTTGGCATGCAGAATACGCATATCAGCTGGAATCATATCGCCTGTCGCCAGATGCACAATATCACCCACCACCGCATCTTCAAGAGGAATTTCCTCTTTTCCGGACTCCTGCCTCTGGACGCAGATGGTGGTTTTAATCATTTTTAAAAGGCTTTCCGCCGAGTTCCCGCTTCTTGTTTCCTGAACCAGCCGTAAAGCACCTGATATCATCACCATTGTCATAATAATAATGACGGTCATGGGATCGGCATCTCCCGGATCCGCTAAAATAANNCCGATTAGGATAGCGGTAAATGGATTGATAAATGCCGTGCAGATACGATGAAACAGGGACTTCTTTTTACCATGGGTGACCTTGTTGTCACCATATTTCTCGCGGGAGGCCTCCACAAGGTCATTATCCAATCCCCCTTGGGCTGTCCCCAGCTTGTCGAGCAAAATATCAGTTTTTGAAGCGGCGGCAAAGGTTAGTCTGTCGTTCACCTCGTTGCGGCGAACCATTTCCGCGAGCATTTTTTTTGATTCAATACGATTGTTTTTGTTTTTCATTGGTCTGTACCTCCATTTCTTGATTTTAAAAAGATGGTTGGAAGCACAGCCCGTAACTGATGAGCTACATCATTATTTTATGGTGGCGGAACAGAAACCACGTTTTTATTCCATACCATATTTGTTGCTGCCCGTCAGGATCAGGGCTGCCTTGACTTCCGGTTTCCATTCCGTTCACCTCTCTTATTTTTAAAATATCTATATAAAACCCTAACAGGGTGTTGCCGAGTATCTTAGCGCCCTAAAAAGGGCATGAAAAAACCACCGTTTAAAAACCAAACGATGGCATAAGGAGATATCCTGCCGGCCTAAAGGCCAGCAGGTGTATCAAATTAAGGCGGCCACGGACACGCGGCGGCCATGCGCCTCCTGAAAAGGCGCCCTCCTCATATAACCATCATTTAGATATTGTTTATAACTACTGCCGCTATCCATAACCTCACCTCCTTACAAAAAAAATCCTCTGTTAACGTTTCATAACGACAACGATAACAGAGGATATATCCTCATACATACAACGCCTCACTGTTCGAAAAGCGTTTCCTCGCCATCGTACAAGTTTTAGCTTCACAGGGCGATGAAGTTACGTTATTCCATGCCTTGGATTCGACATGGACTGTTTAACCTACTCATAGTGTCTCCACTACTCCGCGGCAGCAACCCGTATCCCTGTGGTAGCCTCACCTACCGAAACGGAAAAATTATTCCAAAAATAGTATATTTCCGAAATTCTGACTTGTCAACCCCTTTTTTTATATTTTTACAACAGGCATAGCCTGATTCTCCGCAAAAGTATCATAACGCAATTGTCCGGTCGTTCATATTTTGTTTAAATTTCATTCAAAAACCTTTTACACAAACAACATGATTTCTTCATGTTTCATGGATATACTTAAAACATAGAACACAAATTGCTTATAAGATTTTTTTCATAATACTCGAGCTGGTAATTTATTATCAGCTCTCCTCCCTTTTTGAAATAACTTTTTGCATGACGTATTGCATGACTGATCCTGTAATTCAGCCATGCAATACGTCATTTTTTTTCGTACTCCCTTTGATCCGGTATAAATTTATAACTGGCCATCGTCAACAATCCCAATCCCCCCCAGATTCACAAGCTCCGGAAATTGGGCGCAATTCTCAAAAAGGCTCGCCGTTCCTACCTGTATATTGTCATAGGTCTTGAAAAAGTATTCACAGGTTGCGGTATTGATAAAAGCCGTATATTTGGTGTAATCATAAGAATTCCGGCTTGTTACGACGGCTCCTTTTGGTATGGAAACACTCTCCATAACGTGAAAGCATGAAACAACCGCTTCCATACGGCTTTCAGGTGTTGGAATAAATGATTTTAAATAAGCGGTCCTTACAAATCGCTCCGGAGATGTAAACCCTCCCGGAAGAGTCTGGGTACCTCCCGCCTGTCCAAATGGAGTCAGCCGGACATTTCCCCAGGCAGCCTCCTTGGACTGATAGGGAGAGACCTCCATGTAATTTCTTAAATTCGTCATATGCCACCGGAAATCAGGGCTGTTAGACATAACGCCAATCGGATTTGCCATTATTTCCATGCCTCTTTCCGTCTGCTCTATGACAACGCACTCCCCGCTATGGTCTACCGCCATCCAGTGCAATGGGGCCACGGTCTGTGTCACCGGATCTTCAAGACCAACGATTGAGAGATTCTTCAGTAATTCCCGTAAATCAGCTATATTGGCGCATCTTCCCAAAATATAATGAAGGAAATCAGTGGATGCAATTTGTTCTCCGGACCCCGAATCCTGCATGGTATTATATTGGGCATAGCCCGCAAAATAAAGAACCGCCGCCGCAAACCCCATTTCATTGATCCCGTCAAAAAATCCTAGGATCCCATCCTGTTCCTGTCCAATGCCGATAAAGCAGTAGATATCATGGATTTTTTCCATATTTAATGCATTATTCCATTCATAATTCTTTGGAACAATGTAAAAGTGAGGGTCAATATCATAAGAAAAATCCATATTCCTTCCAAAAAAGGTTTCACCTTGCCGGGTTTTTAAGGTAAATGCCGTGCACATATAAACTACCTCCCATATTGTAAATTGCTTATTTATTTATATGGGAGCCGGTGGTTTTTATGTATAAATATGGGATTAGCCTTGCTCAAAAAGTATGCAAAAAATGAGCCTTGATTGGTTTTAAATCCATTTTCAAAGCTCATCTTCTGCGAAAAACATGATTTTATTTATTTTATCTGCCATTACAAATTTCTTTCGCAGCACTCCCTTTAGGCTACAGGGATTGCAGCACTGTTTTTAATTCTTCCAAGCCTTCTACAGGCTTCATGCATGCCCCATTACGGCAAACATAATAGTTGCTTCCCGCAGACGGAATCGGATAATCCGCAGTAAACGGAGCGGCTTCCGACAGGGCCTCCTGGTTCAGAGGGGTTTTTAAAATTACGCTTACATCAGGCGTCCGGCTTCTTTGCAGGCTCTGTATTTCTTCTAATATAGAACCCTCAGCGGAAACACATACAATTTCCGTAGTAGGATAAAGGATGCTTTGGAAAGCCAGCAGAGAAAAGCAGTAATTTGCGGGGCTTTTTTCCACCTCCTGCGTCAGGTAAGAAATCTGTTTTTCAAGAACGCTCTGCCATTTGATTTTTCCGGTAAGGTGATAGAGCCTGCTTAGCACATATGCTGCCACGGAATTCCCTGAAGGAAGCGCGCCGTCGTAAAGCTCCTTTGGACGGCTTATCAGCTTATCTCTGTCATGAGCATACATATAAAAGCCTCCCTGGTCTTCATCGAAAAACAGTTCAAGCATCTTTTCTGAAATTTCAGAGGCTATATTAAGATACCTGATATCAAAAGAAGCTTCATAAAGTTCCAGTAAGCCAAAGGCATAAAATGCGTAATCGTCTAGCTGCCCATCGTGAACTGCCTGGCCCTCCCGGTAACGGATGAAGAGCCTGCCCATATCAGAGGTTAAATTTTTCTCTATAAACGCTTGCGCATTCTTTGCCGCTTCAAGACACCAATCATCTCCCAAAACCTCATATGATTTTGCAAGTGCTCCGATCATAAGTCCATTCCAGGAAGTCAATATCTTATCATCCGTATGAAGGGTTGTCCTAGTTATCCGGTAATCATAAAGCTTTCTACACAGATCTTCCAGCTCTTCGCTGCCATCACCGTAATTTTCATTTTCAATGAGATTTGGAATATTTTTACCCTCAAAATTGCCCTTTTCCGAAATTCCAAACCATTTACAGAATTCATCTGCATCACCTTTAAGGACCTTTTCGATCTCTTCCTTCCGGAACGTATAAAACTTTCCTTCCACCCCTTCACTGTCAGCGTCCTGACCGCAGTAAAATCCACCCTGCTCATCCGTCAGCACATCCCGGACGTATCGAAGGATTCCCCGGGAAACCCCGGCATAAAGGTTATCTCCCGTTGTGGCAAAAGCTTCCGTATAGGCATACAGCAAAAGCGCATTGTCGTACAGCATCTTTTCAAAATGAGGTACCAGCCATTTTTCATCGGTGGAATAGCGGGAAAAACCGCCTCCAATGTGGTCATAAATTCCGCCCCGGTACATCTGCCTAAGGGTTTTTTCCGCAGCCAAAAGAGCGTCTTTATCTTTTTCAAAGAAATGATGTCTTAAAAGGAATAGCAGATTATGAGGCATGGGAAATTTAGGCGCTCTTCCAAAGCCTCCCCATCTCTTATCAAAAGACCGGTTTAATAAATCTGCGGCTGACAGAAACAATTCCTTTGAAGGCTCCCTGCCCTCATTATTAAATGTCCCTTCTTTGTTTAAATAACCGGTTATCTCATCTCCTGCTTCCAGAAGCTTATGTTTTTCATTTTCCCAAAGTTTCCGGATGGAGGTTAAAACATCCAGAAGGCCGGCGGATCCCCATCTTGAATGTTTAGGCAGATAGGTCCCTGCGTAAAAAGGTTTTTGTTCCGGCGTCATAATGATCGTGAGAGGCCATCCACCGGAGCCGGTGAGCGCCTGGCAGACCGACATATATACGGAATCAATATCCGGCCGCTCTTCCCTGTCCACCTTTATCGCAACATAATACTTATTAATAATCTCTGCAGCCTCCTGGTCCTCAAAGGACTCATGAGCCATGACATGACACCAATGACAAGTCGACTATAGCAGACAAGTTACGAATACCCAATAGATAGGAAAACAGGCTTATCTTCTTGCCTTGCTTTCTCAAATGCTTCCTCTCCCCATGGATACCAATTCACAGGATTATAAGCATGCTGTAATAGGTAGGGGGATTTTTCATTGATTAATCTATTGGGTATTTTTTTATAATTGTCCACGTGGCCACCTCCTTTCAAAATTACACATATTTTTTCAGTGTTCTATCGAAATTTATCGTCTCCACTTCTATACTATATTATACTTTCCAAAATGGTGCGGCACAAGCTGCTTCTGTTCTATTTATTTACCAAAAAATACTCATCTTTAATTAACTTAATTAATTTTTTCCTTACACGATTCACATATTGTCTTGATATTCCAAACTTCTTAGCTATCTCAGCATCAGTCTCTTCATTAAATATCATCGTATAAAAGATTTGATACTGCTTTCCACTTACTTTTAACAGTAATTTACTTAAATCTTCTTTTATCAGAATGTCTTCGTATTCCGTTTGTTTGCTATACAGACTGTCAAAATATTCTTCATCTACATCAACCTTATTATCAAAATATCTTCTACTTTTTTTATACAATTCATAAAACCTGTTTTTTATGGCTTGGCTCAAAAAATAGACACATTGACCCTCGTCTTCGTAATATTCCATCTTATTTACGGACTCAAGAAGATAAAGCACCAAATCTGAATATATATCTTCTTTTTCATCTTTATATAATAGACGTGCGTATTTTTTAATCAAAGGTTCCATCTTGTCTAAAATAAATAGAAATTTCTCATTATCACCTCTCTTATATTCTTGTATTAGTGTACTTAGCTTTTCTCCCATATTTTTCTTCCTCCTAAAAGGAAAAAAGAAAAAAGGGAAGTAAATGTAAACCTTGACAGGATTAAATATTTTTTATAGCGATTTAATTGTATATGAAAAAAACACCCGATTTCTTCAGGTGTAATAAACAGACTCATCGCTGGCAAAACTTCGTCAATTTGTATAAAAATTGTTTTATAATAATTTATTTTTTCACAAATAAATCATATCTTTCCTTATTTATTTGTCTAGTCACCTTTGATTCTTAAAAAATATACAATTTTCCTCTTAGGCAATGTTTTACTCAGGGATACCTATCAACATAAAAATTCCAGTATTCCAAATTTGAAATGTCTTGGGGAACACTTTGAAGGCCTATGAAAATCTTTGCCCCGAAAAATTTTCGCCCAAAAAAAGAGAATGCCTTAGGGACATCCTCTTTGCAACTGAGCCTGTTCTTTATTACTTATTGTAAACCAATCATTTCAGATAATAAAAAAGAGAAATTTAAAATCTGGATTTATTATCAATATCATTTTGNNTGCAATTCTGTCAAAATTTTCTTAAGAAAATTAGGTAATTTTGCCCCCATGCGTCCAGCGTTTTCTAAAATTGATAATAACTCATTAATAATTAACCAAACAGAAACCAGGAGTGTAAATATTGATGTATATTTATAATTGACTCCAATCTCTCCCGCAAATTTATGGAGCATAAAGTCAGTACTAATTGATACCAGAATTATTAGAATATAACTAACCTTTTTGTAAATTCCAATGATACTCTTTTTACTGCTCCACCCGTATCTTTTATTATTAGGGTGTTCGATTGCTTCTTTTTTTGCCGCAAGCATTCCTGAAATATAATCTATTACCATTAATATCATCAATAGAATTATCGCTGGAAACAGTAAACTATACTTATCCATAATCCAAGTGCCAATTATTCCAGTTATCCCCACTTCAAATTTTTTCTTATCCATAAAGCACTCTCCTTTCATATAATTTATTCCATAGATAAAACACCCTGATTGAATATTAACCTATTTTTTAAAAATCTTTTTTTACGCAATCGCCGGTATTTACTTATATAAATATATAAAGGTATTTCATCCTGATATGTAAACCCGGTTTCACATTCATTTGTTCATTTTATTGCTTTATTGATCTTTGAATCATCCAGATCCTAATTAAAAAATTGCCATTTTCTTTTCCGAGGAAAATTTGGCTCTTCCTAGTATAATAATCATCAGAAGATGAATAAGGTATAATATTGAATCAAAGAATCACTTAGGAGGCCTTCATGAATTATTTACATTTTTCTAAGAGAACAGCTGCTATCCTGTTCTCGTCCGTACTTCTGCTCACTCTTAGTTCCTGTTCACATAATAGCGGCGTTTCCAGTTCGCCTTCCAGTTCTGCCCCCCCTTCCAGCCAACCTGATTCTACCCAGACACCAAGTGAAAAGCCACTACAACCAGCCCCCGGTTCAGGCGCTGCCAAAGAACAAAGCAGCGGTATAAAATCGGCAGCCGAAACGTACAAAATATTGGTTTATACAGAAGCACCCAATAAAGATAGCTCAATTAAAATTCAATATCCAAGTTTTTCCGGAAATGGTTTCGATGCATTAAATACATTGATCTATCATAAAGTTCAAAGCTTTGCAAAAATTGATACATCACTATTCTCAAGTGATACCGGTTTAACCATCGATTATCAGACCGCAGTTACACTGCAAAACAGTAAAATAGTGAGTATTGTTTTTTGGGGTTCAAGCTATGCCGAGGGTGGCGCATATCCGATCAATAACCTGGTCCCACTCAATATCGATTTACAGTCTTTGAAAGAAATTACTCTCAAAGATTTGTATGCAGCCAATGCAGACTTTGAAAAGGTGTTTTTTGATAAAGCCTTTTTCCCTGAGAATCCAATAACCTCATATGATAAAACCAGTTTTCCGGTAATGCTCAAACTCCAATCGCCGGATTATCAAACAATAGACCCTTTTAGCATACCGGATAATGTTTCCTGTTTTCTTAAGCCTGACGGCATTGTGCTAAGTATGCCTGCTGTACACGCAACCGGATGCGATCACTTCGAAGCTCAGCTTAAATACAGTGATATACAGCAGTTCTATCTGCTCAGCCAGAATTATTGGGAAAATAAATAATCGGCCAAAGTGTTTTACCTTTGACCGATTATTTGCGTTTATAGCATTATGTAAACTATTGATTTTAATTTAATGCATTATACCAATAGGTCGCCTGATTCCCCCGTGTCTGATCCTGGGAAGCATTTGCCGGTCTTTCGTAATTATGCAAAAATGCACAGGCAAGGTAATAAGCACTTTCTGTAGAACGGGTAAACTGTGTGAAAGACATATTATATGTAGAAGTAGCATAAAACTGCAGACCTGCACTTACCTCATACAGAATACGTTTCAATTCACTGTCCATATCAGCAACCGGCAATTTGTTGCTCTGGGCCCAGTTTATATAATTTGTCGCCGGTGTCCACTGAACCAAACCAAAACCACCACTCATGTTATTCTCTTTCAGACTCTGCCAGATACCTGGATTAATTGTACTTTCTGTCTGCATATTTCCAAGCATACCGCAGATAGCATTTTTAGTCCAACCCTTGCCGCGTAAATAATTTAGGATATATTGAGCATTTACGGTCATTTGACTCTGTGTCAGATAGCTGTTACTGCAATATATTGTTCCATTTCCGGAGGACGGATAAGTAGTATAGCCAAAAAGAAACTGCCAGGTGGTGGGACCAATAATACCATCGGCCGAAATCCCCATCTTCTGCTGGAAATTTTTTGCAACAGTTACAGAGTTAGCACCGAAAGCGCCGTCCACAGTGATGGTTTCAAATTTGCTCAGCAGATACTGCGCTGCTCTGGCTGCGTAGTTGTTGGTTCCATTCTGCACTGTGACGACCAGAGCAGACAGGGTGCCCGCCCCTGCAATTCCGTCAGCCGCGAGGCCTTTGCTCTTTTGGAAATTGGTCACAGCAGTTTTGGTACCTGAACCAAAACTTCCGTCTATCGTGAGAGAATACCCTTGGTAAGTCAGCAAGCACTGTAAGGCGCTTACGTCTTTCCCTGAACTGCCTGTCTGTAAAACAGGCCAAGCTGGAGTCGCTGCCATAATTTTTACCTTCTTTCATAGATTAATTGAAGCACCCCTAAAGTGTCGCGCGCCGTTTCAGAAGCGTCTTCTAACAGATAGAAAGAAAGATAGATTCAAAATAGAAACTCCCCGTTCAAACTTTTTTAAATAAGGAGCCGCTGTAACATAGGTGAGTGATCATCTATCTTACGGCAGCTCCTTTATTTAATACATTGGGTATATAAGGTTTACATTTTCGGTTAACGGTTCTTTCTATTTTGTGTAACTGGTTACAAGTTGAAAAAATAGAAAAGGAGAAAAAAAATGAAACTTAACACAACAGGATTAGATTTTATCAAAAAATGGGAGGGTTATAAGGATACCGTTTACAAAGACTTAGCAGGATATCTTACCGTGGGCTATGGCCATAAGGTCACAAGTTCGGATAATTTGAAGCTAGGTGATAAGATTACGGAAAAGAAGGCCACTGATTTCTTAACTGCAGATGTTAAGAAAGCAGAAGATGCCGTAAACTCTCATCCTAAGATTTCTAAAATGAGTCAGAATATGTTTAATGCGGTAACTTCCTTAGTTTTTAATGTAGGGCGAGACCCGGTAAAAACTAAAACGAATGATCTTTATAAGGCATTAAATGATGACAACACCTATAAATCACCTATTTCAACCTCTTGTAAGAATGCTGTGGTTACAGGCTTTACATATACCAAAGCCGGCGGTAATAGAGTTGAAGGTTTAGTAAACAGAAGAAATGCAGAATTGAATGTATTCTTAGGAACCACTGACAAAGTATATATTTCCATGAAATAAAGTAAGAAAAAAGAGCGTGCCGTTCAATAGCTTAAAGTCTATTTTACGGCACGCTCTTTTTCTATGCATATTATGATTTAAATTTACTTTACTTCAGTCCTGTTTTATTATCCTGGTGTTATTCCATACCCTTCCCCATCTTTTGGCATTTCACCATTTCCGCTGTTAATAGCTATAATCTTAAGCTTTCCATCTGATGAATCATTAGCAAACCATATATCTCCATTCCCTATTATATATCCAACCGAATTTCCCCATACATTCTCTGTGTCTGCATCCTTTATTTGTAACTTAAATTTATCATTAAATATTAAGCTGTAGTTTTCAAGAAATGCATCTTTATCTTTAATATATATCTTTTTTCCATCCAGATTAATGTTAAGTGGATATTGAATGATGTCCGCTAGTTCCTGTCTTTCATCATTCTCGATTAATTCAATAACCTTTTTTGCAAAATCTTCTATTTCGTCCTTGCTGTGCCCACTATCTTTTGAATCGTTATCATTCAATGTTATATCTTGCTTTTTTTCAATGTCTGATTCATTGATTTGTTCTGGAGCTGAATTTTCATTTTTTATGATATCTTTTTCTGATACGGCTGTTTCATTATTTCCTTGATCAATATTTACACTTTCTTTCCTGCATCCAGTCAAACAAATACAGATGCAAAAAAATATAACAACTTTTTTTAACATAATAGATCTCTCCCATCCGTCTTTTACTAATATGCCCTCCCCCATCAAAAAAATCATTCTGTTAAACGCCCTGCAGCATAGCCTTTAACTAAATGATTTTTTTGATGAAGTGATTATACTGCCAAAAGATATTATTCACGCAATTCCTTATATTTACCAACAAGCATCGTAATAACCATTAGAAAAAAAGTAACCATCATTAAAAGCAGATATTTATCACTTTTTAAAATCAGAAATACAATGGCTAAAGCAGCATCTGCCAGCAAATATCGTTTGAGCTGTTTCTTAAAATATATTTCTTCACCCCTATCTATAGGCCGATTCATATGCTTTACCGGATACATTACCCATACTGCCGCAATAAAAACAGATAAAAGCAATATGGAAAAAAGCATAGGCACAGCAATGAGCTTAACAATCAACAGAATTCCTGCATATGTAAGGTTAGATAATATCAAGCAATATGAATAATGTTCTAAATGCATCCCCCCTGCATAAGATCTTAATGGTATAAATATTGCCAAAAATAATAGTCCTTCAAGCAGCATATGTCCTAAGGCTGCTATCACAATACTAATTAGGAAGCTCAATGAAACTTCTAACCCTGTCTGAAAGCCATACTCATATACTTTCCTTTCTTCTTCTTTCACCACTCCTTTATAAACAACATAATTAGTTAGCTTTATTGCAAGTTTCTGCATATTAAAATTTTCTATACTTTTTTACTTCTTCTGGCAGTTTAGGCTGGTGAAAAATATATGCACATTGTGTGCTCACTCCTAAAGCCACCATATGTACTGCAAATAATGCCATAACGTTAGCTACCTTGATTTTAGCATTTAATTTTTTCATATCCTTCATCCTCTCTTCATACATTAATATTGTTAAGTAGTTGACAAATCGATTATATCACTTAATAACTACCATTTAAAACAAGTGTCATAATTACTGGTTTTGCTGTCAAAATTAATTAAATATTTAAAATAACTGTCAAGGTAAATACTCCGTTTTCTGTCTCGACATTTACAGATCCTTGATATTTCTCCACTGTCTTTCTAATAAAACTCACACCATACCCATGACTGGCATTCTCTGTTTTCGTTGTTTTTAAGTTTCCCCTGTCATCCCACTTTAAGGTATGATTGTAAGGATTTATAATGACAAGCACAAAAGCCCTCTTCTTTATTCCCATGTATATCTGGATCGTTCTCTTATGTTCGTCACATATCCTTGTTGCCTCTATCGCATTATCTAAAGAATTTCCTAATATAATACTCAAGTCACTTTGCTGAATTGGAATATCTTCCGGAATAAAGCTCTTGATCTTAAAATCAATTCCCATTTTCTTAGCATAAGAGTATTTAAAATTGATCAAGGTATCTATTACATTATTACCGCTATTCAATATCCGCTTTTCATCTTCTGAAGATATCTGGAGCAAATGATTTAAATCATTAATAGCCTCTTCATTTCTGCCATACTTTACATTCTCTCTTAGTAGTATTAACTGGTTTATAAGGTTATGCTTTTCTTTATAAAAATTGTCCATGGCCCTTTTTTGATCATCGGTATTCATCGCCAACAATTCAATCTGTTGTTCGTAAATAATATTTTCTTTTTGTATCACAAAACTCTCGGCTAGCTTTCCATAGATTTCAAAGATTATTAAATTAATGAGCAGGATTATATTAAGTGTGATCATAACGGCTATTTTATGGTCATTTCCTCCTAAAAGGAAAATGTTGTGTACTATAAAAGCACTGCTGACCGGGATAAATAACATAAGTAAATAATAAATGGTTGGGATCGTTGTTTTATCCTTTGAACGGAACCTTATGCTCATGATGCTAACTAACATTATTACAATTAATTTAGATATACCCGAACCCAGGGTAGCAAATTCCATATTTCCTACCGGTAATAATTTGAGGAAATTATAGCAAAATAATTCTATGATCATCCAAAACACATATAATAACACTACATATAAAACTTTTTTATTTCCTGCCTTATGAAAACCAATTACAGCAATAAGCGAAACTAAAACAACATTTATCACTAAAATCCATATGGAGGCATTCCCGCTATCATGTTCTACTGCAACCTGGAATACATAAAACAAAGTCCATATTAATTTATTATACAGCTTATTTTTCTTCTTTTCAAAAAAAGCAGATAAATATTTGTATATAATCCACATTGTAATAAATGCCATTGTTATATCAAATAAAATGTCTGTATGGTTATACACTAATTTCATCTTTCAGCAATCTCCCATATATTTGTGAAAAACTTTTTTGTCTTTCTTCACTTATTGGCAGTTCTTGTCCATTTATTATGATTACGCTCGTCTTTGTACGCGCTGCTATGTAATGATAATTTACAAGGAACGACTGATGGATCCGTAAAAATGGAATTTTACCTGTATACATCCGTTCTTCAACTGCATTAAGTTTATCGTTAAAAATTTCTATTCCTCCATGCCTCATATGAATCTGCACCTGTCTGCCTTTACTTTCAAAATAAACTATATCACTGCAAAGGATCTTATGCTCCGTATTTTTATATTGAAAAGGAAAGTAAACCTTTTTACTGCATATCCTTTCATTTGCGGCAAAAAATGTTTTTATAAAAATATCCTGCTGAATTGGTTTCTTTATAAAGTCAAATACATCTAAGCGAAATAATTCCATCAAATATTTATCGTAACTTGATACATAAATGATTAACAAGTTTTGGTCCATCTTTCTGATATTTTGAGCTGCCAGTATACCACTCTCCCCCTTCATATGAATATCCAGATAGAGTAAGTCGTATTGTGATTCATTTTGCATCGCTTTTTCTAAATCCTCCCCGCAGTAAAAAGCATCAATATCTAAAGGGATATGATTCGTTTTGCTTATATCCAAAAGCATTTTCTCAATTAAACTTACAACTTTATCCTCATCATCACAAATAGCGATTTTTATCATAGCATCCACCTCTTTTTGTAATTTATCTCTTCCACTCAACCCCTGGTATTCTCCTCAAATAACTTCCACATGTTGTATTTGTTCCTTCTTATAATACTTTTTATAATATCTGATTAAATTAACTGTTTCCTTATATAACGTGAAAACTTTTGATTTGTGACGGCTTTTGCACATTCAATTTCAATTATATCATCTTACCAGCCATAAGATTGAAATATATTTTGTCTTATATTATTGAAGTCGGAAGTATGTACAAGTAAAATAAGTAAGTCCATAACCGCCATCACACGAATACCCCAATCGTCCAAAAGAGTTTTTACTGTAACCAAAAGAGCGCCACTTGTCAGGCATAATCAGCCGACAAATAGCGCTTTTAAAAGTCTACCAGCAATTTCTTATTTGTTCTTAATGCGGTTTACCTGTTCAACCAGCATAATCATAACCACTGCAAATATCATCAGGTAATAGGGGTATAACCGGATCGTCACGTATTCTGCTATGATTCCCATTAAAAGAGGCATAAGGGCTGCACCAACGTATGCACAGGCCATCTGTATGCCCATAATCGCCTGTGATAAATCCTTGCCAAACTTCTCCGGGGTCTCATGAAGCAGACAGGGATAAACGGGCGCACAGCCCATTCCGATTAATATGAATCCTGCACACAGGAATGAGCTTCCCTTCGCCAGTAATATTGCCAGGATACCCAGGATGATAATTCCCTGTCCTATGCGGATCATTTCTTTATTGGATAATTTCATAGCTGCGAAACCATTTAAAAATCTTCCAAAGGTGATGCCAAAGAAAAATAAAGAAGCCCATTTTGCCGCTGCATCCGGAGATATCCCTTTTTCCATTACCATATAGCTGCTGCTCCATAGCCCTGTAGTGGACTCCAAGGCACAATAGCAGAAGAAAGCAGCAAGCACAGGCTTTGCTCCTTTAAGTCTTAGTAATTCTTTTATGGTTAAATGCTGACTCTCCTTGGCTTCCTCTTCTGCTTCCTGATGGCTTTTCTTCCAGAGAGGCAGAGAAACTACCAGCATCCCGGTCAATACCATTTGGATGAAAGAAATGGAACGGTATCCCATGGACCATGACATGCCGCCGGTCAGGAAATGTCCCATAATGTACGGGCCAAGTGTCGCCCCGACACCCCAAAAACAATGAAGCCAACTCATATGCCTTGCCTTGTAATGAAGTGCTACAAAATTATTCAGCGCTGCATCCACAGAACCTGCACCCAATCCATAAGGGATTGCCCACAAACACAAGGCCGGAAAAGAAGGAGAAACCGAAAATCCCCACAAAGCGGCGGCTGTCATCCCCACGCTGGCTGCGGTTACTTTTCCCGTACCAAACTTCTTTATAAGGCGGTCGCTGTTTAAGCTTGAGATAACGGTGCCTCCTATTATAATCGTAGAAATAATACCGGCATAGGATATAGGAACCTGAAGCTGCCGGTACATAGTAGGCCATGCAGACCCCAGCAGCGAATCCGGTAATCCCAGACTGATAAAGGATATGTAAATAATGACAAGTAATAAGGATAGCATATAGTTTCCTCCCGCAATATAGTAACCTTCCAGCAAGTCCGTGTAATTATGGTTTGCTTTTCATTTGATGTTTTGATATTATAACATGGTATATAAGTATTTTCCTATATAATACTATTGTGATCTGATATTATTGCATGATGTTCTCATATAAGCCGGGGAGGGATTCGTTTGGAACCTTATTTGCTGTCGTCACAAAAGCAGGATGTGAACCACGGAACCATCCTTTCACCTTATGCCCATTACCACTGCATCATACCGACGGTTTTGCCTGACGTATTGCTTCACTGGCATGTGGAAGCTGAAATAAAATAACCCTGGTTTTAGAAGGAAGTGCCATATATAAAATCGGTGAGGAAACTTTTCATTCCAGAAAAGGGGATTTCATTTTTGTGGCACCTAACACGCTGCATTCTGTCCAGCCTTTGCCGGGAATCACACATATTTCCGATACTTTGGTTTTTCATCTTGACATGCTGGGATATTCTCTTATGGACCAATACAGCTTGACTTATCTCCATCCAATATATAACGGTTTTCTCCGCCCGATTTCCCATATGAGCCAAAATCATCCCTTATATCCGGAATTTTCCGAATGTGCTGAACAGATTTTTCTTTGTGTGAAAAATAAAGATATTTATTTTGAAATGTTCCTGAAGGAACAATTACACCATCTTTTTTACCTGTTATTTAAATATCAATGCTTTACAAATACGGATGCTGCTGTTCCCGCAAATACACATATGGATAAAGTAAAAGAAGCGGTTAAGTATATTCAGGAGAATTATCAGGAGCCCATTTCTATCTGTGAATTGGCAGACTTATGCCATTTCAGCAAAACCCATTTTATGAATTTTTTTAAACAGACCGTGGGGATTACTTGCGTGGAATATATGATTCAGCACCGCCTTAAAGTAGCTGCCAACCTTTTAAGGGCGTCAGGGTCATCCATATCGGAGATTGCTTTTGAAAGCGGCTTCCACAATTTGTCTAATTTCAACCGTAAATTTAAAAACCATTATCATATGACGCCGTTAGAATACCGCAGGCAGCAGATCACCTGATCCGTTTTAGGAATAATAAAAAACCCGCTTACGGCTGCCTTGTCAGATCGCCGTAAGCGGGTTTCCCGCATCAATGTTCCGGTATCACCTGCGGCATAATAGAATTTCATCAATTAAGCCGTACTCTTTTGCTTCCTCAGCCGTCAGATAATGATCCCGTTCCATATCTTCCTCAATTTTTTTCAGTGGCTGGCCTGTAAGTTCACTGTATATCCCATTGAGTTTTTCCTTTGTCTTTTCAAGCCAATCACTATGGATTTTAATATCCGTGGCCTGTCCCTGCAGCCCCCCGGATAATGACGGCTGGTGGATCAATATTTCACTGTTTTTAAGGGCAAAACGCTTTCCTTTCTTCCCCGATGCCAGTATCAGGGAGGCAGCACTTCCCGATTGGCCTATGCTAATGGTGGAGACATCGCATTTGATGTTGTTCATGGTGTCCATAATCGCGAATCCATCCGTTACGGACCCTCCTGGGCTATTGATATATAAGTGAATGTCTTTGCTGCTGTCAGCGGATTCCAGAAAAAGAATCTGCGCTATAATCAGGCTTGCCGTATCATTGGTCACTACGCCGTTCAGCATGATAATGCGGTCGTTCAGCAGCCTGGAAAAAATGTCATAGGACCGCTCTCCGCGGGCTGTCTGTTCAATTACCATTGGAATAAGATTGTTCATAGAAACCTCCTGGGTTATTATGCGGCCATATTCATGTTTTTGTTGAAGCGGCAGCTGAGATTGATCACTTGATCAGAGGAATTGCCGCCATACCTTCTCCGGTATTTCCCCGGTGTCAGACCATAAATCTTTAAAAAAGCTCTTGAAAAGGATTCCTGGGAAGCATACTGGTATTCCAGGGCAATGTCAATAATCGGCCTGTCTGTCCGGGCAAGCTCTCCCGCAGCTTTCTCCATCCGCCTTTTGGTGATATATCTGGTAACGGATTCTCCTGATACTTTATGAAAAATCCTATGATAGTGATATTTTGACAGATAAGCTCTTTTTGCAAGATCATCAAGGTCAATCTTATGATTTAAATTTTCATCAATATATTTAAGTGAATCCCTCACCTTTGTATGATAATCCATATACCTGCTCCTTTCCCAAAATATATTATCATTATATACTCCTTTGAAAATTAATTCTTGATAATTTTTGCTCAAAAAATGTTTCGGTCCATGCCTGATAGGAATTGTGGAATTGTGATGCGGTATATGATATGATAACGGCAAGCGGAAACTCATAGAAACCAATAAGGAGAACCGATTAAAATGAACTTTAAAATAACTGATAAAATAAAAAAACAAGATGAGGAACTCATTTACCAGGGCTTATTGGACTATAATTTAGCCAGAATTGAAGACAAGAATCCAAGGGATTTAGGAGTCTATCTGCAGGACGAGGCTGGAAAAAAGGTTGGGGGACTGATCGGAAATACACACGGCAACTGGTTGTTTGTGAAATATTTGTGGGTCAGGGAAGACTTACGGGGGCAAAACATTGGCAGTGAGCTTTTAAAACAGGCAGAAGAAACCGCGAAGGAACGAGGGTGCAGGTANNCTTTGTAAATGCTTTTCTTAATGTCACATGTTTTTATAACAGAGAAAGGGGGAAACGATCATTGAGGAACATTTATAGAATAGAATTCCATACAGGAAGCAAAGAAGAATTATTACCTGATTTTGCACAAGACTTTCCATACATTGCCTCCTGCTCCCAATTGGATAAATTTATAGGGCGTTTTGTTCCTTGGCATTGGCATAAAACCGTGGAGCTATTTTATATGGAAAGCGGGAGAATGGAATATTGTACGCCTAAAGGAACCATGATATTTCCCGCAGGTTCCGGCGGAATGGTCAATTCCAATGTGCTTCACATGGCAAGGCCGCAAGCGGAATCAGAAAAAAACATACAGTTCCTCCATCTTTTTGACCCCTCTTTCATAGCCGGCCAACACGGCAGNNACGTTACGCCGATTACCGCAGCCCCGCAGGCAGAGATTATTGCCTTATATCCTGATGATCCGGAACAGGCAAAAATTTTAGATAGCATTCGAGAATCTTTTCACCTTTCCGAAAATGATTTCGGATATGAGATAAAACTGCGGGAGACGTTATCTGACATATGGATCCGGCTTTTCGCCATAGCGCGTCCTCTATTGGAAGAAAAAGGGTATTCCAACAAAACAAATGATAAAATAAAATCAATGATGGTATATGTCCATGAGCATTATGCAGAAAAAATTTCTATTCCAGAGATTGCCGCCGCCGCTTATTCCAGCGAACGTGAATGTTTTCGGGTATTCCAAGACTGCCTGCACATGACACCGGTGGAATATATCAAAAACTATCGTTTACAAACGGCCTGCCATATGCTGGCAAACAGCAGGGAAACAATTACGTATATAAGCCATGCCTGCGGATTGGGAAGCAGCAGCTACTTTGGAAAGGTCTTTCGGGAATATACTGGCTGCACGCCCTTAGAATACCGCCGCAAATGGCAGGATAATGATATATAAAGGCAGAAATAATATATTTATTCAAAGAAGATTGCACTATAATGATACCTGTAAAGGTAATAGGGCAATCTTTTTATTATAAAATCATTGTCATTACCATGGAATCACTGTTTTTCACAATGGAGGGTTTGTAATGATAAAACTGAATATCTTGGATATGGATAACTTTTTACAAACAGTAAATGCGTGCAGTGATGCGGTCAATTTGCTGTACCCTGACGGTAGAAAAGAAAATATCAACAAACACTATGGACTCCAGAACGAGCTGCTTCATCAGTACAGGGAAAATAAAAACTTCCTGTGTCTTTCACTGGATATTCCGGCTCCAAAGGATTATATGAGCATTATCTCCTACTATACAGGAGATTGCTGACCATTTGCTTGCAACTAATTCATCATAAAGGGGTCTGACCGCTATTTAGGTCAGGCCCCTTCCCCATTCACCGGCGGGTGTATTTCAGTGCCCGTTTTTCAGCATTTCCAGGAACCGTTACCTCCTTCATCAGGAAAATAATGGCAATGATATTAGGAAGCGCCATCAGTCCATTCCAGATATCGGAAAATTCCCACACAGTCTCCAGCTTTGCCAGACACCCAAGGAACACGGCCCCCAGATAAAGAAGCGTATAGACCTTTCCTCTTAATATGCGCTGCAGTATGTAAAGGGATCTGCGTTTTTTTAAGCTCTCCGCCAGATACATGGCCGCCTGACGCCCCAGATAATACCATGCAATGATGGTAGCAAAGGCAAAAATCAGCATGGCTCCTGATACCACATATTCCCCAAGTGGCCCCAAGCGCTTTGAAAAACAAAAGGCTGTCAGAGCCGCTCCGTCATAGCCGGAACCGGCAGCATCCCCTTCCGTCATGCACAGGATCACAAAGGCTGTCATGGTGCAGATTAAAATGGTATCAAAAAACACCTCAAACATGGCCCACATTCCCTGCTGCTCAGGTGTCGTATCCTCTGCCGCGCCGTGAAGGACTGCCATGCTCCCAAGTCCTGCTTCATTGGAAAATACTCCCCTGGATATGCCGTACTGAAGACTTTTGCTGATTTGNNGGGATCTTATCGTAACAGGACATGATCACAACCATGGAAAACAGCATATAGGCGCCGGCTGAGATAGGAATAAGCCGCTCAGAGACACAAGCAATCCTTGCGATTCCACCCAGAACCACCAGTAATACAGTTCCTGTCAGCAGGATACCAATAGGAATTGGCGGTATGCCAAAGGAATATTCAAGAGTTTCCGCAATGGAATTGGACTGGACCATGCTTCCCATTCCAAGAGAAACCAT
>DJBG01000174.1 GCA_002429965.1 Hungatella sp. UBA5982
GCATTTCGGAAGAAATCATGATAATCGATTTTCCCTGCTTTACCAGCTCTATCATGATCTGGTAAATCTCATATTTTGCACCAACATCAATTCCTCTGGTGGGTTCATCCATGATCAGAATATCCGGGTTATTAGCCAGCCATCTGGCGATAATCACCTTTTGCTGGTTTCCACCTGACAGAGATTGTATCAGGGTCCTGTCATTGGGCGTTTTGATGCTCAGTTTTGCGATGCTCTCCTTTACTACCTGCCCCACCTTTTTGCTGTTAATGGTCCCTGCTTTGGTGTAATTCCGGTAAGAAGCAATGGCCGTATTATCCGCAATGCTTAAGCATCCTATAATACCGGTCCCCCGTCTGTCCTCTGTGATCATTCCTACGGAATCGTTGATGGCATCCTGAGGACGTTTGACCGTCACCTTTTTACCAAGAATTTCAATCTCTCCCCTGGCAATGTGACGCATTCCAAAGATTGCTTCCATCATTTCTGTTCTTTGGGCGCCCACCAGGCCTCCAAATCCCAGAATCTCTCCTCTCTTTAATTCAAAAGAACAGTCCTGGAAAGAGCGTGCGTGGATGCTGCTTAAATTGCTTACTTTTAAGACAGTCTCCTCTTTCCTGTAATCTTCCTTGGGCGGATAGACGTTGCTTAATTCCCGGCCGACCATCTGCTTTACGATTTCGTCATCCGAAATATCCTTTACCTCCCAGGAGCCTACGTACGTCCCGTCACGCATAATTGTAATGTCATCGGCAATCTGCCGGATCTCTGCCATCTTATGGCTGATATATATCATAGAAACACCGCGGGATTTCAATTCCCTGATAATGCGGAACAGCGCTTCCACTTCATTATCAGTCAGCGATGAGGTCGGTTCATCCAAAATTACCAGTTTTGCATTTTGGCTCACTGCCTTTGCAATTTCCACTGACTGCATTTGTCCGATTGATAGTGTCCCAAGTTTTGCCTTGGGATTAAAACTCATTTTTACATCCTTTAACCACTTTTCCGCTTCCTGGTACATGGTCTTATGGTCAACCATCTTTATAGGACCTATTTTCATTAAGGGATATCTTCCAAGGTACATATTTTCCGCAATGGAACGCGCCGGAACCGGCTGCAGCTCCTGATGCACCATGGCAAGCCCTTTGTGAAGGGCATCATCGGGATTTGCGATGCTCACATCCTTCCCGTCAATAAGAACCTTTCCTTCATCCATTTTATAAATGCCGAAAAGGCATTTCATAAGGGTCGATTTACCTGCTCCGTTCTCACCCATTAAGGCATGAACGGTACCGGGACGTACTTTTAAGTTGATTTTATCAAGCGCTTTAACGCCAGGGAAGGATTTGCTGACCCCTATCATTTCCAGTCTATATTCCTCTGCCATCCCGTTTCTCCTCTCCTATTAATTGCCCATGTGTTCTTCAGATACCTTTAAAAATCGGGTGTGCCTTACCGACACACCCGTTTTATACCGGCTGCTGGAAATTATTTTAATTTGTCAAGAATTTCCTGAGCATTATCCTTAGTAACTTTGATATAATCTACCATATTTACATTATCAACTGATTCACCCTTGATAAACTTAACAGCCATATCGCCTGCTGTACGAGCCTGTGAGAAGTGGTCATTGAATACGGTACCTGTCTGCTTGCCGTCGATAACGTTCTGAACAGCCTCTGTCAGAGCATCAACACCTACTAAATAGATGTCTTTGTTTACGGTACGTCCTGCTGCTTCGATTGCCTGAAGAGCACCAAGTGCCATAGCATCGTTGTTGCAGAAGATTACTTCAATCTGATCACCATACTGTGTTAAAGCATCCTGAGCGATCTGCTGAGCTTTTGCCTGATCCCAGTCACCACGCTGCTTTAACAGTTCTTTTACCTGCATACCGGAATCAGTAAGAGCCTTAACAGAGAATTCTGTTCTGTACTGAGCATCAACGTTCTCCGGGTCACCCTGGATCATGATATAAGAAACAACGCCATCGCCGTTAATATCGCCCTTGTTGGAAGTTTCAAAAATTTCTTCTCCCTGATAGGTACCGGACTGTCTTGCGTCACAGCCTACATAAGTAGCATTAATCTTGTCATCTTTCCATCTCTGCTCTTCCTGGGTATCTGGCTCACGGTTAATGAAAACAACCGGGATTCCTGCAGCCTTACACATATCTGTGATTTCCGGAGCAGAAGAAGCCTGAACAAGGTTTAAAATCAATACATCATATTTCTGGGTAATGAAGTTCTGGATCTGGTTGGTCTGTTCAGCCTGATCACCCTTACCATCCTGGATTACAACATTTTCCTTCTTAAAGCCTAAGTCCTCTGTCAGATAGCGCTGAAGCTCTGTACGGTAAAGTGTCATAAAGTTATCGTCAAATTTGTAAATTGAGATACCGACTTTCTTATCCGCTACATCTCCGCCAACAGCATCTTTTACTGCTTCTGCGGTGGTCTCTGCGCTTGTGTCCTCCTTCTTGGTCTCTGCTGCCGTAGTAGCCTCTGGGGCAGCCGTTGTTCCCTTAGAACCTGCTCCACAGCCTGCCATGGAAAATACCATTGCTGACGCAAGGCCTACTGCTAATGCTTTTTTGAGTAATCTCATGATAAATCCTCCCTTATCATTATATTGTTATCGATTGGCGTTTTTACCTTACCGACATGCACATTATAGCTTTCTTTTGTGCAGTTTTCCATATAAATTTATTGGGATATGTATCGATTTTTTTAGATTTCTCCTCTTTCTATCAAAAAAATTCGATATTTTTACTCACTATGCACAACTGACCGCCCATTACTGGGCGGTCAGTGCCTTTTGACTGCATTCATAATACTTATCCCGGTCCAATTTTACAATTTCCTGTACATTTTGACCAAGAGATTCCGCAGCAGCGATTTCAAAAATAACATTTGCATATTCCTGGCTGTCACATTGGACCGTTCCAAACAACTTTCCCGTACGCAGCCCTTCAAGCCCTTGAGGCGTGCCGTCAATCCCTACAATTTTAACCGGCCTCAAGTTTCCTTTCCGTTCCAGAGCATCGGCCGCTCCCAGAGCCATGTCATCATTGTTGCAGATCACCACTTCCACTTCATCCGGGTACTCCAAAAGCCATTGCTCCATCCAGGCGGATGCCTGGCTTCTGTCCCAATTGGCAATTCCCCCGGTGATTTTTTCTAACGGCACTCCGCCATCCTTTAAGGTCTGAATGGACCATTCTGTACGGATCAAGGAGTCCTGGTGGCTGTTTTCTCCTTCCAATAGTACATAGCTGACCTTTCCATCCCCATTTAAGTCAAGGGAAGAAGGATCTTTTTTATAGGCATCCACCAGAATGTTACCCTGAAGGGTTGCAGATTCTTTTGCATTTTCTCCCACATAGTAAAGCTTTTCCCAGCGCCGCATATCCTCTTCTACCGGTTCCCGGTTAAAGAATACCACCGGCAGGCTGGCATCCATGGCTTTGTTGATGATGTTGGAGGCCACGGAACGGTCCACAAGATTCACGCAGATGGCATCATATCCGAGGGAAATGAAACGGTCTACCTGACTGTTCTGGGTATTCTGGTTCCCCTTGGCATCCACAATGTCCATAACCACCTTAATACCTGTTTCCTTTTCATATTCCTTGGCCTGTTCCTCAATATTTCCCCTGAGCGTATTGATAAAGGAATCATCTCCACGGTATAAGGTCACACCAATACGTATGGACTTTTTTTCTTCCTTTCCACTGTCCTTCCTGCTCTGATAAAACACTCCCCAAAGTGCCAGCAGCAGGATAACCACTACCGCCAGGATACCATATCGTTTCTTCATATTCCATCCCCCATCTCAATCAATTGGATACAAAATCCTTTCAAATTTGCTTTCCCGCAGATTGGCCTTCTGAATATAGTAAGAATCCAAAACAATTTGTGTTCTTTGAAGCCCCCCATGAACCGCTTCCACAGCCTTTTCGATGCTCATATAGCCTGCATCAAACTGGTCACTTACAACCAGCCCCTTAATAATTCCATTGTCCAGTTCCTTTAAAAGTTTGGTCGTGCTTCCGACTCCGTAAAGCCCTTCAATGGCATTGCCGTATACCGGACTCCCTGAAATAATATCAGCGGCCTCATCAAGGCTCCTGACATCAATCGCTGCAATGACCGCTTTTCCGCTTCCGGGATAAACCATGCCCTCGATGGCCTCCCGGAAGGTACCCTCCGCCTTTTTCCCAAAAAGCTTCATGGAAAATCCAGATTTTGAAAGAGCGGATACCAGTCCGTCATATGCCTCCCTGTTATACCCATACTCAAGCCCCTCCGTAAAAATCCATACAGGAATATCCGGAGGATTTTCCGCTGCGATTGCCTGTCCAAGCATTCTTCCTTCCTCTTCATAATCCGGAGATATGCCGCTTTTTACCTGGTCATTGGGAGGTAAACTTCCCAATATTACGGCAGGGCTGTTTAAAACCATATCATCCATCCTTTTTACACATTCCACCGGCTTTACAGGAATCAGGACCACAGCGGATGCGCCGTCGCTTATTTCCCTCTGAACCAGTTCTATCTGCTGGTCGGCATCCCCTTTCTCATAGAGTGTGATAAAGCTGACATCTACGTTGTACTCCTCTGCCGCCTTATCAGCGCCCTTTCTGAAATTTACGTAATAGTCATCGGAAGTATCGCCGATGATGACGGAAACCGGATATATTTCAATTTTCTTCTCCTTGATGATCAAATCCGTGGAGGATAAAAGAAATAGGAACACAAGCACTCCCGCCAGCAGAGTCCATAATATTTTTTCCTGTTTTATCATGATCTACTTTCCTTTTCATTGCCCATGCTCTTTGGGCATAGAGGCAGAACTATAGGGAACCGCAGGAAGGCGGATGGTGATCACCGTTCCTTCATCAGGCTCTGACTCAATGGTCAGGCCGTACCTTTCCCCAAAATACAGCTTGATCCTCTCGTTGACATTTTTTACGCCGATCCCCGAACCCTTTTTTGAAGTGACATGGACCTGGTCGGAAAACAAACTTGCCACCTGGTCTGGTCTCATTCCAAGACCATTGTCCTTCACCATATAGCAAAGGTCATCTCCTTCTTTCCAGACCTTTAATATAATTTCTCCGTCCCCATCCATGAACTCCATTCCATGATAGATGGCATTTTCCACAAGGGGCTGCAATACAAGCTTTAAGCTTGCAAGCTCCATGCATTCCTCTGCTGCATCGATCTCGTAGGAGAACTTATTCTTAAAACGCATATGCTGGATCATCAAATAATTCCGCACGTGCTCCAATTCATCCCTGACCGTGATAATGCTCTTTCCCTTGCTTAAGCTGATCCGGAAAAACCGTGCCAGGGCCGTCACTGCTTTGACCGCCTCTGCCTTTTGCTCGTTTTCAATCATCCACACGATGATGTCCAGGGTATTATAAAGGAAATGAGGATTGATCTGAGACTGTAAGGTATCAAACTCCTGTTTTCTTTTAGCCTCATGCTCTTCCACGATGTCGTCCATCAGAACCCGGATCTGCTTTGCCATATTTTTAATGGAATTCCCCAGATGCTGGATTTCGTAGGAGCCACCGATGGAAACAGGTGTTTCCAAATTCCCCTCTTCCAGAATTCCCACGGATTTTTCCAGATCCTTGATGGGATTGGTGATACGGGAAGAAATATAGGAGTTAATCAGGGCAAGTATGAACAGGATCAGGGTTATGAGGAACACGATAAAAAGCCTGGTTTTAATGGAATTTAAGGAAACCACATTTTTAGGTGTCACTCCAATGATCTTCCAGCCTGTATAACCAATGGATTTTACTGTAATGATCCGGGTCTCCCCCTGAAATTCCTCCCGGTGGTTTCAGCCCTTATAGCCGGCTGCCGCCAGATTGTTCTCCTGCATCCGTCCGGAATCAATAAGCTGGATTTTGGGATGGTACAGGATCTGCCCGTCATTGCTGATTAAATAGACATAGCCGCCCTTTCCTGTGGTCACCCCGTCAAAAAGATGTTCAAGGCTTGAGTAGCTTAAATCCACTAACAGCACGCCCTGGGTGGTAGAGGTGCCCTCCGTCAGCTCCACGGCCCTTGATAAGGATATCACCCACCGGTACTGGTTTTCATTGCTGTCAAAAATATACTGGACATGGGGATAAGAGAAATGTTGGTTCTCTGTCTTCTCCAAAGCATTTAAAAACCAGTTCTCCCTGGTTACGTCAAGTCCGCTTTTAAGCCTTGCGGCAGGGACTGCTTCCACCATGGTGCCTGATTGGGTAAAGAGAGCGATGTTGTCCACATTATCCTTATTGTTATCATACAGGAGCGTGATCTCGTTATTAATGGATTCCGATGAAAGATCGGCATTTTTAACGGCTCCATAATACAGGGAATCCGACAGCTTCATGACCGTAAGCAGATAGGACTCCACAGATCTGGCTACCTGGTGAATGAGGCTCTGGTTTTCCTCCTGAACCATTTCCCCCACCTGGGTGGAAAGGCGCTGGTATAAGGAAAAAGTGATCAAAAGACTTGCTGCCAAGGCAGTCACGGTAAAATATACAAAAATAGTATAACGAATGCTGATATTCTTTCTTTCCATATTATCGTCTATCCTTTTGGACATAAAGGGATACCCGGAGGGTGTTTCCATTACCTGGCTCCGCGGAATTTAGTCGGTGATACTCCAAATTTTTTCTTGAATACGTAACTGAAATAGTTCTGCTCCTGATATCCCACCTTTGCTGCCACCACATAGGTCTTATCATCCGTTTTATTAAGCAGTTCTACCGCCTTATTAAGACGGACATCCGTCAAATAGGCGATGTAGGCCTGTCCGGTTTCTTTTTTAAACATGGTGGAGAAATATGCCGGGCTCAAATGAAGGCGGCGGCATATCATTTCCACTGNNCCGGATTCTGGTAGTGGTCCATAATATATTGCTTTGCTTCCTGGATCACCTGGCGTGTGGTAAAATCACGCTCCTGGTTAATGAACTGGTTCATTTTCCCTGCAGTTTTAAAAAGCCACTGACCGAATTCCTCTTTCTTCTTAATCTTATCAAAGATCTCCATGTCCTTAAGCTCCCCGCCCATAATATCCTCAAGGGCCAGATCATACTGCTGCATCATCTGGAGGACACTGTTTAAAACGCCGAACATATAAACCTGCTGCTGGCGGTAATGCACTTTTGCGGATTCCATTTTTTCAATGATCCTGGAAACCGCTGCTTCGATCTTTTCGCTGGGGCCGAATTTTATGGCTGAGATTAAGTCCGCTTCTGTCCCACTGTCAAATTCCAGCTTCCCTACTCCTACCGGCTCCATATCATTGATGTAAATGGTAGTTCCCCTGCCGGCTATGGCTTTATAACCCAGGGCATCAATAGAGGACTGGTAGGCTTCCCGGAAACCGGACAGCTCCCGGAAGCTTTTGCCGATGCCCATGGTGACCGGAACCTCCAGGATTCGCTTTGTTTCTCTGCAGATATCTCCCAGCACATCGATCAGACCTGTGGTAGAGTTGTCATCGTCAAGAGCCACGATCACCACCATCTCTGCCTCTGAAACAGACTGGAAAAGAGAAAACCTGCAGTAGCCCTCTAATTTTTCCCTTACGATCTGCATAACGGAAATGGGGATCAGCTCCTCCTCATTGTGAAGGGAAAGAGTCTCCCTGACTTCTCCCTTTTCCACATCAATGGCAACAATGATCCATTTCCTTGCCCCCATGACTGGCACACCATATTCCTTAAGCTTCTGTTCCACCAGCTCCTCCGGAAGGTTTTTATGCACCAGGTCATTGAAAAACTGTTCCCTGATGATGGGGAGACTTTTCCGGTAATTTTCCCTAAGACGGCTTAAATTTCTTTTTTCTTCTATTTCCTGATCCAAATTCCCCTTGATCCTTTTTAATATGGAGGTCAGTTCTTCCACATTGACCGGCTTTAAAATGTACTCCGTCACATTCAGCTTGATCGCTCTCTGGGCATATTCAAAATCATCATAGCCGGAAAAGATCACCACCTTCATGGAAGGATACCGCTGCCGTACCTTTTCCGCAAGGACCAGGCCATCCATATATGGCATCCGGATATCCGTTAAAACTACATCCGGTTCCAAGACCTCGATCTTTTCCATGGCATCCTCCCCGTTTTCCGCGTCTCCCACCACCCGGAATCCGGCTGCCTGCCATTCAATCTTTTTTATAATGCTTTTACGTACTTCTTCTTCGTCATCTACTAAAATTATGCTGTATAATTCCATGCTGTTCTTCCCCTCTAAATATCCTGCCGGGTATGTCTTTATGCCCAAAACGATGGATAATAAACCAGGTTACTGCTACTGTATCTGATAGAGCAGGGCATTTACGATTGCCGCTGCCACATTGCTTCCTCCCTTTCTTCCCCTGGCCACAATAAAGGGGATATCAGAAAGGGACATGATCATTTCCTTTGACTGGACCACATTAACAAAGCCCACCGGTACGCCGATGATCAGCCTGGGATGGATTTTTCCTTCCTTTATTAATTCATAAAGGCGCACCAGGGCCGTGGGCGCATTACCCACTGCAAAAATACAATCCTCTAAAAGCCCTGCCGCCTTATCCATGCTGGCACAGGCCCGGGTGGTATGGTGAANNTTTGCATACTCCGCCACATCCTCATCCGCCATATAGCAGCTGACGCTGCAGCCGTTACGTTTTAAGGCACTCTTATTAATGCCGGCCATTCCCATGTTGGTATCCGTAATGATCCGGACACCTTCCTTTAAAGCCTTGATCCCTTCCAAAACGGCATGAGGGGTAAATACTAGATTATCCGCATATTCAAAGTCAGCGGTGGTATGAATCACCCGTTTGATCACCGGCTCATATTCCGGATCAAGGACTTTTTCCCCAAGCTCCATGGTGATCAGTTCAAAACTTCTTTTTTCTATTTCCTCGGGCTGCACCCGTTCCAGCTCCTTAAATTCCATCGATTCCTCCACCCGTTCTTTTAAAATCTGCCGGAAACATGGGAGCTGGTTTCTAATCCCATTATCCCATAGATCCGTTCCATGTCAAGGCTGTCCCTTAAATGGGCAGCCAGCCGTTCATATTGCTCTTCCTTGTATTCCTGGTAGTTAAAACCGCCATCCGGTTCCATGGTAAGGCCCTTCTTTTTTGCAAGAGATTTTACAATGGTCATTGCAATCCCTTCCTTATCAAAGAAGCCATGAATATAGGTGCCGTACACATTTCCCNNTCATAGCCTTCCACCTCCATGCCTGACAGCTCCTCAAATATCCCTCCTACGCTGGTACAGGAGCCAGCCACTCTTGTCCTGGTCTTTTCCTTTCCAAACACAGTCTGGACCGGCAAAAGTCCCATGCCCCGTACCGGCACGGCAGCCGCTTCCGATTCCACAAGGAAGGGATCGGACAAGCTTTCTCCAAGCATCTGAAAGCCGCCGCAAATTCCAAATACAGGAACCTCCCTTGCCTGAAGCTTAAGGATTGCCGCTTCCAGGCCGTTTTCCCGCATCCAAAGCAGATCTTGGGCTGTATTTTTACTGCCAGGCAGTATGACCAGGTCCGGATTTCCAAGATCGGAAACGCGGTCCACATAGCGAAGGCATACCCAGGGTATCGTAGAGAACACCTGAAAATCAGTGAAATTAGATATTCGTGGCATCCGGATCACAACGATTTCCACGGCTGTACGGTCCGTTCTAACCGTTCCTGACAGATGGTTTCCCAGGCTGTCCTCCTCTTCCAGCTCCACATCCATATATGGAACCACACCGGCAACCGGAATGGAAAGCTGTTCTTCGATCATGTCCAACCCAGATTCCAACAGGCTTTTGTCCCCCCGGAATTTATTGACGATCAGGCCCTTGATCAAGGCTCTCTCATCTGGTTCCAAAAGCATTACGGTTCCGTAAAGCTGTGCAAACACACCTCCCCGGTCAATATCTCCCACCAGAAGCACCGGGGCCTCCGCTATTTTTGCCATTCCCATATTTACGATATCATCCTGCTTTAAATTAATCTCCGCCGGACTTCCGGCTCCTTCTATGACAATAATATCGTATTCCTCTGAAAGCTTATGAAATGCCCGTTCAACCTCCGGTATCAGCTTTTTTTTGTATGCAAAATACTCCCTGGCGGGCATATTTCCAATGGATATGCCATTTACAATTACCTGGGACCCAACATCATTGGTCGGCTTTAACAGGATAGGATTCATGGCTGCCTCTGGCTTTACTCCTGCAGCTTCCGCCTGGACCGCCTGGGCCCGTCCCATTTCCAGCCCTTCCTCCGTAATATAGGAATTTAATGCCATGTTCTGGGATTTGAAAGGGGCCACCCGGTAGCCATCCTGTTTGAAGATCCGGCATAAGCCGGCTGCAATCAGGCTTTTCCCTGCATTGGACATGGTTCCCTGTATCATGATCGTCTTTGCCATTCGGTTATTTCCCTTCTGTCACTATAGATTTCAATATAGAAAGAAACTCTTCATTTTCCTTCCGCTGCTTTACGCAGATTCGGTAATAGGTATCATCAAGCCCTCTGTAATTGGAACAGGAACGTATCAGAACTTTCCGGTCCAGAAGCTGATTATAAAGCATCTTTTCCCGACTAAGGGCCTCCGGCCTCAAATCCCTGAAAAAAATATAATTGGCCATGGAATCAAAAACCTGAAAGCCAAGAGAAGAAAGAGTTGATTTTAAATACTCCCTTTCACAAGCAATCACCTGTCTTGTTTTCTCTACGTATTCCGTCTCCATAAGGGCCGCCTCTCCTGCTGCCTGGGCAAGGCTTGAAACGCTCCAGGGCTGCCGTATGAGATCCATCTGGTCCAGGACCTCTTTTCCTGTGCAAATCCCATAGCCTAATCGCAGCCCGGCCATGGCGTACAGTTTTGTAAACGCCTTTAAAAGGAAGACGTTTTCATAACCGCCGCAGCCTATGAGATCAAGGACCGAATACCGGTCCGACTCCGGCAGGAATTCATTAAAGCATTCATCTACCACACAAAAGATCCCGCGGTCCCTGGAATATTTAAGAATTGCCGCCATAGCTTCCTTTTCCGCTGCAAAACCGGTGGGATTATTGGGATTGCATAAAAACATCATCTGAATATCAATCCCGCTTTTTTCCAACCATTCTGTAAAGTCCTTTTCATATAACTGAAACCCGTTTTCCTCTTTTAAGCTATAATAAAAGATGTTGCAGGAAGATGCTTTAAGAGCCTGTTCATATTCCAGAAATGAAGGGGCAATCAGCAGGGCATTTTTCGGTTTTAACGCCTGAACGATCTGAAAGATCAGATCCGCTGCCCCGTTTCCGCAAATGATATTCTCTGTCGAAACGCCATGAAACCTTGCCAGTTCCTTACGAAGTCTCATGGACCTGCTGTCAGGGTAACAGGAACAACTGTCTGCTGCTTTAAAAAGAGCCTCTTTTACTCCATGAGGAAGCCCCAGTGGATTTATGTTGGCTGAATAGTCTATTGTCACGTTGTTGGCATATATATCTCCGCCATGCTGGTATTCCATATTGTTTTCTCCCGGTCAAACATATAATAGTGTTTAAAAAACGATAAGGAACAGAAGGAATACAGGGATAACCCCTAACACATAGGTAACTGTCATGAGGCAATTGGCCCTGGGTATATCCTCGTATTCCACCGGCCTTATCACATCTCCAATGGTAGGCTTTTCATATAGCTTACCAAAATAATAGACATTTCCCGCCAGTTGAATCTGCAAAGCCCCTGCACAGACCGCTTCCGTCTGGGCTGAATTGGGACTTTTGTGATTGAAGCGGTCCCTCTTAAATATCTTGAGGCCGTTCCTGCCGCTGTATGGATTCCCCACTCTCCTCATTCCATAAAAAAACTGGCACACATATCCTGCTCCAATCATAAGAGCCGCTGACAAACGGGCCGGTATGAAATTGCAGATATCATCAAACCTGGCTGCTGCCCGTCCGAACCAGAGATACCGTTCATTTTTATAGCCCACCATGGAATCCATGGTGTTTACTGCTTTGTATAAAAACACTCCCACTCCTCCAAAAAGGGCCATGAAGAGCAGGGGAGCGATAATTCCATCCGAAGTGTTTTCCGCCACGGTTTCCACCGCAGCCTTCGTGATCCCCTCTTCCGGCAATTCTTTCGTATCGCGGCCTACGATCATGGATACGGCTGTTCTGGCCCCTTCCACATCCCCTTTGAGGAACGCTTTATAGACCTTCATACTTTCTTCCCGCAGGGAACGCCATGCCATCATCTGGCCGCACATTATACTTTCTATAAGAAACCCCGCATAGGGGGAAAGGAAATAGGCCGTCCAGAGTATTGCCCCGGATACTGCGCCCGTGATTAAGAGCACAAGGATCACCAGCCATAAGCCGGCTCTCCTTTCCCCCATTTCTCCCTTAGGAAACATATTCCTGAGCTTTTTCTCCAGCCAGCTTATCAGCGATCCTATCCCGCAGACCGGATGCCAAAGCCAGCGGGGATCTCCAAAACACAGATCCAGAAAGCATCCTGTCAGCACTGCTGCTAAATGTAGTCTTATCATCGTTCCATTCCCTGACCTTCTACCTATTTAATTTGAGCCGCAATTCCGCAAACCATGCGGTAAACTTCCCTGGACTTTCGGGCTAATTTAACGGATGCCCTTCCCGATACTTCTCTCCATTCCCTGTCTTCCGGATCAAGGGGTACAATGCCGCAGCCCAGTTCATTGGTGGTAATAATAG
>DJBG01000018.1 GCA_002429965.1 Hungatella sp. UBA5982
TCCGCAGTCGGCTGAAGCACAGAGATGTGGTTATCAAGGATTGCCTGGTTGGCAGAACTGTCTATACCCTGAGTGTTTTCCAGATTAGAGTAGCACTGGGAAAAGTTTCCGGTATAGTGGGTAATATATCCGGCTTGGGCAACCCCGTTGTTGTCCATGTAGGTGTATTCATATTTGAAAACCCGCTCATCGGTCAGGGATTTCAGCATTTTTATAATGTTATCATTGGCAGTGGAACCAGCATCCTCTTGATGGGAAGAGATGATGTGAATGGTGTTGTTCATCCAGTCATCGGATATTTTAATGTTGCTGGCGGTAAAGCGGTTGCTTCCATCGGAGGTTTGGAATAAATCAAAGTTTCTGACATTGACAGGGTTTGCTTTATAGCCAAGGGATATAGCTTTTCCATCGGGGGTCTTGATGCTTTCCACATCCGTTGTTATACCATTGTCACTGCGCCATTCCAGCTTTCCGGAAGCATAGGACCATGTGCCAGCTTCGCTGTTGCCATCTACCAGCATTGATTTAGTAGTTGGGTCGGCATTCAATTTGGTAACCAGGTTGTTTATACTATCCTCAATCGTCGCTCCAATGGGTATTTCGCCTGTACCGTTGCCGAATGTGTATTTCGTACCATTGACTGTAATGGTTTCTCCCCTTAAGAAGTTTCCTGTTGTCTTTGAGAAATCCATGCCGAATACTGCTTCGCCAGTGGCAGAGTCTTTTGATGCTGTGCCCATATCCGGCAGCGAAGTCACGCCTGTATAAGGTTTTGTATTGACATTCAGTTCATTAAAGGTCCTGGCAAAAGTCTGGACAAAAGCTTCAAAAGATTTTTCGTAATATCCGATTCCTCTGTAATCTGTGGCAGGGTTGTCCATTTCTCCGGATTTATTCAATACATCCACAGTCCCTTTTAAAGTTCCTTCTTTCAGATAATTGGTAATATCCGTTTTCAGGGAGCTTACATCCGCGCTGCCAGGGAAATTGCTGGCAGGAATCATTGATATGGAAACTGTGCCGTCAGGCTCCCCGTTTATGCCTTTGTTCCGTTCCATAGAAAGTGAAGCGACATTTTCGCCATGTTCCCCTGCCGTAAGAGGATAGGTCATGCCATCACTGCCACGGAATTTTACAACCGGATACTCAAATTTAGCTCCTGTGGCAACGACCACATCATTGTAAGTAACGGTGATGGGAAGGTAACCGGCAAGCTCATCGAATTTTTCATTTCTCTGATCCAAAAGCTCAAGAGCGGGATTGCCTTGTACCTGGCTCTTCCAGATGGCGTCGTTTAACTCTCCGATGTCGGAAAGAAGACTGTTGATGGCAGGAATATCCGTATTCTCCAGGCCATTAACGGTTTCGTCACGGACACTTTTAAGGTCAGAAGCCTTTTGATGGATGTAATTTACAATGACCTGAGCCCTGGAACGGACAATGCTGTCAAACTCGCTGTTATTTGCATTGGAGGATAACTGGTCTAGGCTGGAACTTAAATCGCTGAGCGCTTTTTTTAATGCATCCTTATCGGTCTCATCAAAAATATCGGCTAATTGATCTAAGGTAGCCTGTCTAGCATCTGCTGTCCCCACCTTGGCAATCTGATTCCGGAACTGAACATCTAAAAATGGATCCCTGATCTGGGAAATGCCGGTAATCTGAACGCCGTAACCTATTTTAGAACCAGGCCCGGTGCTTACGTTATCGCCGCCTCTTGTATTAAAGCTTACCAGATCCACTCTCTGTCTGGTGTAGCCCTTTGTATTAATATTTGCTATATTCTGTCCGGTCACGTCAATGGCGCGCTGGCTGGCAGTCATGGCCAGTTGGGCAATGGTAAATCCGGAGAAAGTTGAGCGTGTCATAATAGTCCCTCCCATTTTGCTTTGTCTGGAGCCATTTCTCTTTGGGAATTCTGAATGGCTTTGTCTATCATGTGAAGATTGATTTCAATCATGGTTCGTGCGCCGTCACTTATTTCCTGAAACAGCCGGACCTGGTAGGTAAGCCTGTCAAACAGTTCTTTCATCCGGTTGCGCACCTCGTCCTCTGGGATTTTCGAAAGAATCTGCTGAAAGGTATCCCCCTTCATTCCAAGCCGTTCCTGGCAATCCTCCCGTTTTTTATCAAGGCCTCTCAGCTTTAATATGGCGGCCTGTTCCTTGTTCATGCAATCTTCTACATAAGTGACCCGGTTCTTCTTAGCGGCCTCCAGTTTTACCTGTTCAACCTGTATCAGATCCTGAAAAAGCTGGATCATATCCTCAATTACAACGGTAAAATCATTCATTGAAATCTGCTCCTTTGTATAAAAGAATCCTTTCGGCGATCTTGTTTGCATCTACCTGATAGGTTCCGTCCTCAATCTTCTGTCTTAAGCTGTCCAGCTTTTCTTCTGATGCGGTCTGCTTAATTTCTTTCATAAGGGCATTTTTAAGGGTTGAGATGAATTTGGAATCCATTGCTTCCTGGGGAGCAGAACGGATGGTGATTTCATCGTAATTGTTCTTACCGGATTCAGAAAGGCTGATTTCGTTCTGGTCCTGGTTCTGCCGTGTCGTGGAGGAATTATACAGCGTACTGTAATAGTTCGGGGAAATACGCATTTACTTACTCCTTTCTAAGAATGTTATAAGGAAGTTCGATTTGCCTGCTGGTTCATCGAACGGCTGATTTTCTAAATGACCTAAGTACCCTTTGTGGGTATTATGGATAAGATTCAGGCGGCACTCTCGTTTATCGTTATTAAGAAAACCAAACCACGGAAATTTTTTTATTACATCTATAATATCGTCAGTTTTGAGAAAATATTAACTTCGGGAATAGAATTTCTCAATTAAAGTGAACTTAGATGCTTCATCAGGACGCCAGCTATATTTGCGCAGGACACCTGTCTGGTGACAGCTCCTATGTTGTAGGCAACCATTGGCATTCCGTATACAACGCAGCTTTCCGCATCCTGCCCAATGGTAAAAGCCCCCTTTTTTTTCATTTTGAGCAGTCCCTCGGCTCCGTCCCTTCCCATGCCGGTCATGATGATCCCCACGGAGGAGGCCCCGGCCGTGTCAGCTACGGACTGGAACAGAACATCCACGGAAGGACGGTGTCCGCTTACCTTTTCACCGGGATAGCAGTTTACCGTGTAACGGCTTCCCATTTTGACTACCTTCATCTGCAGGTCACCGGGAGCAATCAGAACTTGTCCCCTTTCTATGGTATCCCCGCTTTGGGCTTCTTTTACGTTCATGGTGCAGAGCCGNNTGTTCCACCTGTAGAAGCGCCTATGGCGATTATGGTATTGCAGGCATTCATGGAGAAGGCCGTTTTTCCCATGACAGGCTTCCCTGGTTCTATGGGGGGAGGGGTAGAAGCCGGGACCTTGATGACAGCACGGGAAGCAATAAAAATTTTGCTGATCAGGGTATTTAAAAATGTGCTGGCAGTATTACTGCTGGACATGTCAGGTTTTCTTACAAAGTCCACAGCGCCTGCAGAAAGGGCTTCAAACACGTTTAAATTAAGAGAAGAGACTAAAATGACTGGAACCGGATGTTTGGGAAGAAGCTTTTTTACAAATTCAATACCATTGACCATGGGCATTTCCACATCAAGTGTCACTACGTCTGGTTTAAGTACAGGAATTTTACGTTCCGCGTCAAATGCATCAACAGCATATCCGATCACTTCTATATTGGGATTTTGAGAGAGATTATCCATTAATACCTTGCGAAACAGCAGGGAATCATCTACTATGAAAACTCGGATTTTATTGGCCATAATTATTCCTCCTGTTATTTCTTTTGCCTGCCCATGCTTTATTGGCAGAGCCACCCCGCTTTATCGGGTGTAAAGAGATACCCGATGGGTATTACTATCCGTGTAATATAAAATCCATTTACTGAAATGGGGAGACAGTAAATAGATTTTATATTACGCAGATCATTCTTTTCGGTAAGTAGCCGGCATTAAGTACCGGTAGGGCGTTTTTTCTTTGTTGATTGTTTCAGAATGCCCGATAAATAAGTATCCGCCTGGGGCAGTTGCATCATAGAATCGCTGAATCAGCCCGTCTTTGGTATTCTGATCAAAATAAATCATGACATTCCTGCAAAATATTATATCGAATTTTAACCGGAACCGAATGGGGTCCATAAGATTAAAGGTCTGGAAAATAACATTTGATTTAATCGCCGGAGCTACGGAATACAATCCCTTCTCCGGGGATTTGACAAAGTATTTGGATCTCCAGCCAGGAGATAAGTTCTTTAAGGAATCCTCATCATACACCGCTTCCTTTGCGGCCCTTAATGCATTTTGGGAAATATCCGTGGCAAGGACCCTGGTGTCCCAGAGGGCGGCCTGGGCCCCCAGGGTATCCTTGATAATCATGGAAATAGTATAAGGTTCTTCGCCGGAAGAACAGCCGGCGCTCCAAATACTTAAAACTTTATTTTTTTTTGTGCTTATTAGATTAGGAAGAACGGTATCCCGAAAAAAATTAAAATGTGCCTCTTCCCGCATAAAATAAGTGTAGTTGGTTGTAAGCTTGTTGAGCATTATTTCCAGATCAGCCTGATTCTTTGACGAAAGAATGTGATCTACATAATCTGTAAAGGAAGTGAAACCCATGGAAATGATGGTGTTTGATAATCTTCCCATAATGAGCTGCATCTTTTTAGATAAGTCGATTCCATAATTTTTTTTCATGAAATCAACCAGCCGTATGAAATCATGCTGCGAAATTGTTAACATAGGGTGGCCGTCCTTTATGAGTTATTGACTAAGGTTTCGCAGTCCAGAAGAAGGACAATATGGTTATCCGAAACGGATATCATGCCGCTGACCAGTTCTTCCCGGTTATTGGCCGGAACCGGTGAGATTCTGGAATAGTCAATGTCAAGAACCTGCTCCACTGAATCCACGATGATTCCTATAAAAACAGAATCCACATTCAGAACAATGATACAGCTTGAGCTGGTATATTCAATGTCCGGTTTGCCAAGTCTTGAACGGATATCCATGATGGGAACGATCTGTCCCCTTAAGTTGATGATTCCTTTTACATAGCCTGGTACCATGGGCATGGCAGTAATTGTATGGTTGGTGATAATTTCAATGATATAATTGGTGCTCACACCAAAGGTTAAGTTCTCTGTACGGAAGGTTAAATAGCGTTCCGTGGTTTCTGTCCGTGCGGAAGTAAAAACTTCGGATGTAGCTGTATTTTCTGCTGGCATTTGTATTCCTCCGATTTCAATTTGCTTGCCCATGCTTTCTGGGCATAAAGGTATACCAAGGGTATTTCAATTAATAGTACTGGTTCTGTGATGCGGCATACAGGTTTAAAACGTCTAATATAATGCTGATATTACCATCACCAAGAATGGTACAGCCGCTGATACCTGAATCCTTAACATTGAAGCTGTTTAAGAATACCGGAAGCGGTTTTACAACAACCTGCTGTTCTCCTAAGAGTTCATCGACAAAGAGACAGTAAGATTTGTCACCGGATTCCACCCAAACCAGAATTCCGTCTTCAATGCTTGTAATTTCTGTTTCAATGTTATAAAGTCTGTGAATGCGGATGATGGGATAGAACTGGTTCATGCACTTAACGATCTCATTGCCTTCCGTATCGTAGATCACTTCTTCATTCTTCACCTTAAAGGACTGGCGGATGTTCGCAATGGGGATGGTAAAGACAGATTTTCCCACTGAGATCTCCATGCCATCCACAATGGCCATGGTGAGGGGGATTTTCAAGGTAGTGCACATTCCCTTGCCTAATTCACTGGAAATACTTATGGTACCTCCGATATTCTCAACATTTTTCTTAACCACATCCATACCTACTCCACGGCCGGAAAATTCAGTGACCACTTCATTGGTAGAAAAGCCGGGAGCCAGAAGAAGGTTTAAGATTTCCTTTTGTGAGTATTCGCTTTCCGGTTTGGTGAGAATGCCGTTTCTCTTTGCTTTTGCAAGAACTCCTGCCGGATTCACACCCTTTCCGTCATCGNNCTGATGGTAATGATGACTTCGTTGGTTGTATGGCTTGCTGAGAGAGTCAGTTCTCCCTGAGGATTTTTACCGGCAGCAATACGTTCCTCGGCAGTCTCTTCAATTCCATGGTCCATGGAGTTACGGACAATGTGCATGATGGGATCCCCGATGCTGTCTACGATGGACTTGTCAACTTCCGTATTTTCACCGATAATGGTTAAACGCACGTCTTTTTTGAGTTTTTGCTTCATGTCCCGGACGATGCGGTTCATTTTCTGGAATACGCCGGAAACAGGAACCATGCGAAGGGACATTACAATGTCCTGCAAGTCATCGGTCAGCTTGCGAAGCTGTCTTGTGGCCTTTAAAAAGCTGTCAAGGTTCTTTAAATTCTGAATCTCAGGCGATGAAGTCACCATGGATTCCGTAATGACAATCTCACCGACGATTGCCACCAGGTTGTCCAGCTTTGTCAGATTTACGCTGATCAGATTCTGTTTGTTCGTCATCTGATGAGCGTTTCCTGGGGCAGGAGAACCGGTGACCGGGGCACTTTCACCGGCAGATGGGGCTGAAACGGCTGTAGTATTCTTCGTTTCTGCACTGGGAGCGGCCTTGGCACGGGGATTTTCAATCAGTTCATAGGAACGGATGCTGCTTATATTGTTGACCTGTGATATGGCTGAGTCCGCCTCCCCACGGGATTGGAAGGTCATGAAAAAGCCTTTCTCAATAATAGCCCCGCTGCTTTGGCTGTTGGTCTCCACATCGGCAGGATAATAGCCGAACTCCAGCCCGGATTCTTTTAATGCGCTGATAAGCATAAAAGCCCGAAGGTTTTCCATTCCGCAACCTTCATCAAAGAAGATACGAAGGAAAAAGGCAGCCGTGTCATCCCGGCATTCTGCTAAGTCCAGACGTATTTCTTCCAAACTGGTGGCTGAAACGGGAGAGGATACGACCGGCGCTGGCTGGGAAGCTTCTTTTGGTCGGGAAGTGACCGGATGTTCTTTTTCCCCGGCAGCGGTTGGATTATCATCGCTGATTTTTTTCAGGAAGCTATTAATTTCTTGAGTCAGATGGTCGACATTATCACTAAGCGGCTCATTGTTTTCTACTTTTGAAACTTCAGCGCGAAGCATATCAGTAGAGCGGAACATTAAGTCAAAAAGAGTGCCTTTGTGGGAACTGTCAAGGGAATCCAGACCATTCTCACGGATAAAAAAGAATAAATCTTCAATACGATGAGCTATCTGCATCAGGGACGAAAATTCCATCATAGCGGAAGAACCCTTGACAGTGTGCATGATGCGGAAGATTTCATTTACGTCATCTACTGTAAAATCTCCTGCTTTTTCGGCTTCTATCAGGAGCTCGTCTAATTGCTCCAGGAGGGAATTGGTTTCAAACAGATACATATCAAGCATATTATCCATGCCGTTATCCATA
>DJBG01000209.1 GCA_002429965.1 Hungatella sp. UBA5982
TGCCAGAAATACGGGGCAAAGTCCCATCTGGAGAGGAACGGAAGTGCTGCAAGAATTCCGGAGAATCAGTATCTTCTTTCTCTTTTGGGAAGAATACAGTATGTCCTTTTGGTGAATCCTGAAGATCGGTGGTTTCAGGAGGCGGAACAGAAGCTTTTGGATGTACTTGGGAGGAAATCAGAATAATGGATGCAAATAAAAATATAACCCTATTGATTGCGGACGATGAAGCGGCGATCCGTAATGGGTTGTCTACGGTTGTGCCCTGGGAGCAGTTTGGCATTACCATCGTGGGCACTGCAGAGGACGGCAGGGAGGCTTATGAAATTATTAAGTCCTGCAATCCGGATATTGTCATTACCGATATCCGTATGCCGGGCATGGATGGCCTGCAGCTGATTGAGGAAGCCAAAAAACAGAATGCTGCCCTTAAATGCATTATCATAAGCGGCTATAAGGACTTTCAGTATGCTCAGCAGGGAATCCGGTACGGAGTGCGGGATTATTTGCTGAAACCCATTAATCAGGATGATCTGACCCGCACATTGAAGAAGCTTGTCAATGAAACCATGGAGCAGAAAAGCAGTCAGGAAGCCCGGATTCACCTGGAGAAAACCGTAAGAAACTATTCCGGTGAGTTTAAACGGGTATTTTTAAAAATAGCACTGGAACAAAAACCGGAGGAAAAACCTGAAACAGTATTAAAAGAAGTCCGGAAAATCAACACCTCCCGGGTTGCTGAACGGGACAGCCGGTGTCTGGTTGTGAAGCCGGACATAGAATATAAGGATTTCACAAAAGACGCCTATCAGCTTTTAATTGATAAAACCATTGAGATCCTGCAGGTTGAATTTGCTTCCGACGACGGAGAGTTAACCATTGAGACATCCGATGAGGGCATATTTTTATTGCTTTCCCAGGAACTTTCTGACCGGGAAGAGCTGATCAAAGCCGTAAACCATGTCAGAGACCGAGTCATGGGGCTTCAGGACTTATTTCCAAAGATATATTTTACAGCAATCATCACGGAGCCGGTAGATACAGACGAAGAGCTTATCCGGCAGATCCAGCACAGCCGGATTGCCATGTACAACCGGCTCCTTACGGATACCGATACGGTTTCAGAATTAAAGATACTTAACTTCGGATCAGAAGAAAAGCACTCCTTAACCTCAAAGATTTCAAGGCTGCTGGAAAACCGGCCGGAATCCTTTGAACCGGAAGAAATAAAGAAATACGTAAACCAGGCCAAACGGATCATGCGTGCAGCAAAAGGCATCTCCGGCCTTGACGTTAAAATGGAACTGCTCCGGCTGGCCCTCAATTATCTGGACTGGCTTGGGCAGCTTGATACCCCTTTGGACAAAAGCGGGAAAACCGCTTACTTTTCCGAAATGTATGAGCACTGCATCAGCCTTGACCAGGCATTTGAACTCCTGGAAGAAACCCTTACAAATGCCCTGCTTGAAGTTTTAAACCATTTAAAAAGCAAAGAAATAAAGCCGGTTGCCTATGCCAAACATTATATAGACGAAAACAAAGGCATTCATATAAAGCTGGAAGAGCTTGCTAAAAATGCCGGATTCAGTTATACCTATTTCTCATACTTATTTAAAAAAGAAACAGGAATAACACTGACCGAATATATCCAGACGGTAAGAATTGAGACCGCCAAAAAGCTTCTGGTGGAAAAAGAACGGAACGTAAGCGAAATAGCGGAACTGGTTGGTTACAGTGATATCAAATTTTTCACCAAGCAGTTTAAAAAAGCGCTGGGCGTCTCTCCCAATGAATACCGCAAAATGTTTCTGGAACGATGAACCAGGGAGGAGATTCTTTGAAAAAACAATGGTTGAAAAAACAGATTCTGATCTGGATAGGGGCCATGATTTCATGGAGCTGCCTTGCCCTGATCCTGTTCTTTCTGATTCTGCTTAAGCCGGAACTGACGGAATCCATTCTTTATGCTGTTATGGCATGGAGTATGCTGTTTTCCTTTCTCCTGCTGCTGGTTTTCGGTAAGATCAGGATTTTAGAACCCCTCCAGACCATGAGAAAAAAAATAGAATTCTTCAACGACGGGATCATTTTCACAGAAATATTCAAAAACCTGGAAGGAATCTCGCCGGACACAGATGCCCTGCTTTTAAAGGTACACTCCATTCTGGACAAGGATAAGATGATGGAAAATGCCAAGCAGCAAGCAAGATATCTGGCCCTTCAAAACCAGATCAATCCTCATTTCCTCTATAATGTACTGGAGTCCATACGTTCCGATGCAATTATTGCAGGAGTCCCGGAAATCGGCAAGATCACAGAGGCCCTTGCCGTATTCTTCCGCTATACAACTTCTAAAATGGAGAGTCTCAGCACCCTTCAGGAAGAATTGGCCAATGTCGAAAATTATTTTTTGATCCAGAAATACCGTTTTGATGATAAGCTGGAATTAAAAATTGAACTGCCCCCGGATGATGAAGAAATTTTAAAAACCCGCATTCCAAAACTTACCCTTCAGCCAATCGTTGAAAATGCCATTAAACACGGATTGGAACCAAAGGTTTCAGGCGGGACCATTGTCATAGATATCGTACACAGCGACACCATTCTTTATCTTTCCGTGATTGATGATGGGATCGGCATTGAAGAAGCAAGGCTTGGCCGCCTCAATGAAAAGCTATCCCGCATGGATGCCGGCGACGGTTCCGCCAATGAAGGAGGAAAGGGAGGGATCGCCCTCATAAATGTAAATTCCAGAATCCGCCTTCTCATGGGTGACGAATATGGTATCCACATCCTCAGCACTCCAGGAATCGGAACCGAAGTATGCCTCACACTTCCTTATATGTTTGAGCAAACAGAAGGGAGAGGATGATGAAAAAAGAACTGATCCGCTATGAAAACATACACTGTTGCATGGATGGACAGACCTGTTTTAACGGCCTCTTCTTTCGGGCGTTTGAGGGGCAGATCTGCTGCGTCATCGTCAACAATACCATTGAAAAGAAAAACTTCCTCCAGCTTCTGTATGGAAACTTAAAGCCGGACTACGGCTGGACCTATTATAAGGGAAAAAAAATAGTATCCTTTAAAACGCAGGAGCAGATGCTGAAACAGACTGCTTTTATCGGCCGCAACAAAGGAATCTTTTCTGAGCTTAGCGTGGCTGAGAACATTTTCGTGGCCAGCGGCCGGGTCCCCTTCTGGAAGCGGGTGAATCCTCTCTGCAGACACGCTCCCGGCCTTCTTAAGGATCTGGATATTTCCATTCCACTGCTGGATAAGGCACATATGCTGGATCCCGGCATGCAAAAACAGGCAGAATTGCTGCGCGCTTTTGTCTCCGGCTGCCATCTGGCCGTTATAACGGATATTGATATGATCATGACGGAAGAACAGCTCAAAAACTTCTTTCACCTGGTGATAAAGTTAAAGGACCAGGGAATGAGTTTTCTCTATGTTGTGAACAGCTCCACCAAATTATACGAATATGCAGATGAAATAACCATCATCAAAAACGGCCGGACCATTGGCCATATGTACCAGGAAGATTCCTCCAAATTCCAGACCTACATGGAATTGTTTGAAAAGTCCCCCAAAAATACCCTGAGAAAAAATGATCTGTCACAAAAACAGATTGATAAAAAAACGGTTCTGGAGTTCCGAAATGTGAAGCTGCCTGATCTTCCCGTATTGAATCTATCGTTAAATGCAGGGGAAGTTCTGAACATCCTGGACTTGGATTCTACGGAATGCAGGAATATTCTTCCCATCCTGCAGGGAGAATGCGGATATGAAGCCGGCAGAATTTTATTAAACGGAAAGGAATATTCCTTCCAGTCCGTTCACCAGTCCATCCGGGATGGAATCGCCTTCATTGAAGCAAGGCCAATGGAAGAAATGCTGTTCGCCGATATGACCGTACTGGATCACATGACTTTCATGATCCAGAGAAACAAGAAAAAATATTTTCTAAGAAAAAAATATAGAAAGATGACCCGGAACCTGTTAGAAGGGATATTCAGCGAAGATGAATTGATGAAAAAAACCTACATGGTCAGCGATGAATGCAAAATAAAACTTTTATATTACCGCTGGATTTTTGTCCGTCCACAGATTCTGGTATGTATAAAACCATTTTCGTCCGTTGATTTTCAGATGCGCCAGATCACCATCAATCTGCTGAAAGAAGTTTTAAAGTCAGGAATCGCTGTAATTATCATCACGAACCAAATTGCAGAAGCTTATACCATGGAAGGAAAGAATATCACCTTTCACGATGGAACCATTGCTATGGAATAAATCTATTTTCAAAAGTTTATTGTATACTTCAACCATAAAAAAGTCTTATTTTCCCAATAAATAAGGCTTTTTTTATATCCAAATGCCGACTTTCGAAAAATGTACCCCCATTTAGCACAAAATATACCATTGTTTCCCCTTCTTTTTACTGTTAAAATAACAAACACATATCATTCATTGATTCTATCAGAGAGATAGAAATTAGAAGGGAGATTAAAATTGATGAAAAGAAAAATTTTATCCATGCTGTTAGCAACCTCCTTGCTGGCTGCCATGACTGGCTGCGGGGAACAAAAGACCGCTTCTGAGACCGCCACAACAGAAAAAACCGCTTCTGAGGATATTACCGTAGGCATCATTCTGAAAACACTGTCCAGTGAATACTGGGGTTATGTTGCGGCAGGCGTTCAGGCTGCATCAAAGGATTTGGGGGTTAAGGTTGATTTACAGGGCCCGGCTTCTGAGACAGCTTATGATGAACAGAACAATATGATCGAAACCATGCTCTCCGGCGGTGTGGATGCATTTGTCATCTCTCCTCTGCAGTCCGACTCCGTAGCAAGCGTAATCGGAGATGTGAATATTCCCATCATAACCGTAGACACTGACGCAGAAATTGCAGGAAAAGTCTCCTTTGTGGGAACCGGTAACGACAATGCGGCTTACCAGGGCGGTTCCTTTGCTGCTAAAAAGGCAGGAAAAGGTGCAAAAGCCGTTATCATCGGAGGCGTTGAAGACAATGCCACCAGCGATGCCCGTCAGGCAGGATATACCAAAGCTCTGGAAGAAAACGGCGTGGAAATTGTTGCCGTACAGTATGCCCAGTCCAATCCGGATACCGCTGCTAATGTAATGGAAAATATCATAACCGCTCAGAACGGAGACATTCAGATCGTCTGCTGCCACAACGATGATACGGCTGCCGGCGCATCCAATGCTGTAAAACAACTTGGTCTGAAGGATGTCATTATCGTCGGTTTCGATGGCAACCAAAGCGGTGTTCAGAATATCATTGACGGCAACATAACCGCCACCTGCGCACAGGCCGCTTATTCCATGGGCTATAAGGCAGTTGAAACAGCCCTTAAGGCCGTAAAGGGTGAAACCGTTGAAACCTTCGTTGATACGGGTTGTGAAGTCATCACAGCAGATAATGCAGAAAACTACTTAGAAAAACTGAAAGGCTACTTGAAATAAACATCTGAACACGTTAGGAAAGGTTTGGCGGCATTATGAGTAATTATTTGGTTGAGCTGAAAGATGTAACAAAACGCTTCCCTGGTGTAGTTGCAATGCGAAACATGTCATTGCAGATCAGACCTGGTGAAATCCACGGACTGATCGGTGAAAACGGTGCCGGAAAATCTACCATGATCAAGGTTCTGACCGGTGTACATATTCCGGAAGAAGGCTCTATTTATATAGAAGGTAAAAAAGTTTCATTTAAGAATCCAAATGAAGCTGCATCTGCCGGAATTGCCTGTGTATACCAGGAGTTAAACATCGTTAAGCTCCTTTCTGTCACTGACAATATCTTTATTAACAAAGCCTTAAAAAAGAAAGGCAGCCCATTTCTGGAATATACCAAGATGCATGAAATGGCCCATGAAGTTATGCTTTCTCTAGGTCAGGACATTGATGTAAAAAAGCAATGCGGTACCTATGGAATGGGAATCCAGCAGATGGTGGAAATCGCAAAAGCAGTCCTTATTGACGCAAAACTCATTATCATGGATGAGCCTAC
>DJBG01000208.1 GCA_002429965.1 Hungatella sp. UBA5982
ACCGCCATAGGACTTGGCTGCTCGGAGCTGGTCCTGCTTGGAGCAACAGGAGGAAGGATGGACCATTTTATCGGCAATCTACATCTTCTTTATGCATGTTTAAAAAAAGGCGTGGAAGCTTCCATTGTTGACGATAAAAACTGGATTACTGTGATTGATAAGGGAAGAACGTTTCATGCTGAAACATTATGGGGAAAGTACATTTCCTTCCTTCCCCTGTGCGGAGAAGTGAAGAAAATCACATTGACCGGATTCAAATATCCTCTTTATGAAAAGGACATTGACTTAGGTACCAGCCTGTGCATCAGCAATGAGCTGACCGGCGAAGAGGGCACGATTGAATTCGCGTCCGGAACCCTGATTTGTATCCAATCCCATGACTAAACTGGTATGATTTAATATATCGAAACTGGATATTTATATCACTCCACTTGCGTGCTAAGATAAAGAACAACATAAGNNCAGCAAGGGAGGAATTACCAATGAGTAAGACAGACAACAGGATTTATAAAACCGCACTGACAGGACTGTTTGCCGCCATGTCCTATGTAGTATTTACGTTCCTGCAATTTAAGATCACACTTCCGGGAGGAGATGCAACATCCATTCATCTGGGAAATGCGGTCTGTGTTTTGGGAGCGCTTTTATTAGGTGGGCTGTACGGCGGATTAGGCAGTGCCATCGGCATGACCATAGGAGACCTTTTTGATCCGGTTTATGTGGTATATGCGCCAAAGACCTTTGTATTAAAACTGTGCATCGGCCTTATTACCGGATTTTTGGCTCATAAAATCGGCAGGATCAATGAATCTTCTGATAAAAAGCATATACTGGCCTGGACCATCGCAGCAGTGGCAGGAGGACTATTGTTTAATGTGATTTTTGATCCCCTGGTGGGTTATTTTTACAAGCTTCTGATCCTGGGAAAACCGGCGGCAGAACTGGCGCTGGCATGGAACGTTGCGTCTACTTCTATTAATGCAATAACCTCTGCCATTGTTTCCGTCATCATCTACATGCCCCTCCGGAATGCCCTGATCAGGTCCGGCTTATTTACGAAAATTTGTTAGAGTCACCAATGGACAGAAAAGAGGAAATTTATATGACATCAGAAAAACACCAGAAAAAAATTGCTGTTATTCATGATCTGTCGGGATATGGCCGCTGTTCCTTAACAGTGGCCCTTCCCATTCTCTCAGCCTTAAAGGTTCAGTGCTGTCCGGTTCCAACCTCCATTCTATCCAACCATACCGGATTCCCAACCTACTTTTTTGATGATTATACGGAGAAAATGCCTTCATACATTGAACAGTGGAAAAAACTGGATCTGTCCTTTGACGGGATTTACAGCGGATTTTTAGGCTCCGAGAAACAGATTGGAATTGTCATTGACATGATTAAGGATTTTAGAACACAGGATACAAAGGTTTTGGTGGATCCCATTATGGGAGATCACGGGAAGGCCTATCAGACCTATACGGAAAGGATGTGCAGCCGTATGAAGGAACTGGTGGGCTTTGGAGACATCGTGACCCCCAATTTAACGGAGGCCTGTATCTTAACCGGAAGAGAATACCCGCCAGTGGGCTGGAAACGTTCGGAGCTTCTTGCAATGGCGGCTGAAATTTGGGAAATGGGACCTGATTCCGTGGTGATCACAGGCGTAAGGGAAGGCGGCTATGTGACCAATGTAGTCGCGGAGAAGGGCCTGGAACCCCGCTTTTTGCGTTCTCTTCATGTCGGGTGTGAACGGCCGGGAACCGGAGATGTGTTTTCCAGCATCCTTGCAGCCCAGACCGTAAAGGGGATTCCGTTGGCAGAGGCAGTGAAAAAAGCGGCCAGCTTTGTAAAGGACTGTATTATAAAATCCGATGAGCTTCATGTTCCGGTGAAAAACGGAGTGTGCTTTGAAGAAATCCTTTCGACCCTCATTCGTGGATAAGAATGAGGTGATGGATGGGGAATTTTAGGAAAGGGGCTTTTCTTTGCCCTTTTTTTGTAGTATAATCAACGGCAGACTATCATGCGGGACAACTTTCGCAGAGAATATTGAGGAAAAACCAGGAGGAATACCATGTTAGAGTTAAAGTTTGTAAGAGAAAATCCTGAAATCGTAAAGGAAAATATGAAAAATAAATTCCAGGATAGCAAACTGCCGTTAGTTGATGAGGTTATTGAACTTGATGAGCAGAACCGTGCGGCAAAGCAGGAAGGGGATGCCTTAAGAGCGGAACGCAACAAACTTTCCAAACAGATCGGCGCCTTAATGGGACAGGGAAAGAAGGAAGAAGCAGAGGAAATGAAGAAAAAGGTTACTGATGCTTCCGAACATCTGGCCCAGTTGGAAGATAAGGAACGTGACCTGGAAGAAAGAATCAAAAAAATCATGATGACCATTCCGAATATCATTGATCCCAGTGTACCCATCGGTAAGGATGACAGCGAGAACGTAGAGGTAGAGCGTTACGGCGAGCCGGTTGTTCCTGAGTTTGAAATTCCTGATCATACGGATATTATGGAAAGCTTTGACGGCATTGATCTTGACAGCGCTAGAAAGGTGGCCGGCAATGGTTTTTATTATCTGATGGGTGATATTGCAAGGCTTCATTCTTCCGTACTTNNTTTCCTATGCAAGAGACTTCATGATTAACCGGGGCTTCACCTACTGCATTCCGCCTTTCATGATCCGCAGTGAAGTAGTGGCCGGTGTTATGAGTTTTGCTGAAATGGATGCCATGATGTACAAGATCGAAGGAGAGGATTTATATCTGATCGGTACCAGCGAGCATTCCATGATCGGAAAGTTCATTGACACCATCCTTCCGGAAGAAAAGCTTCCTCAGACCTTAACCAGTTATTCTCCCTGCTTCCGTAAGGAGAAAGGCGCTCACGGCTTAGAAGAACGTGGAGTGTACCGGATCCATCAGTTTGAAAAGCAGGAAATGATCGTTGTCTGCAAACCGGAAGAAAGCATGGATTGGTATGATAAATTATGGCAGAATACGGTTGACTTATTCCGTTCCCTGGATGTCCCGGTAAGAACCCTGGAATGCTGTTCCGGTGATTTGGCGGATTTAAAGGTGAAATCAGTGGATGTTGAGGCATGGTCTCCAAGGCAGAAAAAGTATTTTGAGGTAGGAAGCTGCTCTAATTTAGGTGATGCCCAGGCAAGAAGACTGAAAATCCGTGTTGCAGGTGAAGATGGAGGAAAGTATTTTGCCCATACATTAAACAACACCGTAGCTGCTCCTCCGAGAATGCTGATCGCTTTCCTGGAAAACAACTTACAGGCAGACGGAACCGTGAAGATTCCGGAAGCTTTGCAGCCTTATATGGGAGGCACAAAAGCTCTTTTGCCGAAAAAATAATGATTTAAATAGGTCCGGCTCTTTCTGAAAGGCCGGGCCTTTCTTTAAAAAGGAATGGGCACAACGCCTGAAATGAGGAGAATGAGGGCCTTTTGATATTTCAGGCAGAAGATATTCGGTTGCTGTTGACAAGTGGGTTAATATATATGGTATGATGGATATGACAATGGACAGGCGCGTAACCGGTAAAAGGGAAAACGCAGCTGATGTAAAAAAGAAAAGGAGTGACAGCGGCATGATTACATTTAACCACTTTAATTTTAATGTACTTGATCTGGAAAAGAGCCTAAAATTTTATAAGGATGCGCTGGGACTTACCCCTGTGCGTGAAAAAGCAGCGGCGGATGGTTCCTTTAAACTGATATATTTAGGTGATGGAAAAAGTGATTTCACCCTGGAACTGACTTACTTAACAGAACGAAAAGAGCCTTACAACCTGGGAGAATGTGAATTTCATCTGGCATTCCAAACGGATGAATACGAAAGCTTCTATAAAAAACATAAGGAAATGGGAGTTATCTGTTTTGAAAACCCTGCCATGGGTATTTACTTTATCAGTGATCCGGACGGTTATTGGATCGAGATCGTACCCGCCAGATAAGGAGAAGCCGTGTATATTGAGGTAAACGGAATCAGATTGTTTTACAAGGTGTCAGGAAGCGGCCCGGCTATCCTTCTTGTACATGGAAACGGGGAGGATCACAGCATTTTTAATGAAACAGCGGAGCTTTTAAGAAAAGATTATACCGTTTACGCCCTGGATTCCAGGGATCATGGAAAAAGCTCAAGAGTGAAAACACTGGGTTATGAGGACATGGCGGATGACATGGCGGAATTTGTCAGAATGCTGAAGCTTGAAAAGCCCTGTTACTGTGGGTTCAGCGATGGCGGGATCATAGGGATTCTTGCAGCCGTCCGTCATCCCGGGCTTTTTTCAAAGCTGGTGCTTTGCGGCGCAAATGCTTATCCCCAGGGCTTAAAATGGTACTGGCTTAAATTTTTCGCTATGATCGAAGCCTTAAACCATGACCCAAAGATTCTGATGATGCTTAAGGAACCCCAGATTGCGGTCAAAGAGCTGGAGAGTATCTCTGTNNGTCCACAGCAGAAAACTTTATTATTTCATGAAAAAATTTCTTGATAAACCGCTTCCATGAAAAAAATTTGTTTAAAATAAAACAGGGGTGTAAAGAAAAAACACTTGACACCTTATGAAAAGTATTGTATGATATCCCAGGTGATGATATGGAAAAGATAGCAAGACAGGGCTTATTATATGATTTCTACGGCGCTCTTTTGACAGAGCATCAAAGACATATTTACGAAGATGTTGCTTTTTATGACCTTTCTTTAAGCGAGATTGCAGAAGAACAGGGTATCAGCCGTCAGGGGGTCCATGACCTCATCAAACGGTGTGATAAGATCCTGGAAGGTTATGAAGAAAAACTCCATCTGGTAAAAAAATTTGAGCAGACAAAAAAACTGGCCAGAGAAATCCAGAGTTTGACAAAAGAGTTTGCCGATCGGGCAGACATGAATCTGATCCATCGCATTGAGGAGATATCGGGCGAAATCATCGAGCTGGAAGCTCATTAGGAGGGCGTTAGATGGCTTTTGAGAGCTTATCCGATAAATTACAGAATGTATTTAAAAGTTTAAGAGGCAAAGGACGCTTGTCCGAAGCCGATGTGAAAACAGCCCTTAAAGAAGTGAAGATGGCTTTACTGGAAGCCGATGTAAGCTTTAAGGTTGTTAAACAGTTTATAAGTGCCGTACAGGAGCGGGCGATTGGACAAGATGTCCAGAACAGTCTGACTCCCGGGCAGATGGTAATAAAAATTGTAAATGAAGAACTGGTAAAGCTGATGGGCTCTGAGACGACTGAGATTCAGTTAAAGCCTGCCAGCGATATGACCATCATCATGATGGCCGGTCTTCAGGGTGCCGGTAAGACCACCACCACTGCCAAGCTTGCCGGAAAGCTTAAGGCAAAGGGCAGAAAGCCGCTTCTCGTTGCCTGTGACGTTTACCGTCCGGCTGCTATCAAGCAGCTGCAGATCAATGGAGAGAAGCAGGGCGTCCCTGTGTTTTCCATGGGAGAAAACCATAAGCCGGCAGATATTGCAAAGGCCGCGATTGCCTATGCTGCAAAGAATGATCAGAATGTGATTATTCTGGATACGGCTGGCCGCCTTCACATTGATGAAAACATGATGAACGAACTGATCGAAATTAAAGATGTGGTAGATGTTCATCAGACGATACTTGTAGTAGATGCCATGACAGGACAGGATGCGGTAAATGTTGCAGGAATGTTCAACGACAAAATTGGTATTGACGGCGTCATCATTACCAAGCTGGACGGTGATACCCGTGGCGGTGCTGCTCTTTCAATCCGTTCAGTGACTGGAAAACCGGTCCTTTATGTAGGTATGGGAGAAAAGCTTTCGGATTTGGAACAGTTTTATCCGGACCGTATGGCTTCCAGAATACTTGGTATGGGAGATATCCTTTCTCTTATTGAAAAGGCTGAAATCCAGGTTGACGAAGAAAAAGCAAAAGAGTTGTCCCAAAAACTACGCAAGGCGGAATTTGATTACAACGATTTTCTGGACCAGATGAACCAGGTAAAGAAAATGGGCGGTATGGCAAGCATTTTAGGCATGATGCCGGGCATGGGACAAATGAAAGATATGGATTTTGATGAAAAAGCCATGGACCGGGTAGAAGCGATCATTCTTTCCATGACCAGCAAAGAACGGCTGAATCCGGAGCTTATGAAGAATGCTTCCAGAAAACAGCGTGTGGCTAAGGGCGCGGGCGTGGATATCACAGAGGTAAACCGCATAGTCAAGCAGTTTGACCAGATGAAGAAGATGATGAAACAGCTTCCCGGCATGATGGGCGGCGGAAAGCGTCACGGCGGTTTGCTCGGCAAGCTGAAATTACCGTTTTAGTTACTATTTAACGTTAGCAAAGCAGATTACTGCGTTCGCTATAAATTAGTTTTAGAATCCAAGATTTAAGGAGGTGAATTTCAAAATGGCAGTAAAAATGAGATTAAAAAGAATGGGTCAGAAAAAGGCTCCTTTCTATAGAATTGTAGTTGCAGATTCCAGATCTCCAAGAGATGGCAGATTCATCGAAGAGGTTGGTTACTATGATCCTACCACAGAACCAAGCGTAATCAAGTTTAATGAAGAGAATGCTAAGAAGTGGTTNNAAGGTGCTCAGCCAACCGAAGTCGTAAGCAAGCTTTTAAAGATCGCCGGTATCCAGTAGTGAGAGGTGAAGCATATGAAGGAATTAGTAGAAGTAATTGCAAGAGCACTGGTTGATGATCCGGATCAGGTTGTTGTTACTGAAACCGTAAAAGATGATGAGATAATCCTCGAACTTACGGTAGCGCCTTCCGACATGGGTAAGGTAATCGGCAAGCAGGGAAGGATTGCAAAGGCTATCCGCTCTGTTGTAAAAGCAGCAGCTTCCAAAGAAGACAAAAGAGTTACTGTAGAAATCCAGTAACCGGAAAAGACCGCCGGCCTGTCGGGACGACGGTCCTTTTGGCATGAATCGAACTTCTTTGTGCAAATACTAATAATTAAGCCGGATAGCGATATCCGGTTTCTTTGACATGATTTACTGAAAGAAGGTAAGTAGAGCGAATCAGACTTCCTTTTCACGATATGGAGAGACAGATGGATAATTTGTTAAGAGTTGGCGTGATTTCCTCCACCCACGGGGTGAGAGGAGAAGTAAAGGTTTATCCAACCACAGATGATGTAAACCGTTTTAACAGTTTAAAAGATGTAATCCTGGATACCGGACGGGAGCATATGAATCTGGAAATCCAGGGGGTAAAGTTTTTCAAAAATATGGTAATCCTTAAGTTTAAAGGATATGATTCCATTGAAGACATTGAAAAATATAAAGGAAAAGATTTGCTCATAACCAGAGACCAGGCTGTGGAACTGGGACCGGATGAAAATTTCATTGTTGACTTAATCGGACTTCGTGTAGTCACTGAGGATGGAGAAGAATTTGGAACCCTGACCGATGTGATCAAGACCGGAGCCAATGACGTCTATGAAGTAAAAACGGCCGAAGGGAAGGAAGTCCTGCTTCCGGCAATCAAGGAATGCGTGTTGAATGTGGATTTAACAGAAGGAATTGTTACGGTTCACATCATGGACGGGCTTCTGGATTAAGATAGAGGAGTGGAAATAGACAATGAATTATCACATATTAACCCTGTTTCCTGAGATGGTCCTAAACGGCCTCCACACCAGTATTATCGGGAGAGCAGCGGAAAAGGGCCTGCTCTCCATTGAAGCCATTGATATCCGGGAATATTCAACAGACAAACACCGCCATGTGGATGATTATCCCTATGGAGGCGGAGCCGGAATGGTCATGCAGCCCATGCCTATCTGTGAGGCGTATGATGACTTGTGTGAGAAGATCGGGAAAAAGCCCCGGGTTATTTACATGACTCCTCAGGGGAGGGTTTTTAACCAAAGAATTGCAGAGGAGCTGGCAAAGGAAGAAGACCTTGTGTTCCTATGCGGTCATTACGAAGGAATTGATGAGAGAGCTTTGGAGCTTGTTGCAACGGATTATCTTTCCATTGGCGACTATGTGCTGACAGGAGGCGAGCTTCCGGCCATGGTCATGATTGACTGCATTTCCCGGCTGATTCCCGGGGTTTTAAACAACGATGCCTCTGCAGAGTTTGAGTCCTTCCACGATAATCTCCTGGAATATCCCCAGTATACCAGGCCGGAAGAGTATAGGGGGCTTCGGGTTCCTGATATCCTTTTATCCGGTCATCATAAAAATATCGATGTCTGGAGAAGGGAACAATCCATTAAACGGACCCTGGAACGCAGGCCGGATCTTTTAGCGGATGCCAACCTGTCCAAAAAAGAAGCGGAATATTTAAAAAAGCTTGAAAATGAGCAGGAAAAACGGGAATAATTTAACCGAATCCAGTAAGTCCCCCACTTCAAATGCGAAAAGCATTAAGTGATGGCTGGGGATTGCGAATATCCCCTTGGCGAAAAAGGACTTGCATTCCAAGTCTCTTTATGATAAAATGTAACACGTTGTGATGAAAAGGCGATGGTCCTCTGTTACGGATTTCATAATGAAGTATTAAGAACATCAAATAATATCTAGGAGGTTCACACAATGAATGAGATTATTAAGAAAATTGAAGCAGCACAGTTAAAGCAGGAAGTTCCTCAGTTCAATGTTGGCGATACCGTTAAGGTATACAACAAGATCAAAGAGGGTGCCCGCGAAAGAATCCAGATTTTTGAAGGAACCGTTATCAAAAGACAGAACGGCGGCGCCAGAGAAACATTTACCGTAAGAAAGAATTCTAACGGCATCGGCGTTGAGAAGACCTGGCCATTACATTCCCCTTCTGTAGACAACATTGAAGTTGTAAGAAGAGGTAAAGTAAGAAGAGCAAAACTTTACTACTTAAGAGACAGAGTTGGTAAGGCTGCCAAGGTTAAAGAATCAGTTAAATAATTCCGGATTAGGTGAGGGGGACAATGCAAATTGTCCCTTTCTTGGCATGGTACTTAAGGGAGTTCCGTTCACCATGCTCACCGAATGGTCAATTATGCCAAGCGAATCGAACTTCCTTACAATAGATGGGGTGTTTCATACATGGATTTTTATCACAGTGAAGATAGTAATAAGCTCCGGCAAATAGTCAACTGGGTTGTTGACATTGTAGTAGTGATTGCATTTGCATGGTTTCTGGTCTATGCTTATGGAACACAGATCGTGATTGCAGGGCATTCCATGCTTCCTCTTCTCGCCTCAGATGATGTGGTCTTGATGGATCGGCTGGCTTATGATTTTGGAAACCCTGATCGTTTTGACGTGGTTGTGTTTCAAAGAGAAGACCAGAAAATGAATGTAAAAAGAGTCATCGGCCTGCCAGGTGAAACTGTGCAGATAAAAAACGATGAAATATTTATTGACGGCGAAAAGTTAAAAGAGCCGTCCGGCTCTGGCAGGATCTCTCTGGCCGGGCTTGCGGAAAAGCTGGTGAAACTCGGGGAAGATGAATATTTTCTGCTGGGTGATAACAGAGACAGCAGCGAGGACAGCCGTTTTGCTAATATCGGAAATGTAAGCAGAGGACAGATCCAGGGAAAGGTATGGTTCCGGATGCTGCCTTTTATAAAAATGGAACTAATTCGTTTAAAGTAGAGGAATAATATGAATATACAATGGTATCCAGGTCATATGACCAAAGCCAAAAGAGCCATGAAGGAAGATATCAAATTAATTGATTTGATAATAGAACTGGTGGACGCGCGAGTCCCCTTAAGCAGCCGGAACCCTGATATTGATGTATTGGGGGCCGGAAAGGCGCGAATTGTTCTGCTTAATAAATCCGATCTTGCGGATGAGCGCTGCAACAGCGCCTGGGAGTCTTATTTTGTAGCCAAGGGCTGTCACGTTGTCAAGGTGAATTCTAAAAGCGGGGCAGGACTAAAGCAGATTAACGGAGTTGTTCAGGAGGCATGCAAGGAGAAAATAGAACGTGACCGCAGAAGAGGAATATTAAACCGCCCGGTGAGAGCCATGGTGGTTGGGATTCCCAATGTGGGAAAGTCTACTTTCATCAATTCCTTTGCAGGAAAAGCATGCACAAAAACAGGAAACAGGCCAGGAGTGACCAAAGGAAATCAATGGATCAGGCTCAATAAAAGCTTAGAACTTCTTGATACGCCCGGCATTTTGTGGCCGAAATTTGAGGATCAGCAGGTAGGAATCAAACTCGCCCTCATTGGATCCGTAAATGACGAGATATTGAATAAGGATGAGCTGGCCATGGAACTCATTCGTTTCCTGACAAAAGAATACCCCAAGGTTCTTTCTGAAAGATATGGAATAGAAACAGAGGATTCCCTGGAGGCATTAATGCAGGTTGCACGGGCCAGGGCCTGTCTTGCAAAGGGCGGAGAACTGGATCTGGTGAAGGCTTCGAATCTTTTGATTGACGATTTCAGAAGCGGTAAGCTGGGACGGATGACTCTGGAACTTCCTGTGCAGTAGCCGGAATTAAATGTAGGGTTTTGCTTTTTGGAAAAAGAGCAAGACCCTGTTTTTCAATCATAAAATGGGAGCTTAAAGAAATGAGAAAAATTACTGAAGAAAAACTTCAAGCGGAACGAGAACGCCTGGAGATCATGAAAGAGTTTGAATACCGGTATGAGGATCATGTACTGGTCTGCGGAATCGACGAGGCAGGACGCGGGCCCCTTGCGGGTCCGGTGGTGGCCGGTGCGGTGATCCTTCCCAGGGCTTGTGAGATTCTTTTTTTAAATGATTCAAAAAAGCTGTCAGAGAAACGGCGGGAAGCCCTGTATGAAGAGATCCAGGAAAAAGCCTCCGCTTTTGCGGTGGGAGTGGTCGGAGCAGACAGAATCGACGAAATAAATATTCTGCAGGCCACTTATGAAGCGATGAGGCAGGCCATAAGTAAATTGGGAGTGGAGCCGGAAGTCCTTTTAAATGATGCGGTTACAATACCAGGTATTGCCGTTTCCCAGGTCCCTATTATCAAGGGTGATTCAAAAAGTGTGTCAATTGCCGCAGCAAGCATTATGGCAAAAGTGACCAGGGATCATATGATGGAGGAGTATGATAAAATATTCCCGGAGTATGGTTTTGCAAAGCATAAAGGATATGGAACGGCTGTTCATATTAATGCCTTAAAGGAGTTTGGCCCCTGTCCCATTCACAGGCGCAGTTTCATTAAGAATTNNTAAGAATTTTGTGGGAGGCTGTCTTTGAAAAACCATCGGGAGATTGGAAGTGAGTTTGAGGAAGCGGCGGCCGCATATCTGGAAAGTAAAGGATATGTAATATTGGAACGGAATTATGGGGACCGTAAGGGAGAAATTGATATCATTGCAAAGGATGGAAAGGAACTCGTCTTTATAGAGGTAAAGTACCGGCGGAATCTGGAAAAAGGGGATCCTGCGGAAGCAGTCCATCTTCTCAAGCAGAGAAAAATCAGGGATGCCGCCAAGAGATATCTGTACCGGAGCCATCTGGGAGAGGACATTCCCTGCCGGTTTGATGTGGTGGCAATTCTGGGACAGGAAATCCGGCTGATTAAAGACGCATTTTAAACAAAGGTGTGATGGAAGATATGTGGAAACGAAAAGCTAGTGATATACAAATGGATTATACGACAGTGGAAAAGGTACCTTATTTGTCTTTTCCGATTTTAGAAAGAACCGGGCTGGTGAAACATGGATTTTCGACGAAGTTTGGCGGCGTCAGCCAGGGAAAGTTTGCTACTATGAATTTTACATTTACCCGGGGAGACAATCCAAAGCATGTCCGAGAAAACTACAGTCGGATGGGAAAAGCACTGGGAGTAGATGTGAACCGAATGGTTTTATCTTATCAGACCCATACCACCAATGTACGGCTGGTCACAGAAGAGGATGCAGGGAAAGGAATTATAAAGGAACGGGATTATGAAGACGTGGATGGATTGATCACCAATGTTCCTGGAATTACCCTGGTCACTTTTTATGCAGATTGTGTCCCCCTTTATTTTCTGGATCCAGTCCACCGGGCGATTGGGCTCAGCCATTCCGGCTGGAGGGGAACCGTGAAACGCATGGGGGAAGTTACTGTTAAGAAGATGGAGGAAGCCTTTGGTACAAAGGCGGTGGATGTGATCGCCTGCATCGGCCCCAGCATTTGCAAGGATTGCTATGAGGTGGGAAGCGAGGTCGCCCAGGAGTTTATGAAAGGGTTTGATAAGAAGCATTGGGGTAACATATTATCTGAAAAGGAAGATGGGAAATATTTGCTTGACCTTTGGCGGGCAAATGAAATTGTGCTGCTGGAGACAGGGGTAAAGCAGGAAAACATCCAGGTTACGGATATCTGCACCCATTGTAATTCGGATCTTTTATTTTCCCATCGGACCACCGGGAATGAGAGAGGAAATTTAGCTGCATTTTTAGGAATCACTGAAAAAAAATAAAAAGGAGCATTGCCCCTGGCATGGAATTATCCTGATTTCATGCCAGCGCGCAATACTCCTTTCCGCTTTTACGAAAGCGGGGCGTTTCTTATGCCAGATATTTTTTTAACAAATTCTGTATCTTGTCAGTAGATGAAAGGGCGGTACTTATGGGTACATCATGATTTAAGGAATTCACAATTGCCGCAATGTATTTACTGATGTCTGCTTCCACATACCATTCTCTTTCCAGCAATTCCTTTGGACGGTAATTTAAATTTGTTGTTACAACACAGTCTATGTAGCCACGGCTGTAATACTCGTCAAATTTAGCCAATCCATTGGTGAATAAGCCAAAGGTACAGCAAACGATCACCTTATCCGCTTTCCGCTCCTTTAATTCCTTAGCCGTATCCAGCATGCTCTCCCCGGAAGAGATCATATCGTCTACGATCAGCACCGTCTTGCCCTCTACGGAGGCACCTAAGAACTCATGGTCAACGATAGGGTTCCGCCCGTCAATCACTTTGGAGTAATCCCGTCTTTTATAAAACATACCCATGTCTACACTTAAGTTGTTTGCTAAGTATACGGCACGGTCCATGGCGCCCTCATCCGGGCTGATGATCATTAAATGCTCTTTGTCAATCCTTAAATTCGGATACTTCCTTAATACGGCCTTGACAAACTGGTAGGTGGGCATAAAATTGTCAAATCCGTTTAATGGGATGGCATTTTGGACTCTGGGATCGTGGGCGTCAAAGGTAATGATGTTGTTGACTCCCATATGAACCAGTTCTTCTAAGGCCATGGCACAGTCTAAAGATTCCCTTTTGGTTCTCTTATGCTGACGGCTTTCATATAAAAACGGCATAATGACACATACCCTGTGGGCCGTTGCGCTGCAGGCGCCGATGATTCTTTTTAAATCCTGATAATGATCGTCAGGGGACATATGGTTGGTATAACCATTGACCGTATAGGTTATGCTGTTATTGGTGACGTCCGCCATCACAAATACGTCCGTACCCCGGACAGATTCCCTGATGATGCCTTTTGCTTCTCCGCTTCCAAAACGCGGGCATTCGCACTTAAGAAGATAGGAGTCAACATCATATCCGCGATAGTGAAGATCAGCTTTGCGGCGTATAAGCTCCTGGATATCATTTCTGCGGAAACCTACAATGTGGTCGTTTACTTTCCCGGCCAATTCCCGGCAGCTTTCCAGCGCTGCGATCTTCAAGGAAGCAACAGGTAGCTGGTCGTTAAATACATAATCATTTGCCATGACAAAGATTCCTCCATAATAAATCAACAGCCAGTCGTAAGACTGCCTGCTTTTAATCTTACACCCTTTTATACCATTGATTGACATAATGCGTCAATAGCCTGGGCGGTATTTCCATGAAAAAAACAAAAAAGGCTTCCTTTACAAAGAGTAACAATCTTGTTATGATATATGGGACAGCTACAGAAAGGTAAAATTAAAATGAGCAAAAGAGGACATATCATAAAAGAAGTTGATTCCGGTTCCATTGCAGATCAGCTGGAACTGGAGCCAGGGGATACGGTCCTGTCCATAGATGGTCATGAACTGGAAGACATTTTTGATTATGAGTATTATATTAACAGCGAGTCCATTCTCATGACCGTGAAAAAGAAAGACGGGGAAGAATGGGAGCTGGAAATAGAAAACCAATATGAGGATCTTGGGATTACCTTTGAAAACGGACTGATGAGCGAATACAGATCCTGCCGGAATAAATGCATTTTCTGCTTTATAGACCAGATGCCACCTGGAATGAGAGAGACCCTGTACTTTAAGGATGACGATTCCAGGCTTTCCTTTTTACAGGGAAACTACGTGACGCTGACTAACATGAGCGATCATGACATTGACCGTATCATTAAGTTTAAGCTGGCACCTATCAACATTTCCGTCCATACCACCAATCCCGCCTTAAGGTGTGAGATGCTTCATAACCGGTTTGCAGGCAAAGCCCTGGATAAGATCCAAAGGCTGTATGAGGCAGAGATCCCCATGAACGGACAGATCGTGCTGTGTAAGGGCGTCAATGACGGAAAGGAGCTGGAGAGGACCATAGAGGATTTATCAAAATACCTTCCATATATGGAGAGCGTATCCGCAGTCCCTGTTGGAATGTCAAAATACCGGGATGGTCTGTATCCTTTACAGCCCTTTACGTCTGAGGATGCAAAAGAGATCGTGAAAATCATCGGACGATGGCAGAAAAAGCTGTATAAAACCCATGGAAACCATTTCATTCATGCCAGTGATGAGCTTTATATCCTGGCGGGGCTGCCCTTTCCGGAACAGAACTGTTACGACGGATATATTCAGCTGGAAAACGGCGTAGGCATGCTCCGGCTTTTGGATGAGGAGATTAAGGCCGCTCTGGAAACCATGGAGGATGACCATAAGTCTGAAGAGATCTCAATAGCAACAGGAAGACTTGCTGCCCCTTATATTGAAAGACATGCAAAACTGGTACAGGAAAAGTTTCCCGGGCGGGTCATTCACATTTATCCGATTACCAATGTCTTTTTCGGCGAGCAAATCACAGTGGCAGGCTTAATCACCGGCCAGGACTTAATCGGACAGCTTAAGGGTAAGGCACTGGGCAGACGGTTATTGCTTCCGGAATGCATGTTCCGAAGCGGAGAAGAGGTATTTCTTGATGACCTGACCCGCCAGGATGTACAAAATGCTTTACAAGTACAGGTAGATATTGTAAAATCAAGCGGTCAGGATTTTGTACAGGCGGTTCTTGAGCCGGTAGAAGAGAGTGAAGCTTCTTATGAAGGATATGAGTTAAACACCCTTGCAGGTATCCCTTTATGACCGGAAAATCGTGCAGAAAAGGGGAAGTACCCTATGGGTATCCCTTTATGACCAGTAAACGTGGGTAAGAGGAAGAAACACCCTGCGGGCATACCTTTATGCCCAAAAAGCATGGCGAAATAGAGAAAGGAAATAACATATGAGTAAACCAGTGGTTGCTATCGTAGGCCGCCCCAATGTGGGAAAGTCTACGTTGTTTAATGTTTTAGCCGGTGATACCATTTCTATTGTAAAGGACACACCAGGCGTTACCAGGGACCGTATCTATGCAGACTGTACCTGGCTGAATATGAATTTTACCCTGATTGATACTGGGGGTATTGAGCCGGACAGCAGTGACATCATACTGTCCCAGATGCGGGAGCAGGCGGAGATCGCCATTGCCACCGCAGATGTCATCGTTTTTATCGTGGATGTCCGTCAGGGATTGGTGGATGCGGATTCCAAGGTCGCAGACATTCTTCGGAAATCAAAAAAGCCTGTTGTCCTTGCAGTCAATAAGGTGGACAGCTTCCAGAAGTTTGGTAATGATGTATATGAGTTCTATAATTTAGGAATCGGTGATCCGGTTCCGGTTTCTGCAGCCTCCAGACTGGGCCTTGGAGAACTTCTTGATGAGGTGGCAAAACATTTTGGCACCTTTGATACAGAGGAAGAAGAGGATGACAGGCCGAGAATTGCGATTGTGGGAAAGCCAAACGTAGGCAAAGCTTCTATTATAAATCAGCTTTTGGGAGAAAACCGGGTCATTGTTTCCAACATTGCAGGAACTACCAGGGATGCGGTGGATACGGAGATCGTCCATAATGGCACCGAATATGTGTTCATTGATACGGCAGGACTTAGACGGAAAAATAAGATCAAAGAAGAGCTGGAGCGCTACAGCATCATCCGTACCGTTACGGCAGTTGAACGTGCCGATGTGGTGGTGGTGGTCATTGACGCGGAAGAAGGCGTAACTGAGCACGATGCAAAAATTGCAGGTATTGCTCATGAGCGTGGTAAGGGCATCATTGTTGCGGTCAACAAATGGGATGCCATTGAAAAGAATGATAAGACCATATATGAATATACAAACAAGATTAAGAACACCCTATCCTTTATGCCTTACGCAGAGTACGTATTTATTTCTGCAAAAACCGGCCAAAGGATGAATAAGCTGTTCGAGGTGATTGATATGGTTCGGGAGAACCAGACCCTTCGGGTAGCTACCGGAGTTCTAAACGAAATCATGACAGAAGCCGTGGCGCTTCAACAGCCTCCGTCTGACAAGGGCAAGCGGTTAAGGCTCTATTATATCACCCAGGTAGCTGTAAAGCCTCCGACTTTTGTAATCTTTATAAATGACAAGGAACTTACCCACTTTTCCTATACCAGATACTTAGAAAACAGGATCCGGGAAGCATTCGGTTTCAAGGGAACCTCCCTTAAGTTTATATATAGAGAAAGAAGCGGAAAGGAACAGTAGTATGGAACGAATCATCTGTCTTTTTGCAGGTTATTTATTTGGACTCTTGCAGTCCGGTTATTTTTACGGAAAGATTCATAAAATCGATATCCGCAATTACGGAAGCGGTAATTCCGGTACGACCAACGCCTTAAGGGTCATGGGGGCAAAGGCCGGAGCAGTGGTCTTTTTTGGTGATTTTTTAAAGTCATTGATTCCTTGCCTGATGATCCGGGTCTTGTTTAAGTCCCAGCCGGAGATGATTTATCTTCTGATATTATACACGGGCTTTGGCGTTATTCTAGGCCATAACTACCCGTTTTACCTTAATTTCAAAGGCGGCAAGGGCATTGCAGCCACTGCCGGACTGATCGTAGCCACTGATTTAAGAATGATGCTTTTATGCTTGGTGGCATTTATTTTGATCGTTGCCATAACAAGATATGTTTCTCTGGGCTCCCTGGTGGTTGCAACGATCCTTTTTGTATGGCTGATCCTATTTGGAAAGCTGGGAGCGTATGGTATTGATCAAAGATTGCTGCCGGAATTCTACATAGTGGCGGCACTCATAAGCGGTCAGGCGTTCTGGCGCCACCGTGCAAATATCGGACGCCTTGTCCGCGGCAGAGAGAATAAAATTTCCTTTGGATCAGGAAAAAAATAAAATGAGGTGAAGAAAATGGCTAAAATCGGAGTGGTCGGTTCGGGAAGCTGGGGAATAGCGCTTGCGGCTCTTCTATATAATAATGGTCATGAGGTGACCGTTTGGTCGGCTCTTCCCGAGGAGATTTCGGAGATGAAATCGNNGCTTTTACGGAGGATTTAGAGGAAACCATGACAGGAAGGGATCTTCTGATAACTGCAGTTCCTTCCGTATATGTCCGTTCCACGGCACGAAAGATGAATCCATTTTGCAGATACGGCCAGGTAGTGGTCAACGTTGCAAAAGGGATCGAGGAATCCTCTCTTATGACCCTTTCCGAAATATTGGAAGAAGAACTTCCTATGGCAGATGTGGCAGTCCTTTCCGGACCCAGCCATGCGGAAGAGGTGAGCAAAAACCTTCCTACCACCTGCGTGGCAGGTGCCCGTACCAGAAAGACAGCAGAATACATTCAGGGAATCTTTATGAGTGAGGTTTTCCGGGTATACACAAGCCCTGACATCCAGGGAATCGAGCTTGGAGCCTCCCTTAAAAATGTCATCGCCCTTGCTGCCGGAATCGCAGATGGATTGGGCTACGGAGATAACACAAAAGCGGCTTTGATCACTAGGGGCATTGCTGAGATATCCAGGCTTGGAACGGAAATGGGAGGTAAATTCCAGACCTTTTGCGGCTTGTCCGGAATCGGGGATCTGATCGTGACTTGTGCCAGTATGCACAGCCGGAACCGGAGAGCCGGAATCTTAATCGGCCAGGGACGGACCATGGAGGAAGCTACAAAAGAAGTGAAGATGGTGGTGGAAGGCATTTATTCTGCCAAAGCCGCTCTGGCCCTGTCGGAAAAACACGATGTTTCCATGCCGATTGTGGAGCAGGTAAATGCAGTTTTATTCGATAACAAACCAGCCTCAGAGGCTGTCAAAGAGCTGATGCTCAGGGATAAGACCATTGAAAGCTCTGATCTTCCCTGGGACAAATGATGTTTCATCATTTAAGCACAGACAGGAAAAAGGAAACATGTCGATTTTTTCATAATTAAATTAAAATCAGTTGACTTTTTTTAAAAGCCATTTTATTATAAAGACTATGTATAGTCAACGGGGTTCGATCTGCCCTTGGCTCATCGAACAGGTGATTTGCTGGATTCCGGCTGTATATTTCTGCCTTTATCACGTAAATCATGTCACAAGAACTGTATATATAAAACGTTCTATGAGGAGGAATGGATTATGAAAAAATCTATGAAGAAGTTACTGAGTTTTACTATGGCAGTTGCTTTGGCAGCATCTTTAACTGCCTGTGGAAGCGGCAAAACTACAGAAACTACCGCTGCCGGGGAAACAAAAGCGGCATCAGGAGAATCCACGGAAGCAGCAAAGGCTTCTGGAGAAGGATCCTTTAAAATCGGCGGTATCGGTCCGATTACCGGAAGTACAGCGATTTATGGACAGGCTGTTATGCGCGGTGCGGAACTTGCCATTAACGAAATCAACGCAAATGGCGGAATTAACGGCGCTCAGATTGAGTACAACTTCCAGGATGATGAAAACGATACGGAAAAAGCAGTAAATGCGTACAATACCTTAAAGGACTGGGGTATGCAGATGTTAGTCGGTACCGTCACCTCCGCTCCCTGTATCGCAGTAGGCGCGGAATCCAGTAACGACAATATATTCCAGCTCACTCCTTCCGGCTCTGCTGTAGACTGTGCAAAGTTTGACAACCAGTTCCGTGTATGCTTCTCCGATCCTAACCAGGGAGCAGCTTCCGCACAGTACATTGGTGAGAACAAGCTGGCTACTAAGGTTGCCATCATTTATGACAGCTCCGATGTTTATTCATCCGGTATCCATGATAAATTCCTTTCTGAAGCAGCGAACCAGGGAATTGAAATTGTGTCTGATGAGGCTTTTACCGCAGACAACAATACCAACTTCTCCGTACAGCTTCAGAAGGCACAGGATTCAGGCGCTGAACTTGTATTCCTTCCGATTTACTATTCCCAGGCTTCCCTGATCCTTGCACAGGCAAAGCAGATGGGATATGAGACGCAGTTCTTTGGCTGCGACGGACTTGACGGACTTTTAACCGTAGAAAATTTCGATACTTCCTTAGCTGAAAATGTAATGCTTCTGACACCATTTGCCGCTGATGCAACGGATGAACTGACTCAGAAATTTGTTACCACTTTCAAAGAGAAATACGGTGAGACACCGAACCAGTTTGCTGCTGATGGTTATGATGCGGTTTACGCCATCAAGGCTGCTGCTGAAAAGTCCGGACTTACAACAGATATGGACGCTTCCGCAATCTGTGATGCTTTAAAGACATCTATGACAGAAATATCCGTAAACGGCTTAACAGGCGAGAACATGAAGTGGTCCAAGGACGGAGAACCGGATAAGGCTCCAAAAGCAGTTAAGATTGTAAACGGTGTTTACACAGCAATGTAATTACTGAATTTCATTCATTTGGTAAATGACCCAATAGAGGGTCGTCCAGAGGACGACCCTCTTCTTTTAAAATAAACAACGAATGAGGTGCGATGGTATGATGAGTTTCATATCCTATTTTATTAATGGCCTAAGCCTGGGCAGTGTTTATGCGATCATTGCCTTGGGATATACCATGGTATATGGCATTGCCAAGATGCTTAACTTTGCTCATGGCGATGTAATTATGATTGGAGGATACGTGGTGTTCACAGTCGTCAGCACAATGGGCTTAGGCCCGGTCGCCGGCATACTCCTTGCAGTGATCCTATGCACGGTACTTGGCGTTGTCATTGAGGGCGTCGCTTACCGTCCTCTCCGTATGGCAAGTCCTCTTGCGGTTCTGATCACGGCAATCGGTGTGAGCTACTTACTCCAAAACATCGCACTGCTCGTTTTTGGTTCTAATCCGAAATCTTTTACTTCTGTCGTAACAGTTCCGGCGCTTAAGCTTTCACAGGGAAAGCTGACCATTTCCGGTGAGACCATTGTCACGATCATCAGCTGTATCGTCATTATGATCGGTCTGACTATGTTTATCAGGAAGACAAGAGCAGGACAGGCCATGCTTGCCGTATCGGAAGATAAGGGAGCCGCCCAGCTCATGGGAATTAATGTGGATGGAACCATTGCCCTTACTTTTGCCATTGGCTCTGCTCTGGCTGCTGTGGCCGGTGCGCTTCTTTGTTCCGCCTATCCGACTCTTACCCCTTATACCGGCTCCATGCCAGGCATTAAGGCATTCGTAGCTGCCGTATTTGGCGGGATCGGATCCATTCCGGGAGCATTTATCGGCGGACTTTTACTGGGCGTGATTGAAAACTTAAGTAAGGCTTATATTTCTTCCCAGCTTTCCGATGCCATCGTATTTGGAGTCCTTATTGTCGTTCTTCTTGTAAAGCCTACAGGAATCCTTGGCAAGAAGATTAACGAGAAAGTATAGGTGGACGATATGGAAAAAAGTAAGAAGATGAATTTCCGTTTGAATAAGACTTTAAGAAGCAACATGATAACCTTTGGGTTAGTGATCGCTGCATATATTATTGTACAGCTTCTTGTAAATGCGGGCCATGTAAGCAGCCTGATGAAGGGCCTTTTAGTGCCTCTTTGCATTTATACGATTATGGCAATATCCTTAAACTTAACCGTAGGAATCCTTGGAGAACTAAGTCTGGGACATGCAGGCTTCATGTGTGTGGGAGCTTTTTCCAGTTCCCTGTTTTCCATTACCATGCTGGAAGCCATTCCAAATCAGGGAATCCGTTTCTTTTTCGCCATTTTAATCGGCGCTTTTTTTGCGGCACTGGCCGGCATTGTGGTTGGGATTCCGGTATTAAGGCTTCGGGGAGATTATTTAGCCATTGTGACCCTGGCATTTGGAGAAATTATTAAAAACGTGATAAACGTGATTTACATTGGAAAGGATGCGCAAGGGTTTCATTTTTCCGTGAAAAATGCTGCGGCTCTCCATATGGCAAAAGAGGGAAAGGTGATCTTAAACGGCGCCCAGGGAATTACAGGAACGCCAAAAAACTCGACCTTCACCATTGGTGTAATCCTTATTTTGATCACTCTGGTTATCGTTTTGAATTTAATTCATTCCAGATCCGGACGGGCCATCATGTCTGTACGTGACAACCGCATTGCGGCGGAATCCATTGGCATCAACATAACAAAGTACAAATTAATGGCCTTTACCATTTCCGCCTCCCTGGCAGGCGTGGCCGGTGTACTGTATTCCCATAACCTCTCTGCCCTTACTGCGACACAGAAGAATTTTGGCTATAACCAGTCCATCATGATTCTTGTATTTGTGGTTCTCGGCGGAATCGGAAATATCCGGGGTTCCATGATCTCTGCAGTTATCCTGACTTTGCTTCCGGAGCTTTTGAGAGGTTTAAATAACTACCGGATGCTGATTTACGCCATCATCCTGATCGTCATGATGATTTTTAACTGGAGTCCAAAATTAATCGATTTCAGGAAACGGTATTTTCATAAGAACAGGGCAGAGAAGGAGAGGGCATAACCATGGCTTTACTGGAAATCAAGAATCTTGGAATTTCCTTTGGCGGACTGCGCGCCGTAGATAATTTCAGCATCACCATTAAAAAAGGACAGCTTTATGGTCTTATCGGCCCAAATGGAGCAGGTAAAACCACGATCTTTAACCTTTTAACCGGTGTATATAAACCCAATACAGGTACTATTTTATTGGACGGGGAGAACATGACAGGGAAAAAAACAGTGGATATCAACAGGGCCGGAATCGCAAGGACCTTTCAGAATATCCGCCTGTTTAAGGAATTAACTGTTCTTGATAATGTTAAGACCGGNNTTAAGGTAGAAAAAGAGATGGATGAACGGGCCATAGAGCTTTTAAAAGTATTTGGCCTTGATGAAGAAAAGGACATCCTTGCTTCCAACCTTCCATACGGAAAGCAGAGGAAGCTGGAGATTGCCCGTGCCCTTGCCACAGGTCCTAAGCTTTTGCTCTTAGATGAACCGGCAGCCGGTATGAATCCCAATGAAACCACAGAGCTTATGGACACCATACGCTTTGTACGGGATAATTTTGATATGACCATCCTGTTAATTGAACACGACATGAAGCTTGTTTCCGGCATCTGTGAAAAGCTGACCGTGCTGAATTTCGGCCAGGTTCTTACACAGGGTAAAACAGCGGAGGTGCTCAATGATCCGGAGGTCATCAAGGCATATCTGGGAGAATAAGGAGGCTTAATGCATGGCACTACTTGAAGTAAAAGATCTGGAAGTATATTATGGCGTCATCAAGGCGCTTAAGAGTATTTCCTTTGAAGTAAACGAGGGTGAGATCGTGGCCCTGATAGGCGCCAACGGCGCCGGAAAAACCACGCCCCTTCATACCATAACCGGCCTTTTAAAAGCGGCTT
>DJBG01000094.1 GCA_002429965.1 Hungatella sp. UBA5982
ATAAGGGTTTCGTCTGGCCGATATATTCATAATATCCCGGATAGCCGCACCGGTAGGAGCCGTTACGATTCCTACGGTTGTCCCATACTTTGGAATGGGTTTCTTATATTCAGGGGAAAACATCCCCATCTCTTCCAGTTCATCACGCAGTTTCTGGAACCTTTCGAACAGATCACCGATTCCTTCTTTTGGAATCTCCTGGGCATAGAGCTGGTATCTTCCGTCCCGCTCATAGACCTCCACGCTGCCCTTTACCACCACCTGCTGCCCTTCCTCCAGATTAAAAGCAAGACCTTTCCTGTGCCCGGCAAACATCACTGCCGCCATAGACGATTTCCCGTCCTTTAAGGTAAAGTAAATATGGCCGGAGGTATGGTACTTACAGTTGGACACTTCACCCTTAACGGAGATCCGGTTCAGGGCAAAATCCTGGGCAAACATATTCTTAATATAGGCATTGACCTGGGTAACGGAATACACACTTGCCATATATTACACCAGCTTTGCCAGGACTCCGTTAATAAATGCCGGAGCTTCATTCCCGCCGTACTTTTTAGCCAGTTCCACAGCCTCATTGATGGCTACCTTTTCCGGCACATCCTGATCAAATAAAATCTCATAAAGGGCCAAACGGAGAATGGTAAGTTCAGCCTTACCCATACGTTTTGTCTTCCATCCTTCGGCTACTTCGTTGATCTTTGAATCCAGTTCCGGGATTCTGACCATAACGGACTCTGCCCTTTCTCTTAAATAAGCAGCATTTTCTTCACTCATGTCGACATCATGGATGATCTCTTCCACACCCTCTGCGTTTAGATCATCCTCTTTCGGTTCCTCAAAATATTGAATAAGCTGCCCTGTCTTCTCCTCTGCCGGATAAAAATCCGTACAAAAGAGCATTTTAAAGCAGTGTTCGCGCAATTTACTTCTGGTCATTTCCCATGGTCCTCCTATTGGTGATTTTCTGGACATTTGGAATTATTATACCTTACCAGGGTTTTTTATACAATAGAAACTTTGCCATTCTCCAAAAACCTCCGGATATTATCAAGCACTTTTTCGCTTAAAAGTCCAAAGGCCTGCTTGGTTCTCCCGGCCGAAGCATTGACACAAAATACCTTGGGATGCTCTAAAAGCTCCCCAGCCCCGGCAGCTCCCGCTGTATCGCAGGCAAACCGGTTGTCCCCGNNCTCAGGTTCAAAGGCAGGCCCAATGGACGTATTAAACAGGATCTTTCCATTTCCCAGTCTCCGGAATTCTTCTTCGTGCAGCAGAATTACATTCTTATTTAAACAGGTAAATACCACTTCGCTGCTCTCCAAAAGTTCTTCAAAAGGCCGGTACCCGATTCCCTTTTCCTCGTACTGGGGTTTTCTGCTTCTGCTGTAATAGGAAACATCTGCTCCCAGAAGCTTTAAAGCATTAGCTACCATACCTCCGGAGACACCCATTCCAACAATTCCTACCTTTAATCCGGTGATCTCTACCGGCATATCTTTCCACATGGGCCTGTCATATCCATGAAGAAAGCGCACCAGTTCACAGATTGCGTATTCCACCACTCCGACATCGCCGTAATCGCGGATTCCCAGGACCGTAATCCCATGCTGTTCCGCATAAGCAATATCCACGTTTGCACTTTCCTTTGAATAAAGGCTGCAGCACATCCCAACATACTTTATACCAGGACATCTTTCAAAGACAAACTGGCTGATCCTTGAGGTGTAGCTTAAAAGCACCCCATCCGCATCTCCGATTCTCCTTATAATCTCCTCGTCATCACGGGGAATATCCTCATACATTACTACCTGTTTCGCATAACGGAAAAGCTCTTTCTCTGCTTCTTCCACCAAACTCACCGGCTCTATGGCAACCAACTTCTCAAACATCTTCTTATCCTCCCATCAAACGGATAATCAAAATCCGCGACCCTACTTGATTCGGTTAAAAAACGATCGGTGACACAATATTCTGCAGGACAGCCACTACACTCCAGCCGGCAATGGCGCTGGTGCTTGAATAAATATCCACAACAGCCTTCACGCCTTCAATTTCCGCAGTGATCTTATGGTCATCTCCAATCATTCCCGGAATGCTGTGAATGTTCACCCTGGTTTTATCCGGCCCGACAGTCGCAAGGGAAGACGCTACCGCAACATTCACCTTAGTAGGAAGAAGCCCGATCGCCTCTTTTGCATTGCCGTCAAACACCATAGTGCTTTCTTCATCAGTCATTAAATGTTCCTCAAAAAGAGGGGTATTCCATAAGGATTCCGGTCCTTTTCTTGTTTCAATCCCGGCTGCGGCTTCTCCCATAAGAGAAACCGTACGGAGTACATCAAAACCGCCCACCGCTCCTGACGCGATGTAAACCCTGGTATTATGTTTTACGGCCGTGGCCTTTACTTTCTCATAGAATTCCTTGTCCGCAAAAGCCCCAATGGACAGCACGATGAGATTGCAGCCATTTGCCAGGATCTTCTCCGCCATGTCCTTAACCGAATTCCCGGAGGCCGCCTCGGCGATGTAATCCGGTTTTAATTCCAGCAGTTCGTCGATCCCTGCACAGGAGCTGCATCCAATTTTCTCTGCAAGGGCATCTGTCTTTTCCTTTGTCCTTCCAACGATCCCAACCAGCTCATACTCCGGCAATAAGCCATCTCTCCATGCTTGTGCAATGATTCCTCCAAGATAACCGTTTCCAATAATTCCAAGTCTAAGCTTTTTCATGCTTTTCTCCTTTTTGTAATTTTAAAAACATTAAACTTCATTATACCTGAAATCAAAAGGACTTTCAAGGAGTGCCGGACTCATGGTTTTTCCGCGAGACTTAAAGCTGGAATGCAAACTGATTCTTTCCTTTTCTCTTTGCCTGGTACAATGCCTGATCAGCCCGTCTTAATATGGCGTCGTATTCCGTCTCATCTTCTCCTACCAGGGTGATCCCGATGCTTGCATGTATGGTTCCGGAGGCGTGGAACGCATTTAATATCCGTCTCGCAATGGCCTCAGGCTGTTTCCTTCCGCTTAAACCGTACAGCCAGATGCAGAACTCATCCCCTCCAAAGCGGACAATCACATCCTCTTCTCTTGTACAGTCGCTCAAAATCCGCCCTGCCTGGGTCAAAACCAGATCCCCCTTATGATGGCCAAAGGTGTCATTAATTTTTTTGAAATCGTCAATATCAAGAAACATGCAGGCATAAAACCGCTTCTTCCCGCCGCCTTTTAATCTCTGTTCCACCAGTTTTCTCGCCGTTTCCCTGGTATAAACACCTGTTAAATAATCCTTTTGCGCCCGTTTCGATTCCTTTTTCCGTAAATAAATAATACAAAAAATAAGCAGGACCGTACTGGCCACCATGGCAGCTGTGCTTGCAAGAAAGATATCCGACAGTCTTCTGATCCTGTTAAAAGCGCTCTCATAGCCTTCCGTTTCCACCAGGGAAGCCACCATCCAGTCTTCAATTTCCGCAGGCTGATAATAAAGAAGCTTCCTGCTGCCCTCCTGATAATAGGAGGCATATCCCGAAAGCCCGCTTTCCACCGCTTTTTCCATCTGCTCCAAAGATTGTCCATCCCTAAATTCCATGGTTTTCAGTATATCATAAACATTGGCATGATTTTCGTACCCAGGGAACGAGACCACCTGTTCTCCTGATTTTGTGAAAACCAGGCTGGAACCATATGGGCTTAACTCCGTACTGTTTAAATATTTCCCCAGTTCTTCAGAGGTATACTCCAAACAGGCCGCTCCTACAACCTGGCCGCTCCTTATCACCGGAACAGTGAGCACAATCCCGCCCTGCCCGTTAAAGTCTTCCGAAGGCAGTCTGGAAACACTGTTTTCTCCCTTTAAGGCTCTCTGATAATCACTGCGGGCAGAAATATCCTGGGATTCACGGTCTATGTAATACATAATCCCCTGGCCATCGGAAACTCCAAACCGCAGGCCCTTCCTTTCGAAGGTCTCTGGTTTTTCCGTCCATTTCTCCTTTTCCGTTCCCTCCGGCAGATCACAGTATGCAGAAAACATCTCCAGCATTTCAAACCTTTCCCGGATCATTCCCTGGAGATAGGCGGATGCTTCGTCATTCTCCCTCTTTAAATCCTGGTAAGTCTGTTCCACCAGACTTTTTTCCACCTCTCTGAAATAATAAATGTTTAAAGTGAATATCCCCATAATTACCGATACCACCAGACCAAACAAAATCATTACCCTCAGCGAGTAGCGGTCTTTCTCCCTATCAGCCATCATATATGAAAACACCTGTCCCTTAAGTATCCTTTGATCTATTTGGAGTTCATTACAATATTTTTTTACTAATTTACACAAAGAAAAGCGGGGGCCTGAACCTTTTCCCGGTCCGCCCCCGCGATAGACTTTTTGAAATCTATTTATTCTCTTCCAATGCTACACCTGCAATCCGGATGTTTACATCCAGAACTGTTAAGCCTGTCATGTTCTCAATGGCGTTTTGCACCTTCTCCTGGACTTTCTCACTGACGGTAGGTATGCTGTAACCGTATTTAATGTTCAAGGATAAATCCACGGATACATGTTCTTCTGTAAGCTCCACCTTAACGCCCTTGGATAAATTTTTCATGCCCAGCTTTGCCACCAGTTCATTGGTGATGTTGCCAGCCATGGAATCCACACCTTCTACCTCGGTTGCCGCAAGACCTGCGATGATGGCCACCACATCGTCTGCAATCTGTACTTCGCCAATTTTATCTTTTTCATATACCTTGTGAGTATTTCTGCTTTCCAATTCTGCCACAGCAATTCCCTCCTGTACTCATTTTTATATGCTAATGAATCAACTGGATATGCAGGCATATCCGCCTGATTCACAAGCAGAGGCTGAAAGATGACTTTCTTTCAACCAATTAGGTTCTGGAATCATTATAACAAAACTGTCCGCAGTTTGCAAAGGCTTTTTACTCTTCCAGTTTCATAAGGGTGATAACGATATTTTCCGCCCCTACTTCCGTTTTCCTCTTAACGATGTCCTCAATCTGAGCCCGCTGAGGATCTGTAATGCTGGAAGCGTTGACAACAACATCCACTTTCCCGCTGGAAATGCTGACCACCGGATCTGCAAATCCTTTTGCAAGCAGCAGGGTTTCCGCCGCATTTTCCTTTTCAGCAACAGCCGTCATATCAATCATTTCCTGAATTGCCTGCTGTTTTGCTGCTTCCTCAATGTTCGGATTGTTGATCAGGTTCATTAGAGTTTCCTTGTTCTTTGCCCTTACCTGCTCCCGGTTTAACTGTACGCTGGATATGTATTCTGAAACGTTCATTCCGCTGGTGAGCACCGCTTCTCCAGGATTGTCAAGGCCGGTTTGGGCTGCCTGTGTTTCATTTGCTGCCAGATCTACAGATCCGTCGCTTTCCAAAGCCGCATCGGTACTTCCTGCCGCCAGTTTATCAATATCCTCCGCATCCTGGTCAAGGCTTGCAATCTCCTGGCTTGTGTCACTGCCGGTAAGGGACTGGTTTTCTGCCAAAATATCTTCTTCAGAAATATCAGTCATTCCAGCCTCAAAGACGTCTGTCCCGGAAGCGGCCTCCTGCTTTCCTGCATAGTTTAAATATCCAGCAGCAGCTATCATAACGGCTAAGGTGGTGATAATAATCTGGTTTCTTCGGAACAGTTTCTTCATATCCATTTTCTTTGGGGTTTTAGGGACTTTGGGTTCATTGCTTGTTTTCCAACTTCTCATACATGACACTCCTTTTTATTCCACCCTCTTTAATACTTTTATTTTATGTGGGGGCAGGTTAAATAATGCTTCCATGGCACCGGAAATTTCAGCTTTTACCGTAGGACTGCCTCCGCCCTGGGCACTGATGATGATTCCTTCTATTTCCGGACGTATCTCCTTCTCCACGATGGGAGATGTATTTTCTCCTGAACCGGTTAAAATCGTGTTTTCTTTACTCTCTGCGCTGGTGATCTTTCTCGTTCCCCCGGAGCTGTCCTTTTCCTCAGTAGAGGAATCCGAACTGTCCTTATCGACACGGAGTACCTTCTCCTCTGAGGATTTCAGCACGATCATTACTTCTACCTGANNTCACAATCCCTTTTTGCAATGCCGTCTGGTTTTTGCCTTCTGCTGTCTTTTCTACCCTGGCAGCCATACCCGAACCGGAGGGAAATGTAAGGATCAGGATAATCATTCCAACCGCCAGCAGGATCAGCCATTTATCCTTTCCCATCTTCCATTTGAATTTCAATATCCTGTTCCTCCAAATCATAATATTCCGCAATCCGTCTTCTAAGACCTGAAAGCCGTGAATTTTCTTCCTGCTTCTGTTTTCTCACGTCCTCCTGTGCCCTGTCGCCATCTTTTTCCGGTTCTTTACCGGCCACTTTCACTTCTTCCACTTCCTGTACCTTTTTTACCGGCGTCTCCCCATTTCCGGAAACAGCAATATCTGACCTTCCTTCTCCGGTTCCGCCCGGTGCCAGAACCATGGTCACCCGCACTACGTGGCCAAAGGTACTGCTTCCCTGATCCTGGTTAATCTCTGCCCTGGATTCCCTGCAGATAAAGCCATCGGTCTCAGCCATGGATTTTAAATCCGTTCCGACCGCCTCTTCATATCTGGCAATCATGCTTTCCAGCCTTTTCCCTTCCATATCTGAGAGCTTCCCTGTCAGCTCCCCGGCTTCCTTTTTAAGAGTTATTGACTCAAAATAGTAAGCAAGCGTATCATCAAGCCTTAAGCCCCCTGTAACGGGTTTTAACACCAGAAGGATCAGCACCATGCCGGCAAATAATTTTATGTACTTTTCATATTTTTTATTTGGCAGGAGGTTTCCCACCACGGTTATAAAAATCAGGTAATAGGTTATATTGCGTATCCAGTTAAACAATTCTTCCATGCCACTCACCCGGTAAAATAGGTTACATTGGTAGAAGCGCATACAAGCGCTATGGTAACAACAAAGAGGATCACTGCGGAGGCCGCTACAGATAAAAGCATTTTGTGGCCTTTTGCCATTTCGGAAATACAGGAAACAATCCTTTTATCGCAGACAGGCTGCAAAAGGGCGGCTACGCACTGGTATAAAACCATCAGCACAGCCAATTTAAGCAGAGGAATCACAGAAAGGATAAGGAGTATGATAATACCGGCCGCGCCAATGGTATTCTTTATAAGCACCCCGGACCCCAGTACCATCTGGGCAACGGAGTTGACACCCTGGCCGATTCCCGGAATGGCTCCTATCAGCTTCTGGATGGCTCCCGTCTTCATGGAATCCACATAAGGAAGAACCATGGACTGTATGAGATGAAACCCAAGCACAACCCCTACCAGGGTCTTTAAGCTCCAGGAAACCACCTGTTCCAACAGCTCCGTAAGCTTTGAAAGCATTTCTTCCTTTGCAATGTGGCCTGCCATGACTAAAAGGGCATAAACCCTTATGAGCGACAAAAGCACTTGTCCCAAGAGCCACTGGGCGACGGCGATGACAAATAATGTGAACTCATAGGAAGCCGCTGCCGATGCACTGCTTCCCGCAAACGCCGCCGCCAGGAAATAGGCAGGCATTAATACCTTTGTAAAATCCATGATCTGTCCCACCACATTTCCTGTAATGGTAACGCTGGTGAAAAAGCTGGCCGCCAGATAGGTAAACAAAAGCAAATAGGTGACAAAAAACCCGGTCTCCGAAATCTGGCTTCCGGTAAANNACACCGCTCCAATGATTCCAAGCACCATGATCTGTCCCATCATATGCCCGCTGTTTCTTATCTCCCCTACCAGCAAATCTTTCAGTGCTTTTCCGGCCTGTCCCATGACCTCGTCTAATTTGCCATCCATCAGATCCTTCATAAGTTTTTTAAAGGAAAGGTTCATGCCCTGGTTCCCCTTTGTCTGGTCCAGAAATTTCTGGATATCCGTTAAATCATACTGATCCAGGTCTAAATTTCCCGCCGGGGCGGCTGCTTCCTCTCCTTGAGATACTTCCGCTCCCAGGCTGTCCTTACAAAAAAGCAGCACCGTCAAAAAACATATCAGGAAAAAGGCAGTTTTTTTCATGGTCTTTCTCCCTTCCGTCATGATAAAAATACCTGCAGCGTCTCGATCAGCGCAAGAAGAATGGGCATGCTGACCGCCAGAACGGACAGCTTTCCGAATATTTCGATCTGAGTCCCAACGGCTCCATATCCGGCATCCTTACATATCCCGGCAGCAAATTCCGCGATATAGGTGATCCCTATCATCTTCACCAGAGTGGATAAATAGATGCTGTTAATCTTAATATAGGACTGGATCTCCTTCATGGTGTCCAGAATGGTGGTGAGCTTTCCCATGCCGTAAAAAAAGATAAAAAAGCCCGCCGCCATGACCAGATAGGTCCCATATTCTCCCTTCATACCCTTTAAAGAAACCGCTAACAGCACCGCAACGATTCCTGTTATGGCTATGGTCACTACGGTCATGCTCTCACCTACAATGCAAACAGATTTTTAATGGATTCAAACAACTGATAAATATAAGGCACCAGCCAGAACAGCACCAGGATCAGCCCCGCAAGGCTTGTTAAGAATGCCTGTTCTTCCCGCCCACTGTGTTTTAATACCTGGCAGATGACGGAAACCAGGATTCCAACTGCTGCAATTTTAAAAATCAAATTGACCCCCATGCTATCCTCCTTAATACATAACGATTGTTAGGAATAAACCGCCCATGATACCTAAGCTGGTATAAAGGCGGCTTTTTTCCTGCTTATGCTTTCTCAAATAATCGATTGTTAAGTCCAACTGTTCTAAGTATAAAAGAATATTCCGTTCCTGCATGTCCATATCCAGGTATCCCAAATGCTCTCCCAGGCCTTTTAAATTCTGTTTGTCCTCTTTGGATAAGCAGACTTCCCTGGGAAGCTTGTCAATTTCCTCCTGCCAAACGGTATAAAAGGTTTCTCCCTGTTGTCCGGAAAGTTTTTCCGATACACTCTCAAATAAAACACCGATCTCGCCCCCGGCTTTTCTGCCGGTCCGTTCAAAGGCCTCCGTCAGTGGGGAATTGGCATAAACAATCTCACCTTTTAACAAAAAAATCATTTTTCGAAGCTTTTCCACAGTCCTTAAATGCTCGTTCCATTGGGCCGCCATAAAAAATCCAAGGCCAGAGCTTGATATAATGACCAGAAGAGCTCCTAATATCCGCAGCCACGTATTATCCATAAGCAATGCACTCCTGCCTGTCCCACCGTATTCCCATCTGATGTACCTGAGCTTTGTAGAGCTGTGTTCCCCTGGAGTCATAGATCTGGTCGATGTTTCCGATCCTTCCTAAGTTGTTTAAAACCACATATCTCTCAAAGATCCGCTCTTCCACCAGCTTTCTTAAAATCGGCTTCTGCTTTAAATCATCTATAGAGGTTCCGTGAACCGTGGCAATCAGCTTGCAGCCGCAGTTCATCACGTATTCCATTGCTTCCAGATCCTCCCGGCTTCCTATCTCATCCACGGCGATCACTCTTGGGGACATGGTCCGTATCAGCATCATCATCCCTCTTGCCTTAGGGCAGCAATCCAAGATATCGGTACGGATTCCCAATTCATTCTGAGGGATCCCCTGATAACAGGCCCCAATCTCAGAACGTTCATCAACCACGCCCACGGTAAGGCCTGCATGCTCCTCAGAACCGTTGGAAACCTGGCGGATCAAATCTCTTAGCAAAGTGGTCTTTCCGCATCTGGGAGGGGAAATGATCAGAGTGTGATAGATTTCTCTCCCTTCCTCATAAAGATAGGGCAAAACTCCAGAGGCGCAGCCCCTCACCTGATGGGACAGCCGGACGTTTATAAAGGATATGTATTTCATGGCTTTAATCCCGGATTCGTCTAAAATGGTCTTGCCTGCAATTCCGATCCGGTGTCCTCCCTGAATGGTAATGAACCCCTGTTTCATCTCTTCTTCAAAGGCATACAGAGAATAGTTGCTCATGTACTCCATGGTCTCCTTAAGCTCATTTTTCGAGACTATATAGGCGTCCTTTCCTTCCTTACTCAGGGAACCCCTGGGAGTCACATAATATTCCTCATTCCGGTATACCATTAAAAGAGGAGCTGCTACCCGGAGTCTGATTTCCTGAACCTCGTCGAAGTTAACGGTCACCCGGTTTAAAATTTCTCTTATGCTCCTGGAAAATATATTGATAAGCTCGTCTTTCCTATCCACCTTCATCCCTCCTCTTACCTCAATATATGTGGGGAGGGACAAATTATGACTGAAAAACTTCTGGCTTCGTGAGAGGCATTTGGGTATGCTGCTGCATAAAAAAAGAGCTGATTCCCGATGATCCTGACGGAACACTGGAATAAGCTCAAAGATAATCTTATTATTATTTAATTTCCTAATACTCTTCTGACTGAAACAATTGGCATAAAATCCACAGAGGATATTTTAATCCCATCCTTTGGGCCGCTTGCATGGATCAACTGATTCTGCCCTATGTAAATACCGATATGTCCTATGTAAGATACCACATCGCCCGGCCGGGCGTTTTCGATTCCGCCCACGTCAACTCCTGCTTCTCCCTGGTCCTCAGATGTCCTTGGAAGGTTGATACCAAATTGCTTATAAACGCTTAGCACAAAGCCGGAACAGTCGGCGCCTGATGTAAGGCTTGTCCCGCCATATACATAAGGGTTTCCAAGAAACTGCTTTGCAAAAGCCACAACCTGATCCCCGGTTCCTGCAGAAAAATCCGGTCCTGTCTGGGAAAATTCTTTTCCCATGCCGGCTCCAGGGCCAATCTGCTGCTCAAAGGGCGGCGGAGCCACAATGGGAATCACCGCATTGGCGGCCATATCTGCTTTGGCAGTAAAATTATTAGCGGCCATAAATACCAGGCCTGTAAACAGGGTCGCGATCCACTTTTTTCTCTGCATTGTTCTTTTCTCCTGATATGATATTGTTATATGCCCATATCCGCTGCATCTTCGGATAAGAATCTGTGGTATGTGGCGTGATTTCCATGAAATTTAATATAATACCGGTAATTATCCATAGAGGAATCCTCAAAATATATGATGTAATCGAAATCTTCTTCCTGAGACTTTACGCAGATAACTTTACTTTCAGCAAATTTATGAAAGACTTTCAAGATATCTTCTAAGGTCGTATTGGGTTTTTCTACGGTTTCAATGAATTCTTTTAAAAAACCATTGTCTTTTTTATGGTAAAATACGTATTCTATTCCTTCCGGCGGAATCTCAAAGCAAAAGCGTTCCTGGCTTTTTGTGATTCTGACATCTCCCAGCCGCTCTTTAACATATCCCTTAAAGCCTTCCATAGCGGCTCTTGTTTCCTGGGGAGAGCCTTCGCGGATTTTCAGTATCTTGACCAATGCGCGTTCAGGGTAGTAGAAGCGAATAGGTTCTTTTTCATATCCTAATTTTATCTGCACTTCTTTTATTGAATTAATGAGCATCTGCTCCAATGCACTATATTGCATATTTATCACTCCAGTCATTTTCCAGTAGTGTCCATTTAAATTATACTGTTACAGATGGGACATGTCAAGGTTTCGTGAAACAACAAAGATGCTGTTCCCGCCGGTCAACCGGCAGCAAACAGCATCTTAACATCAATTTCTTATTAAATAATCAAAAGCACTTAATGCAGCACCGGCCCCGGATCCCATTGCAATGACAATCTGTTTATAAGCACTGTCCGTACAGTCTCCTGCTGCAAAAACTCCAGGCAAACTGGTTGCATTGCGGTTATCAACAATAATCTCACCAATGCGGTTGCGTTCAATGGTCTCACCCAGCCAGTCCGTATTGGCTATAAGACCGATCTGAACAAATACCCCTTGCAGATCCATATGATGGACTGCTCCGGATTCACGTTCCATATAGGTAATGCCGTTTACCTTCTCAGTGCCGGTAATTTCTTTTGTTTGAACGTTCTTTAAGACTGTCACATTAGGCAGACTGTAGAGACGTTTTTGAAGTATGGCATCCGCCTTCAGCTCAGGCATAAATTCAAACACCGTTACGTGGCTGGCTATTCCTGCAAGGTCAATTGCAGCTTCAATGCCGGAATTACCGCCTCCGATTACTGCCACCTGCTTTCCTTTATATAGGGGTCCGTCACAATGAGGACAATAAGCAACCCCCTTGTTCTTAAATTCTATCTCTCCCGGTATCCCGACATTTCTCCNNGCCGTTTTCCAGTTCCACCTCGATGAATTCTTTTCTTTCCAGGCGTCTGGCACGCTGTGCACTCATAATATCCACATCATAATTATTAACATGCTGCTCCAGAATTTCTGCAAATCTTGGACCTTCGGTATATCCGACGCTGATCAGATTCTCAATTCCCAGCGTCTCTCTAACCTGACCGCCGAAGCGTTCCGCAACAATACCTGTGCGTATGCCTTTGCGCGCCGCATAGATGGCTGCGCTGGCTCCCGCGGGACCGCCTCCGATTACAAGTATATCAAATGGTTCTTTCTTCTCAAACTCTGACATATCAGGCCCGCTGCCCAATTTTCCAAGAATCTCTTCCAGTGTCATGCGCCCGCTGCCAAAAACCTCACCATTTAAGAAAACCGTAGGCACAGCCATAATGTTTTTACTCTCAGCCTCATCTTTAAAAGCTGCACCGTCAATCATCGTATGAGTAATACCGGGGTTTAAAATGCTCATTAGGTTTAAGGCCTGCACCACCTCCGGGCAATTATGGCAGCTTAAGCTGATGTAGGTTTCAAAATGGTATTCGCCCTTGATACTCTTTACCTGGTCAATTAGTTTACCGTCAACCTTGGGGGCTCTTCCGCTTACCTGTAAAAGAGCCAGTACCAGGGAAGTAAATTCATGGCCCAAAGGGATTCCTGCAAAAGTGACCCCAAAGTCTTCTTCCATACGGTTAATTTGAAAGCTGGGCGTTCTGGGCAGCTTTACCTGTTCTGTCTTTATTCTCGGTGACATTGCGGTCAGCTCATCCATTAAAGCAACCATATCTTTTGATACACTGTCAGATCCTGCGCTGATTTTAATCAGCACATCATTTTCCAGAAGCTGGAGATACTCAGCCAGTTGTTTCTTAATATCTGCATCCAGCATCATAATCTTTACTCCTTAAATTTTTCCTACCAGGTCAAGGCTTGGTTTCAGTGTGGCTCCGCCCTCTTTCCATTTCGCCGGGCAAACTTCGCCAGGATTAGTTCTTACGTACTGGGCGGCCTTGATCTTATCAATAAGAATGTTTGCATCACGGCCAATGTTTCCGGCATTGATCTCTACCGACTGAATGATGCCGTCCGGGTCAATGATAAAAGTACCGCGGTCCGCAAGTCCATCTGCTTCGATCAGTACGTCAAAATTGCGGGAAAGTGTATGAGAGGGATCTCCAATCATGACATAGGTCAATTTGCGTATAGCCTCTGAATTGTCATGCCATGCCTTGTGGGTATAATGAGTATCGGTAGATACGGAATAAACTTCCGCACCCAGATTCTTAAATGTCTCATAATTGTTCTGTAAGTCTTCCAGTTCCGTTGGGCAAACAAAAGTGAAATCCGCAGGATAAAAGCAGATGATGCTCCACTTGCCCTTAAAATCTGACTCTGTGACCTCTACAAATTTTCCGTTATGATAAGCCTGCGCTTTGAATGGTTTTACTTCGGTTCCGATTAATGACATAATAAATACCTCCTATGATTTTTATATTTTTATTTAATGTTAACTTATCAGGAATTTCCGCTGTTTCTATGGGCGGAAGCTGTACTTTTTTCCGTGGAGGCCAGGCCCCCTCGGAAACAGCTGTATCGCTGTGTGTAGGTTTTGACTGCGGCAAAGCGTAATAAGAATATCCGCTTTACCTTATTGATAAATAATATCAGTAACAATTACTATTATCAACTACATTTATAATATAATACAATTTCCTGATTGTCAAGAGGCTTTTCCATAAATATCAATTCTTTTTAACTATTTAACCAATACATAAGATATGTATCTGCGAAACTTATAAGACCTTTTTCGTTTTTCGCTTGACGTTACACAATATGTAATGTTACAATTTATGTAATGATATCACAGGAATAAGGAGAATTAGGAATATGGAAAAGATTACGTTATCTACAAAAAAGGAATTGGAAATCTACATGAATCCTGTAAGACAGAAGCTGCTTAGACTATTGGGGCGATCCAGAATCCCTATGACACCCAAGCAGCTGTCGGAAAAACTGGAGATATCCCCTTCCAGCGTCCAGCATCATATTAAAAAACTAAGCTCGCTGGGAGTCGTGGAATTGGATCATACAGAAATGATCAATGGAATTACTGCTAGATATTACAAACCCACCTATGTCAATATCCAGATTGGACTGGATCATCCCGATGAGAATAATATGCAGAAGGAAGTTCTCGTCCAGGAGCAGATTGCCAGTACCTATGAGGGATTTCTGTCTCAGAAAAAGAAGTATCTGGAGCGGTACAATTCTGCCGAGCCGGAAAGTACGTGGAATTTAGGGGATATCTTGACCGGTGTCATACATCTTTCCGAGGGAGAAGGCAAAGAGCTTTTGATGATGATCACGGATTATTTGGACCGGCATGCCATTCCTTCTGCAGAAAAATCCCCCTGGGAGTACGCATTCATTCTTTACAATGCAGAGGAGAATTCTCATGAGTAACAAAAAGCAGCTGACTGTTTTTCTCAATTATGTATCCCTGGGAATTCTTCTGCCGGTGCTGAATTTAATTCTTTTGAACCGGGGAGCCGATCTAAAGACTCTGCCACTTTTGATCGCTTCCTATTCCGCTGCGGTTCTTTGCTTTGAGCTGCCCAGCGGAATCTGTGCAGATTTGTACGGACGCAAAACAGTTTTCCTTATTTCCGGCGCATGCCAGATGCTGTCTTTAAGCCTGCTTCTGTTTGCGGACAACTGGATTTGGCTGTTGTTTTGCATTCTTCTTAATGGGATCAGCAGAGCCTTTTCTTCCGGAAGCTTAGATGCCCTCATCGTGGATCAGGCTCTGCAGGAAAAGGGAGAGACATGTCTCCCTGCAGTGTCTGCCCGCCTTGGCATTCTGGAAGAGACCGGGCTTGCGGCCGGATGTATCCTCGGCGGCTTTCTTTCCTGTATAGGAGATTCTTTCACCGGAAATATATTGGCCCGCGGCGTATTTACAGCAGTTACCTTTGGGCTCTGTCTGTTTGGAATCCGTGAGGATAAAATCTGCGGCCGCCGGGGAGAGCGGATTCCCCTCACCAAGCATGTAAAGAGAGGCGTAAAAGCAGTCCTGTCGAAACAGGACTTTCCATTTATTCTGGCAGGCATGCTGTTTACCGGTTTTTTCCTCATCTCCATTGAGACCTACTGGCAGCCGGCTTATCTAAAGATTTCAAAACTCACAGAAGGAACCTGGGTTCTGGGTATACTGTCCTTTGCCGGATTTTTAATGGCAGCGATGGGAAATTCCTTCTGCCAAAGGCTGCTGAAGAAATTTCCCGGCTGTCAATGGCAAATTTACAGCATCAGCCGTTTTTTTCTTGGCTGCGCTCTGCTCGTTCTGGCACTACAGAAAAATGTTTGGCTCTTTATCCTGGGGTATGGCAGTATTTATCTGCTCCTTGGAACCGGAAGTGTAGCTGAAAACACTCTGATCAACCAATATACTCCGGGGTATTTAAGAGCAAGTGTTCTTTCCTTGGGTTCCTTTCTTCTACAGGCAGGCTCCATGAGTGCGTCCCTTTTTTGCAGTCTGTTTGTAGACCGGATTGCCATACCTGGGTTATGGCTGACTGCAGGGGCAGTATTGATCGGATATACCATTTTTATGACTGTGTTTCTTCTGGAAAAAAGGACCGGATCCGGCGGGAAAGAGCTGGAAAAGCAGGAATTTAAACCATATGATACTGAATCATTTTAAACTCTTCTTCCCGTTCCGGCCGGAAGGCTTCCTTTCTTACCTGTAAAAGCATCCCGTCTTTGATTTTCCCTTTCGGAGACAATACCTGTCCGCCGCTTAGAANNTTCTTTATCCTGCTTCTGGATACGGACAACTGCTGCATTAAAAAAATATCTGCCCTCAAATCAAATCCATGCGGAATCCTTACCTCGATCTCCATGGCATGATCTTCCCCACAGGGAAATGCAGTATCAACGGTTGTCACGTGATATTCCGCCTTTGAGGCCGCCGCTTCCGCTTTGTTTCTCGCAAATAAATCTCTGTCATTTCCGTATTTTGCCGCCAGATCAGGATCATTTTTAAAAAATCCCTCATATTCTTCTTTCTCCAGGCGGCCGGCCGACCTTCTCTCCCATATGGCCATATTCCAGGAGGTCTTACATTGTCCGCACTGGTAAATCATCCAGACATCTATGAGGCGGCCATTGGCATTGACCCTGAATTTTCCGCTGTTTATAAATTCCGTCTTTTTCCCGCATTTCGGGCATCTTCTTATGATGGCTGGAAGCTGGTCCGGCGTGACGATCCATAGTTTTCGTAAATTTCGTTTCATGTTCTTTCTCCATTTTTACAATTGTTTCTTTCGACAACTGTAACACGCCCTCTTTCTTCATCCCACCTCATACTCTCTTATGGAACAAAGAAAAGGCGGCGCACCATTTTCTTACTGATGCGCCGCCCTATTCCAATTTCATATTTTTCTTTTCCTGAAGTACGATCCTCTGGATGCTTTTCTCGGACAGATAATAGCGCTCCGCCAAAAGCTTCACGCATACGCCGGAAAGGTATTCCTCATAGATGGATAAGTCCCGGAGCTTCCTTTCCTCTCTGGCACCTGTCCTCTGGCCCCAGGTTCGTTTATTTTCCTGTTTTCTGGGGATATAAACATATTCCCCGTCTATATAATTCTGAATTAATTCCACCAGCTCTTCCGGTAAAATCTCATTCGCTTTCTGATAGCGCATCGCTGCCTCCCAAACATAATTTTACTGTCAGGAATAGCAAAGGCTATACAATTACTTATCTATTTTCACTGCATAACCCGTGCTATGCAGCTTTTGAGGGTTCCATCATAAAAAAGCCCGCCTCCTTAAATAAACGCTTATCTTGCAACATAATTATAACCATTCTATCACATGAGTGATCATTGTAAACCTCATATTTGATCCAGAAACGTGTCAGAGCTTCATACGGTCAGTTTTTTATGACAACGCCAAGATACTTTGCCAGTTCCGCCGCCTGGTATAAGTCTACCACAGCGCCCCTGACCTCCGAACAGCTGTCAGACATCACCAACCCCTGTATGGTGCTGTTGGTAAAATCCATTCCTTTCATCACGGTTTTAAAAAAACTGGCATTTTCCAAATTTGCCCTGTTCCATTCCACCGTCTTGCAGCGGCACTGGGTCAGGGACCCTCCTCGGACCTGGGTATCGGAAAAGCGGATGTGTTCCAGCCTGGATGAATCGAAATTAGCATAGTTGAAATTGCAGTCCTTAATTACGGTATGGAGCATGGTATTCCCGCAGAATTTTGTTCCCATACCCTTAGAGGAGGAAAATTCCGCCCGGTTAAAATAGCTGTCCTCAAAACTGCAGTTGGATATGTCGCAGGCCCGGAACACCACGTCAGTAAATTCCCCCTTTTCAAAGCTGCAGTCCTGGAATATGCAGTTTTCAAATATAACAGCGGAAAAGCGCATGTGGGAAAGGTCTTCTTCCGTTACATGAAGATTCCTTATAAGAACATCTGTTACCGCCTCCTCCTGGTTTTTTCTGCGGTATAATTCATCTATATCTTCCAGAACAAAATCCATTGTATCCGGAAGGATTGGGGTAAGAAGTTTCTGGCTCATATACCCTTTCCTTTCTCATCTTTATTTATCCTGACGGCATACCCTTCTGTTATTTCTTTCACATGCCGGCTGCCTTTTTTACTTCAGCCTCCTATATTACTTGACGGCTGCAAACAAAATGATCTGTTCCTAATTTTACCAGACTATCAAGGGACTTTCAAGTTCATACGGATCAAAACAAATGGTGACTTATTGTTTTTGCAATAACATAAAAACACAAAAGCGGCGGCCCTGAAATTCTATCATTTCAAAGCCGCCGCTGTGAATTCAAAAACTGCCGGCAAAATTACCACAGGCTGGCAGGTAAAGACCATTTCGTTACGGGTTAATCTCTGACTTATTAAAAAAGGACACAATCATGCTGTTGAAGATCATACCGAACACAATAAACGATATGCCGATAATTCCCAAATCATCAGGCGGTGAATCCCCAAGGAGCCAAATGCCTCCCAGCAAGGTAAATATGACCTCGCCTGACTGTGTAGATTCTATAACAGCAAGCTGCTTATGGTTTGACTTAACCAAATCGGTGGCTTTAAAAAACAGCAATGTTGCGATCACTCCGGAAAAAACCGCGACGCATAAGGATTGTACGGTCTGATTTATAGAAGGAACCCCGGCATTTACCAGACCGAATACAGATAAAACGAACCAGAAAGGAAGGCTGCATAACGTCATACCGTAAGTTCGTTGGATTGTAGATAGCTGATCTCCGCTTGCCTCCATGATTTTTCTATTTCCCAAAGGATAGGAGACAGCCCCAATAAGGATGGGAAGCAGCGTCATAAGGGTTATCTTAATATCCAAATCTGCAATATTATGTACCTGCAAAAGAAAAACTCCGATTAAAATAAATCCTGATATACATAGATTTTTTATCGGTACACGCTTGTGGAATACAGGAGACAATAATATACCCATTACGATTGTTACCTGCCAGGATGCCGCAATCAACCAGGATTCCCCATAATCGGCTGCATAAGATATGGGTGCATAAAAAAGACCAAATCCGACGGTACTCCAAATAAGCCAATTTAAAAGATTCTTTCTTATGACTTTATGGACTTGCCAAAACCCGTGATGTTTTCCCACAATCAGAGCCAAGATCGGAAAGGTAAACAGGTAGCGGAGGCTTGCACTCCAAATCCAGCTTCCTCCGGCCAGATGCATGCTGCGATTCAGCACAAATGAAAATGCAAAAAAGAAAGATCCGATAATACCAAATATAAGTGCTTTTTTCATATTTTTGTACTCCATGATGTCATCATCGGGTTCTCATTCCTCTACGCCATTCATGTGTTTGGCGGATTATGCTCTCCATCAATTATGACGAGTTTTTTCATCATAGCATACACTTAAAACAAAGTAAATACCAAAAAATCCATGAGTTTAAGTTGAAGGTCTGACAGAGCTTTTCTTCCGGCCCATCCCAGGCAGAATAGAAGCAATGGCCACGGCCAGAATACCGCCTGCCATCTTCCCGCAAACCATGGCCAGGATCCGCTCCGGTGCAACGGCAGAGCAAAAACCCAGATGATCCCCCAGGGTAAAGGCTGCGCAGGTGGCGAAGGCAAAATTTAATACCTTTCCTCTGTCATCCATATCCTTTACCATTGCCATCATGGGGACATTGTTGGCCAGGGTTGACAGAAAGCCTGCCATAGCAGTTTCATTCACCCCCAGATACCTGCCGGCTCTCCTTAGGGGCTTTTGCAGTCTTTTGCGGATCCATGCCATCATGGGATAAGCTCCTGCCAGCATCACCGCGATATTTCCAAGGATGATAAAGGAATCCTTTAAAGGGGCCATGCCTTCCACCACTACGAACCCGGTCACTTCCTGGACACATGCCGTAATAAGTGCCATGGTAATGACTGCCACCACCCCTCTGCCAAACCACACAAAAAACCGGATGGTCTTCTGGGGGAAGAGAAATAAGCCTGCTGCCAGAACCAAAGCAAACGCAAATACCGGAAGCAGATTCCATAAAACGGTCCCAGGAGAAAGCCCCATCATCAATCCACCGACAAGGCAGCCGGCCGGGATGGCAATGAGCCCTGCCATTGTCCCCATAGCCATACAGCCGTAGTCCTCTTTCCTTATAATAGATAAGGCCACCGGCACGCTGAACGTAACGGTAGCCCCCAGCATGGAGGCAACGATAAGGGAAGCGAAATCGGCTGCCGCTCCATCAGAAGTCATGGCATGGGCCAGGGGATAACAGCCTGTATCTACCGGTATCAGCAGAGCCGGGGCCATGGCAGGATTTATTCCTGCCTTTGCTGCCGGTGCCCCCACTCCCCCGGACAGCCACCGGGCCAGTAAGGGTGACAGGCTGGTAAGCCCAGCCATTGTAAGGGCCAGAGGACCCAGGGCATGGAAGCCGTTTTCAAACTCTTCCCCAAGGCCCAAACGGTTGCCTGCGATTTTATCCAGACCGCCTGCAAGCAGAAAAAGGGCCATGAGAAGCACAATTCCCTTTGAAATGATCATGAACTACACCCCGACACTGACGCTTTCCGGCAATGTACTTCCCCCATCAATAACCGTTTGGGTACCAGTCAGATAGCTGGATTCATCCGAAGCTAAGAATGCCGCCAGCTCTCCCACCTCTATGGGAGCCGCCAGCCGTCTCATGGGGATAGCTTTTGCCATCTCCGTCAGCACAGACTCAGGATCAGCGGGATCCGACTGCCGTGCGATGCTCTCTGCCATAGGTGTACGCACATATCCAGGGCATATGGCATTGACACGGATGCCCGATCCGGCAAATTCTACTGCAAGGGATTTTGTGAACCCTACCAGGGCTGCCTTTGACAGTGCATACGCTGTTTCGCCAGGGTCAGCTACCATATCCCCTGTTACCGAGGACATGATGACGATCCGGCCATCCTTTCGATCCACCATTTCCGGGAGCACGGTCCGGGTCACGTTCCACACACCCTTAATATTGATATCAATATGGAAATCCCGGTCTTCCTCGCTCATATCCAGAAAATTTCCCAGTCTGCATACTCCTGCATTATTCACCAGGATGTCAATATCTCCCATTTGACGCTTACCTTCTGCAACCGCAGCCTCAACTGCCTTTAGATCCCGGACATCCGCCCGTACCGCCACACAGGAAGCTCCCTCCGCCTTTAGCTCCTCTGTCAGCCTGTCTACATCACTTGAAATATCCAGAAGGATCAGCTTTGCACCATGTTTTGCAAACGCCTTTGCAATTCCTTCCCCAATGCCCCTTGAAGCACCTGTAATCAATGCGGTCTTACCTGTAAGTTTTCCCATTATTTTCGTTCCTCCTTGTCAATCGGATATTCGCTATCCGCTGCGCTACTTGATGAGATTAAAAAAGCTTTAGGCTGCTGCAAAACTATGATATATGCTCTGTATTGCAATCGTATTACTTCCTATATACAATATCAGGCATATTCAGTTTATTTTGCAACAGCCTCTCATCAGCTTTTAATCAATCGTTGACATATCAATATCGTGTCCCATTGCAATCACTTCCTCGATGATCTTTATTGCATTGCTTAAGCCGATACCGAATCTGCATGCTCCCCTCTTATACATTCTAAGAAGTGTGTCTAAATCCCTGACTCCGCCTGCTACCTTGATTTTCGCACGGTCGCCTACGGTTGCCTTAATCAGTTCTACGTGATGAAGGGTTGTAGGATTCTGGGAGAATCCGGTTCCTGTCTTGACATAATCTGCGCCGCCTTCGATACAAAGCTCACTGGCTTTTATGATTTCTTCATCAGTTAAGAGCATCGCTTCAATGATAACCTTTAAAGAGGTTCCCTTGGTAGCCTCACGGACTGCCTTGATATCTTCAAGTACCAGATCATAAAGCCCTGCCTTCAGCCAGCCCACATTCATTACCATATCATTTTCCACAGGGTTCAGCTTCATGAACTCATGAGCCAGGTATACTTTTGTTTCTGTGGTTTCCTGACCGGAAGGGAATGCCAGGGAGGTACCGAAAGCGGTGTTTGTTCCCTTTAACAGTTCCACCAGCTCAGGATAATAGCATGGCCAGCAAAAGCAAGAGCCAAAATCATACTTTTTACAAGCTTCTACCATAGCCTCTACATCTTTGATCGACGTATCCAATTTCAGTACACTTGGGTCCATCATGTAAGCAATATCCTTTACTGTCAATACGTCTTTTCTTAATTCTTTCATTTTTTTTGCCTTTCTTTGTATGTAAATTTTATTTGATAAACGTAATCATGGATCAGCCGGATTCTTTGGGAATGCCGGGATCCTATATAACTGTCAGACATCAGGTNNCACAAACCGCTGGGTGTAAGGTTTATTAAATGCCACACAGCCGACTGGCTGCTGACGTATCATCAGCTCCTCACAGTTCATGCACTGGGTACAGTACTTGATCTCATGTTCCCGGCCCTCCTTAAGTTTTAAAGGAGTTAACGGGTCTGCAAAGGACTGTCGGCCTAAGCCTACCATATCCATCATGCCGTCCTCAATGCATCTTGCTCCCATTGCAAACAGGGAGGATTTCTCCGGCTCAATGGACAGCAGCTTGTTCTTTCCTCCCCGGAAGGATGAGAAATGGGAACCGATTACAACTGTTTCCGGCTTCAGGGCTTTCTTCATTAAATCTGCAAAATAAATGTGCAGATAAGAAAAGTACGGATCATTGGTAGCCGCTTCCATAAAGCTCATACTGGAGTGTACATTACCCAGAGATTCCACAAAATAAGAGGCTCCCATTTTCTCCAGACCCTGAATTAAATCGATAGGCTCAGTCATATCCATCAGCGGAGAGTCCGGGCCGGCAGAGCCGAAGCCGCCGGGGAAGCCTTCCCACATGGACATTTTGGAACCAATCAGGAAGTTCTTATCAAAGTTTACCGCTTTCTGGATCCGCTCCATGAGATCGTATGCAAAGGCAGAACGCCTTTCCCAGGAGCCGCCGTATTTCCAGTCCCTGTCATTATAAGGGCGGATGATCTGGGAACCTAAGTATCCATGACAAAGCTTCATATCAACGCCGTCTGCGCCCACATTCTGACAGATCTTTGATGCCAGGGCAAACTGGTCCATGATATTTTCCACTTCTTCCTCTGTCAGGATATCGCCGCCCAGCCCGTACATCGGTTTCACACAGACCCTTCTGGAAAACTCCGGCACGCTGATCTCTCCTGAGTGGGTCAGCTGGAATACGATCAGGGCGTCGGGATTTACTTCTTTCAGTCTGCGGATGAATTTGTCCAAGGCTTTTTCATTGCGGGGCATGATCTCCAGCTGGGTCTTTCTGGCGCGGCTTTCATTGGTAACCGTGATCGCCTCTAGATCCACCAGACCGAACTGGCCCTTATACAGGTTTTCATACCGCTCATAGGTTAAGTCCGTTGGATTTCCCTCTGCATCAGAATCCACGCATTCCATGGGCTGTGCGAAGAACCGGTTTTTACACTCTCTGCTGCCGATCATGACCGGCTGAAATAATGTCTCTTTGTATCCCATAAGTCAACTCTCCTTTTTCCGTTTTTCGCCGCTGGCAAGCTTCATAATATTTTCTTCCGTATAATCTTCATGAGTAATTTCCCCGGTCACAGTCCCCTCGTGCATTACGATCATGTGGTCTGATACTGCCATGATCTCCGGCATTTCGGAAGAAATCATGATGATACTGACTCCCGCATTTGCCAGCTGGTCCATCAGTAAGTAAATTTCATACTTTGCCCCTACATCAATTCCTCTGGTGGGTTCGTCAAGGATCAATATCCTGCATTCCGATGCCAGCCATTTGGACAGCACCACCTTCTGCTGGTTTCCTCCGGAAAGGAATTTACAGACCTTATTGATATCTGGCGCTGCAATTTTTAATTCCTTCATATACTGGTTTGCAAGCTTTACTTCTTCTTTCCCGCTTACAAAGCCTTTGGTGGAAACCCGCTTGGGGGAAGCAATGGCGATATTGTCCTTAATTGTCTGGTTCAAGAAAAGCCCCTGGGCTTTCCTGTCCTCCGTGGCAAATCCCACGCCAAGTTCCACCGCCTGACAGGGGTGGGTCATATGCACCGGCTGTCCAAAAAGCTTCATTTCTCCGGAGCAGATTTTGTCCGCTCCGAATATGGCCCGCATAACCTCCGTTCTTCCTGCACCCACCAGACCGGAAAATCCCAGGATCTCTCCTTTGTGGAGCTGGAAGGATACATTTTGAAACCGCTCCCCGCATAAATTGATGGTCTCAAGTACCACTTCCTCTGAATGCACCCGGCGTCTGGGCGGAAAGGTGTCTTTTAGATCCCGGCCGATCATCTTACCGATGAGCCAGTCCTTATTCACATCCGCAATATTAGCGCAGTCCACATAGGCTCCATCACGAAGCACCGTGATCCGGTCGCAGATTTCAAACAACTCTTCCAGCCTGTGGGATATGTAAATCACCGTGATTCCATCCTGCTTAAGCTTTCTCACAATCTGAAACAGCACATTGATTTCTTTCTGGGTCAGACTGTCCGTAGGCTCATCCATAATAATGATTTTTGCATGATAGGATACTGCTTTTGCGATATCGATCATCTGCTGCTGTGCAACGCTTAGGCAGCGGACCGGAGTGTGATAATCCGGGATGGTCCCGGCACTCACATAGTCCAGCCATTTTTCCGCAAATTCTTCTTCCTCTTTTTTCTTTATAAAATGGTTCTTATGAATCTCATGCCCCAGCATCAGATTCTCAACCGCATTTAAATCAGGGACAAGGCTTAACTCCTGATAGATGATGGCAATTCCCTTATCAATGGCATCCTGTGGGTTATGAAAATGCGTTTCTTCCCCAAAAATGCGCACAGTCCCACAATCTGCCTGGTAAACCCCGGACAGAACCTTCATAAGGGTAGATTTTCCTGCACCATTTTCTCCANNTTTAAAGCGGTCACTTTGGAAAATGTCTTGGTCACGTCAAGCATTTCCAATGCGTATTCGCTCATATGCTCACCTCTGTTTTCTCATAGCAGTCCTGCATTATTTATTTTTCTTCTGAATCAGTACCGCCACCAGTATAATCAGACCTTTAATCACGATTTGAAGGTAAGGATTCACTCCCAAAAGATTCAGTATGTTGTTCATTACAGCCATGATCAGCACGCCTGCAAGGGTACAGATTAAGGAGCCCCGTCCTCCTGCCATGGATGTCCCGCCGAAGACCACCGCCGCAATGGCATCCATATCATAGCCGGTACTGCCGTTTGGCTCTCCTACCCGGACTCTGGCTGCCAGCATGACGCCGGCAATAGATGCGGTCAGGCCGCAAAGACCGTATGCCATAATTTTATGGAATTTCACCTTTACGCCGGAGAGCCTGGCTGCCTCCGAATTGCTGCCTATGGCATAGATATGGCGCCCGAATACTGTCTTGTGAAGCAGCACCATGAAAATAATCATAAGGACCGCATACAGCACCACAGCATAGGGGATGATCCCTCCCAGGGACTTGGAACCAAAATTGGACCAGAACTTGGAAACCGAGCCTCCCGGAGCTCCGTTGGTATATATGTAATTGAGTCCCCGCAGCACCTGCCCCGTGCCAAGGGTAATGATGAAAGCCTCTACCCCCCTGCACACAATGATACTGCCGTTAATCAGGCCGATGATAAAGCCGACTAACATCACCAGAAGCACCGGTCCTAAATAGATGCCGGTACCGCCGGCCTGCACATAGGGCTCAGACATTCTTGCCATCNNACACAGGCTGCAATTGCCATAATGCTGGTGACGGAAAGGTCAATTCCTCCTATGAGCAGAACCATTGTCATGCCGATGCTGACCACGCCCACAATGGATGCCTGCCGTAGGATGTTAGTAATATTTTTAAATGTGGGAAAAATCGGTGAAATCATGCTGGCAATCAGCAGCAGGATGATCAGCGCAATATAGGGGCCGCTGATGGGATTGTTTAATATTTTTTTCACCATTCCCGAAGCACTTTTTTGTTTCATGACTGAAATGTCCCCCTTATCGGTTTACTGATACAGTACAACCCGCTCTTTGGCCTCTGGGCTTACTAAAACCTTGACCAACTTCGGATTTCTGCGAATTTCATTGACAGCGTCTTCCAGTTCCTCAAGAGGAACAATCATGGAGATCAGAGGGGTAGGATCTACCCGGTCATATTTGAGAAGAGTCAGTACGTCGCCCCAGTCGTAACCGATGCCGGCGCAGCTTCCGCTGACTTTTTTCTCCTCCAGTACGAACTTCACCGGAGGAAGACTGGCATAATCGTCATCTGCGCAGATTCCGAAAGCCTCTACCTTTCCGCCTTTTCTCACCATCTGGAATGCCTGTTCATAGGTTTTTGAACTGCCTACGGCTTCCAGAACAAAATCGGCACCTATGCCGTTTGTCAGCTTCATGACCTCAGCTATTACGTCAGGGGTCTCCTTGAAGTTGATAACATAGTCTGCCACCATGTCCTTAGCCATGGCAAGTCTGTCCTCATTGCCGTCTATGATGATCACCGGCGCTGCGCCTCTAAGCTTTGCAAGACAGGCATGGAGGATACCAAGCCCGGCACCGATGACTACCACGCTTCTTCCCATGACACAGTCCATTTTCCTGGAGGCATTGATACAGGCGGTCAAAGGCTCCACAAAGGCCGCTTTCTCATCGGATACTTCATCCGGCACCACATATACATTTTTCCACGGTACCTTTACATACTCTGCAAACCCGCCGTTTACATGGATCCCTATCTGTTTGAATTCCGTACACAGAAGCGGCTCTCCGATGCGGCAATGATAGCAGGTTCCGCAGGGCTTGCAGATATCGCAGGTAACACGGTCTCCTATCTTTAATCCCTGCGCATTGGCTCCCAGCTCTTCAANNCCATAGAACTCGTGGCCAGTAATTAACGGCAGGCAAGCCACCTCATCCGCATATTTCCCCGTATAGGAACCCCAGTCAGAACCGCAGATTCCACAATATTTGATCTTGATCAGAACTTCATCTTCGGAAATCTCCGGTACCGGAACTTCTGAAAGTTCATAGTGATACGGCTGGGTCAGCACTTGTGCTCTCATTTTTCTCATGTTTTTTCTCCTTCGCTATGTAATTGTCTGATTCTATTTTGTAAACAGCGCATCACTGCGTCCTTCATAGGGAGCGTCGATCATCAGGGGGCGCAGGAATTCTATGGTCTTTTTCACTCCGTCTGCCCTGCTCATGATTACATCCTCATGTTCGTAATTGAATACGCCGTCATATCCGGTGAGGAACAGCTCGCTGATCAGGCGCTTCCAATCCACGTCNNAATTTCACAGTCCTTGGCATGAACCAGCGCGATCCTTCCCCTCAGTTCATCCACAAAGGTCTGGATGTTCACACCGGAGAATAAGATATTTGCCGGATCTAAATTAATGGCAAAAGCCGGATGGTGATCCACCACCTCCAAAAGCCTTAATGCGGACTGGGTATCATACACCACATTATTGGGATGAGGTTCAAATGCCACCTTCACGCCGTATTCCTTGTATTTATCAAGCACCCTGCCCCATTTTAATGCAAACTGCTCTTCTTCGTATTTCCAGCCGTTTGGCTCCGGCCAATCGTTGATGTGTCCGTAATTTTCCATGCCAGAGAAGGCCACTACAGCAGGTACAGAAAGCTCTGCCGCAAGCTGTGCGCTGCGGATCATGCTTTCCGTTCCAAAGAGTATCTTCTCCTCCCTTGTCCCCTTGCAGGAGGATACGGTCCCATCACTGTAAGGCCCCATGATCAAAGGGGAATCCGCATGGTTGCTTAAGGAGGCGATGGTCAGGCCATGGCTTTCCACCATCTTTTTGATTTCCCCTGCCTTCTTGTTTTTTAGGATTTCCTCCACATCAACCTGGCCGTTGCCCACATAGGTGGGCAGTTCCACGCAGTCGTATCCATTGTCTGCCGCAAGCTTTACCACCTCTTCCAGTGGCTTTTCCGAGTAGTTTACTACGCAAAATCCGATTTTCATCTGTGTTTCCCTCCTGGTTATACTGCCTGTTTTTGCTATACTGGTCTTCCTGTGACTGCCCCTGCTTTATTAATAGGTCCAGTCATAATCATCCCCATCTGGAATCAGGAACTGGCCCATATTGTCTTTTGTAACAACAATGGAGTCCATCATGACATCCTTCTCCTTTGGCCCCTGGCCATCGATGCAGTCAATGGCAACATAAAGAGCATCCACGCTTGCCGCACAGGGGAACTGGGTCAGCCCCACGCAGCTGCCATCCTTGATCATCTTCACCACGCCGTTGATTCCATCCGCATTTGTAAAGACAATGCCTTCTTTGTCCCTTCCTGCCTCCCGGATGGCATCCATTGCCCCCAGAGTCACGCCGCCATCCTGTGAAATGAATCCGTCAATTTCTCCCGGACCGAACTTCGCCAGACAGTCTTCCATAAAGCTCTTTCCTTTGCTGACCTCAAAATCCGTATACTGTCTCGCGATGATTTTGATGTTAGGATATTTGGAAAATACGGAATCCTGTCCTTCTTTCTGGAAGTTATCCGTACTGGAGCCTGCCATGGTATCTAAGGCTATGATGTTCCCCTTTGGCTCGCCGTAGCGCTCTGTCAGTGCTTCCACCAGCATCCTGGCGCATTCCGCACCGTTTTGCTTATCAGAATATCCTACGAAATGGGTGTAATCCTCTGTGGTGCAGGTACGGTCGAATATGATGACCGGGATTCCCGTCTCAAATGCCGCCTCAATCCCGGGATTTGCTGCGTCCTCCACGCATGGTGTGATCAGGATTGCATCCAGGTTTTGCTGGAGCATGGCTTCAATGTTNNATGGATGCGTTGGCAAATCCGATCCTGTATTTCTTTCCGGCTTCCGTCTCTGCTTTTGCTCCTGCTTCTTTCGCTGCTTCCGCAGTGGTCACACCCGTTCCTTCTGAACTTTCTGCCGGCGCCTTATTCGCCGCCTGGCAGCCGCTCATGGAAACTGCCATTGTCAACGCCATGAATACTGCTAATGCTTTCCTCATAATAACCCTCTCTTTCTTAAATACCTCCAATAATCTTGTAATAACGCCCCGGTGCTTTTGTACTGCTCTGCATAAATTCTGATCAGACATGACAATTTTTTAACAAAAACGATACTGATTTGGCCAAACAGTGGAAAGAAATGCGCTTTTTCTCCCCCGTTTTCGTCATTATAACATATGATTTTTCGTTTTTCAACTATTTTCTTTTGTTTTCTTTTTTTATTTTTTTATTATTTTCGTTTTTCTTTTTCTTTTTTTGTTGATATTTTTCGTTTTTTATGTTATCTTAATAATGAAAACAATTATTATCGAGAGGAGGCATAAATTGTTTAAAGCAGAAAGAATACAGCGGATCAAAGAGATTATATTTGAACGCAAACAGATAGATGTTGCCACTCTCAGCTCTCTTTTAAATGTAACAGAGGTAACAATCCGAAATGATTTGGAGCAGTTGGAAAAAAGTGGCTTCCTGACCCGCAACCACGGAGGAGCCACGTTGAATGCCTCCGCATTTCCGGAAGAACAGCTTCATACGGATCGGATGGACGGCCCCGATATTCCTTACGATAAAGAAAAGGAAGAGCTGGGACTTGTGGCTTCCCAACTGGTCCGGGAACGGGAATGGATCTTCCTGGGGCCCGGCACCACCAGCTACTATATTGCAAAGGCCTTATCCAAACGGCAGAATTTAAATATAATGACCAACAATTTTTATGTTGCCAATGTTTTCGGAAGCAATGCTTCTGTGCAGCTTCTGTTTCTGGGCGGACGGATGCAGAATTCCGGAATGTATACAGTACCAGAGGATTTAAACCGGGAGCTGGAGCATATTTATTTAAGCAAGTTTTTCTTTTCCGTGGATGGAGCCAGCATGGAAGGAGGCTATACTCTTACGGACGTGAATGTGGTAGATATCATAAGGGCTGTGTCCGACCGCTGCCATGAGGCGATCATCTGCCTGGACAGCAAGAAGTTTGAACAGCGTTCTTTCATCCGTCTTGGGGATTTAACCTGCATTTCCACCGTAGTTACCAACAACAAGATTCCCCAGGATTATCATCAATACTATATTGAGCACGGAATACGGGCATATACCTCCTATAATTTAAAACCTTTAAGCTAATAAAATTTCATGAGGTACGTTTATGGATAAGTTTGTAATTCGTATGGAAAATGTCTGTGCAAAGCCATTTCCGGAAAGCCGTATCAACTTTCAGGCCGCTTCCGGAGATATCACTGCGATTGTGGGAAGCAACGGCGAGGGAAAAACCACTCTTGCCAGAATTCTTGCGGGCATCGTTCCAAGAATGGGCGGTGAAATCCGGTTGGATGGCAGGCAGCTGGATATCCACAGCATCACAAGCGCCCAAAGAAACGGGATCTACATGCTTTTAGAATCCCTTCAGCTTTTTTCAGGCAAAAGCATTATGGACAACCTGCTGCTGGGTATCGAAGAGCTTATTTTCCATAAGCGTTTGTTTTACCCGGCAAAAGAAAAAAAGGAAGCCGTCTGCCGCTCCATCCTTAAAGAGCTGGGGCTGGACCTGGAATTGAATCAGCCTGTGGACCGCTTATCCCAGGGAGAGAAATGTCTGCTTCAGATCGGCAGGATTCTTTTATGCCGCCCGAAAATCCTGATTATGGACGAGTTCTCCGCTTCCCTGACCAACCACGAGACCAAAAGGGTCATGAATCTTCTGACAGAGTTAAAAAAGAAAAATATCTGTATCATACTTGTTTCCCATGAATACCCTGCCGTGATCCGGCACTGTGACTGCGTCTCCGTTATGGAGCAGGGAAAGATCACGGAATCCTATTCCAGAGAGGAACTTGGAGATGAGGCATTTGTGAAACGGGTACTGTCATTTAAAAAGGACTTTTCCTATCCAAAGCTGCCCCATACACCCGGAAAGCTGCTGCTGGCTGCGAACCATATTTCCAGCGGAAATCTCCATGACATTTCCTTTTCCCTGCAGGAAGGGGAGATTCTGGGAATCGCAGGAGTCGTAGGCTCCGGCCGCACTACCTTGATTCAGGCCATTTCCAAAGAACGGGAAATCACCTCCGGCCATATGTATTATGCACCTGTGCTGGAACGCTCCGGTGCGGTCAGCTTCCTGCCGGAGGATTGCGGGAGCCAGACCTTGTTTTCGGGAAAGGATTTAAGTTTCAACATCACAGCCTCCAATGTCCGGAAAGCCGCACGCTTTCATATGGTCTCCGGCCAGAAGCTGGATTTATACGCCCGGGATTTCATGGACCGCCTGAATATACGGAAAACCTCCTGCCACGTTCCTGTGGAACAGCTAAGCCGGGGAGAACTGCAGAAGGTGCTCATCGCCCGCTCCCTCCACCAGGAAGCCAGACTTTATATTTTTGATGAGCCGTCCAGTAACTTAGACTTAATGTCCAGAAGCGAGCTTTATAATATTTACAATGCCCTGCTGTCCCGGANNTCATACTGATTTCCTCCGATTTCTCGGAGCTCATCGGCATGTGCGACCGGATTTTGCTGTTAAAAGCGGGGGAACAGGTGGGGTTATACCCTGCCGATACCATAACCAGCGATTTTCTATATTCCATTTTGTAATGGAATTGTCATTTTAACCGAATCAAGTAAGTCCCCCACTTCAAATGCGAAAAGCATTAAGTGGGGGGTGGGGACTTGCTTGTGTCAGGTGGAGTACAAGCTCCTCCTGACAAGCAGCGATAACTGCTACTCGGTTATGAGCAAGTAGTGAAGCGGATTGCGAATATCCGCTTCACTTTCTACATAACAGGAGAAGGTATAATTATATGAAAAAATTAATTGCTTATGATTTGGGTACCGGAGGCATCAAAGCCTCGCTGTTCTCTGAAAACGGGACATCTCTGGCAGATGTATTTATTCAGTATGACACCTTATTTCCCAAAGAGCGCTTTGTAGAACAGCGCCCTATGGATTGGTGGAACCATGTCTGTCAGGCAACAAGGCAGCTTCTGGACAAATCAAAATCTGATGCAGCGGATATCGCCTGTGTCGCCCTGTCCGGCCACAGTCTGGTGGCAGTGCCCCTTGACAGGGAGGGAACCCTGCTGGCGGACCAGGTGCCCATCTGGTGCGACATGCGGGCAGTGGAAGAAGCAGAAGAATTATTTAAGGATCTGGACTATAACCAGTGGTATCTCACCACCGGAAATGGAGATCCGGCGGAATGCTACACTGTTACCAAATTGATGTGGATGAAAAAGCACCAGCCAAAGCTGTACTCAAGGATTTATAAAATTCTGGGCTCTAAGGACTTTATCAATTATATGCTGACCGGAACCATGTGTACGGACCCGTCTTATGCATCGGGATTCGGCGTATTCAATCTTACTGCATGGGATTATGAACCTGGATTTATGAATGCCGCAGGTATCAATCCGGAGATATTCCCGGAAATCCGACCAAGCGATTCTATCATCGGGAGGGTTACACAGGCTGCTGCACAAATGACCGGTCTGGCAGAGGGAACCCCCGTTGCCTGCGGGGCGGTGGACAACACCTGCATGGCCCTTGGCGCCAGAGGACTGGCGGAAGGGGTGGCATATACGTCCCTGGGGTCTTCCAGCTGGATTGCCGTCACTTCTTCCAAACCTGTTGTGGATCCGGCAACAAGACCTTTTGTATTTGCCCATGCTAAGAAAGGATATTATACTTCCGCGGTATCCATTTTCTCCGCCGGGAACTCATTCCGCTGGATCCGGGATAACCTTTGCCGTGATTTTACGGATGATACGGATACATACGATGCCAGGAACCGGATGGCGGAACGTGTCCCTGCCGGAAGCAACGGGGTGCTGTTTAATCCTTCTTTAGCAGGCGGAAGTGCACAGGAGCCGTCCTCCGGTCTTCGCGGCGGATTTATGGGATTGGCCCTGCACAACACCCGGGAAGATCTGGTGCGGGCATCTATGGAAGGCATTGCCATGGCCCTTCGCTGTACTCTTGATATCCTGCTGACACAGACCTCCATAAACGGAGAAATGCTGATCTGCGGGGGCGGAAGCAAAAGCGCGGTATGGCGGCAGATTTTTGCTGATGTTTATAATCTGCCTGTTTTAAAGACCAACATTGACCAGAATGCCGCTTCTCTGGGTGCTGCTGCACTGGCGGCTAATGGGTGCGGACTGTGGGAAGGATATGACCTCATTACGGAAATCCATCAGACGGAAGATATCCTGCTGCCGGATAAGGAAGCCAATGAATTGTATGAAAGGCTTTTGGTTGTTTATCGGAAATGGACGGAAGACTTGGCGGATTTAAGCAATATGATGCCGTAATTTTTATATTCAGCATCTTCTATGTGCTTTTTCAGCGCTGGTACCCAGGCTGTTATGGTTTTCTATTTCGGCAAAAGGGATTGTTGTTAAAATGCAGCCTAGCAGTTGGTTATGAATCCTTCCATTGCGGGTGTTAAAACATTCTTTAATTAACTTCCGCAACGGGTACATTCAGATAATTTTCAGCAAGTGCGTATTTATGTTGGGAGGTTTACAAAAAGGCAAAAAAAAGCGTCCGCCTCTACGACTAGTAGAAAAGCGAACACTCTGGTACTCAATATGGGAAAGGGGGGATATCCCCCTCCTGTACTTCAAACCGGTGCAGACACTCCAATATGGACTTAGCTCCTGGCGAAGAAAGAAAGCAGAAGACCTTCAATATATGTATAGACATTTAGGCTATTTACTTTTCAGCGATTTAAATAGAATCTGCCCTATCCTGCCAGCCAATGATTACATTTACTATGGTCGGCAGGATCAATGTGAACAGGTTAATATAAGACACAAGAGTCAGCCCCTTGGACACCAGGCTTGTAAGTCCCACCTGGGAGACTCCCCAGGTAAGTATGATATAAAACAATGTAAGCATTGCTCCTCTTTTGTTCCGTTTTACAGCGGAAACTTCAGGATTTTCACTTATTTTCTCCTGATACCAGTTTAAAACCCGGTCATTGAAACCCTGAGCATAATTGATGGCTGTTGAAATCGTTGCAAAAAAGATGGAAACAGTTATCAGAGTCAGAAGTACGGCCTTAAATGCGGAAGCTCCTACCCCATTTTCTACTACCAGGATGGTATAAACAGCTTTGCCGGCCTTCCAGCCTTCAAATACTCCGGAATAATTTGCCGCCAGATTCACCACCGTCATTTCCAGGAACGCCCAATTTAATATTACAGAAAGAACCACCGCCAAACGGAGGGTCCTCTTATTGGTAAAGAGCTGGGCATGGTTTACATAAGCCCCAAATCCTCCTAAATTCTGACCGGAAAAAATATAGGCCCAGCAGAATGCGGTCAAAAGGTATTTTAGAAAGCTGCCGGCTCCGGAGGAAATTCCCTGGTTCAGTGAATCGCTCATCACCTGCATCTCATTTCTTAAATTTCCGTTTGCCAGATTGTAGATCATGTTTGGTACATGAATCACAACCAGAGTGATAAAAATGACTGCGCTCATGAACACTGCATTTTTGCGTACCAGGTCGCTTCCTTTCATACAGAGCATAAACATGATAATGCCCACAACAAACGTGGTTAAAAGATAAGGCATGCCGGAAATCTCCGCAAGGGCTGAACCTGAGGAGGAATAGGCCAGAGCCATACATACAATGAGCAGCCAGTTAAAATTGAATTCATATACGACCTGCATTGGCTTTGCCAGCTTTCCTCCTAAAAAACGTGCCCCATACGCTCCAAGGAAGCTTCCATAATCAAAGGTTCTGAAATCCATGGCAAATTTCATAAAAAAATAGATCATAAAACAGTTGATGGCCGCAACTACCAGCGGCATGAACAGGCAGAAATAAGGCTGCGTTACTTTGGGCAATATCCCGTAAAACCCTGTGTTTGCAAAGAAATATGACCAGGGTGTTGACCCTGCCGCAAAACCGCCACCGCATTGAGAGCTAAACGCTATGGATACAAATACGACAACCGTCTTCCACTCAATCTCCTTATCTCCAGCTTTATTTCCATTTCTCCCGTTTTCCATGGTAAGATCCTCCTCGTATACTTATTTGTTATTTTTTTAACAAATAGATGAAAAATAAAATTTCTCTACTCTTCTCCGCCAGCTGCTTTTACCGTTTCTTTAAGATATGGATTAATTATAGTTTATGGCTGATAGAATATCCAATCGGCCGATTCTATGCTTTCCCACCTGATCCATAGTTTTTTTCCTATATATTTATTTATAGCTTGTATCATCCATTTCAACTATGTTATAGTGCAGAATAAGAATATTGTCATACGGGAGGTAATGGAAATGAGAGAAGAAATTATGGAAGGGATCCGGCGCCATATTCTTCCTTTAAGCGGTTTGGAAAAGGCGAAGCTTTTGGAAGTATGGCCAGGCCACTCAAAGATATCCATTGAGATTCCGGAGAGTGCCTTAAACCTGTATGGTAATCTCCACGGAGGTTTTTTATTTTCCCTATGCGACATTACCGCAGGCATGGCCACCTATGCATATGAATATTCCAATGTGACCCAGCACGGGTCCCTTGACTTTATGCGGGGTATAAAAGCAGGTCTGATCTATGTAGAGGCCAATTCCATACACAAAGGAAGCCAGTCGGTCGTGAACCGGGTGGAGGTAAAATCAGAGGATGGGAAAATCATTGCGGCAGGAGACTTTACCATGTATCTGCTGGAAGCGCTGTAAAATATATAAAAAATAAAAGAGCATCGGCTTTTGTCAAAGCAAAAGCCGATGCTCTCTCTTTTTGCTCATCTCCGGCTTCTCCCGTATCGCGGATCATGCCTGCTTATAAAAAATAAATACATAGACAGCAACTATCAATTATGCCCAAAAAGCCGAATACAGCCGATTGGATTTTTAAAGACCCGGTGTTTATAATAAAAGCATCAAGATTGTTAAAAAAATACTAATCAAAACCTTTAGGAGGAATGAACATGAGTAAATTATCCAAAGAAGAATTTCAGGCGTACTTAATGCAGATCCGCGAGCTGGCAGAAGGTCCGCTGGAGGAGATCCAGAAGGAAGTGGAAGTCACCAACAAATTCCCCCAGGAATTTTATGATCTGGCTATTAAGAATGATTTATACCGCTGTTCGCTGCCGGTAGAATTCGGCGGCTACGGTTTATCCGAACTGGATATCCTTAAAGTACAGGAGGAATTTTCCAGAGGGCCAGGGGGCATGAGAATGCATCTCCACTATGCAATGGATTTAAACTGGAGAATCTTAGATGACTACGGCAATGAGGAACTGAAAGCAGAATATATGGACAAATTTCAGGATAAATCCGTATTTACCTGCTTCGCGCTGACAGAAGCAACCGGAGGAACAGGCGCTGATTTACATACCATGGCCGTAAAAGACGGTGACTCCTATGTATTAAACGGAGAAAAAACACTCATCTCCCACACGGACTGCTGTGAATTTGCTTATGTCATCGCAGTCACCAACCCGGATTCTAAGAAAGATGACAGGCTGTCCGCATTCTTCGTACCAATGGATGCACCGGGATTTGAAGTTATCAACATGCCTCATATGATGGGCTGCCGGGGAGCCGGACATGGAGAGCTTAAATTCACTGATTGCAGAATTGACAAGAAATACTTATTAGGCAAAGAGGGCCAGGGTCTTGAAATTGCAATGCATTCCTTATCCGTTTCCCGTGCACACATTGCAGCAAGTAATCTGGGCATGGCACAGAGAATGCTGGAACTGTCTCTCCAGTATGCAGCTGACCGTGTAACCTTTGGCAAACCAATCGGTACCCGTCAGGCCATCCGCTGCAAGATTGCTGATATGTCCATGATGGTACACGCACTTCGCTGTATGGTTTATGACTTTGCAAAATCTTACGAAGAAAACCCGACCGGCGAGTACATCGAAGAAAAAGCAGCCATGTGTAAGCTTTTCAGCATTGACACCACCAGAAAAGTCAGTGATGAAATGCTTGAGATCTTCGGCGGTGTTGGCTACTTTGAGGATTGCAAATATGGTCCGGTGGAACGTCTTTACCGTGACTGCCGCGCTATGTGGTTAGAAGAAGGGGCTCCTACCGTACAGCGTATTACCATCTCAAAAAACACCATCAAGCATGGGGCTAAGATGGAATATATCATTTAATATTGGTTTGACTTGGGGTCATCAGGTTCGGTCTGGACCTAATGACCCTGTTTATGTAAAGGAGGAGAATGATGAAACCATTAGAAGGAGTAAAAGTAGTTGACTTAACCACCTATTTAGCAGCCCCCACCACAGCACGTGTTCTTGGAGAATGGGGAGCCGACTGCATCAAGATCGAGTCTGCCAAAGGAGATCCGGCCAGAACACAGGGGGCTGTGTTCAACATGCCCTATGAAGACGATGAAAATCTGGCATTTGATGTAGCGAATATGAACAAACGGTTCATTACCCTGGACTTAAGGTCAGAAAAGGGAATTGAAATTGCATATAAACTTTTTGGAGAAGCGGACGTTTTTGTTACCAATACCAGAACAAAGTCCTTAAAAAAGCTGGGGCTTGACTACGACACCTTAAAAGAGAAGTTTCCAAGACTGATCTTTGCACAGGTTCTGGGCTATGGAGAAAACGGGCCGGAAAAAGACACCGCAGGCTTTGATGTCACTTGCTACATGGCAAGAGGGGGTGTATTCGGTACTACCGTAAACAGGGGCGATGCGCCCATGATCCCCACCAACGGTTTTGGTGATTTTCAGGTAGCCTTAGGACTTGCATCCGGAATCTGTGCAGCTCTCTACGCCCGGGAAAAATCAGGTGAAGGCGACAAGGTCACGGTAGGCCTTCACCATGCTGCGGTATATGCACTGAGCACGGGAGTCATCTCCGCCCAATACGGAAACCAGTATCCCAAGAGCCGGAAGGAAGTCCCCAATCCATTCAATAACGTATACCGCACTAGCGACCAGAAGTGGGTGGTAATCTGCTGTCCGGAGTATGACCGGGATTATGAAAAAATCATGACCCTCCTTGGCAGACCGGACATGGTGGGAAATGAACGTTATATGAAATGTGCCCAGGTAAATGCCAACAACTTAAACCATGAAGTCATCGACATCCTGGATGAAGCCACCAGCACATTCACAAGAAAAGAACTCCTTTCCATGTTCAAAGAAAACGATCTGGCTTGTGAAGCAGCATACGAGCCCCTTGATATGTATGACGACGAACAGGTTTGGGCCAATAACATCATTGCAAAGATACCCTATCCTTCCGGAGAACGTTACATGCCAACAAACCCTGTGAATTTCAGTTCCCTGGGCGNNTCTCAGGGCGCACATACGGTTGAAATCCTGAAGCACCTGGATTATGCCCACGGGGAGATCGAAGAAATTCTGGCTTCCGGTGCGGCCACCGGTGAAACAAAACTGAAAAAGCTTTGATAAATTGAATGGAAAGGTGAGATGACATGAGTTTATTATATACCGAAGAACAAAAGGAACTGCTGGCTCTTGTAAGGGATATGGCGGAAAACGAAATCAAACCCCATGTCCAGGAAGCAGACGAAAAGGGTGAATGTCCCAAAGAATTATTCAAATGGGGATTTGACATGGGACTACATATGCTGGAGATTCCGGAAGAATACGGCGGCACCGGTTTAAGCTATGAAACCACAGCCATGATTTTTGAAGAGCTGGCAAAAGTGGATGCCGGTTATGCCATTACCTTTGTAACTACCTTTGTTGCCTTAAGAAATGTAATCCTGGCAGGAACCAGAGAACAGGGACAGTATTTTGCCGACAAAATTGCCCCCGGCGGATTTGCAGGCTTTGCCTTAACAGAGCCAAACGCAGGCTCCGATCCGGCTGCTATGCGGGCGACCGCTGTGCTGGAGGGGGATGAATACATTTTAAATGGTACAAAGACTTTTATTACCAATGGCGCCCTGTCTGATGTATTTGTCGGCTTCTTTNNCGCATTTATCATTGATGCGGATACCCCCGGCGTAACGGTAGGTGCTCACGAAAATAAGATGGGTCTCAGACTTTCCAACACAACGGACTTAATCTTTGAAAATGTCCGTGTAAAAGCCTCTGCTATGGTAGGACCGGAAGGCTCCGGCTTTAAGCTTGCATTAAATGCGCTGAATTTATCCCGTGCCTTTGTTGCCACCCTGGCCGTAGGCATCATGCAGAGAGCTCTTGATGAATCTGTAAAATACGCAAAGGAACGGAAACAGTTCGGCTCTCCGCTTATTAAATTCCAGATGGTTCAGGCCATGCTGGCGGATATGGCAATCAAGGTGGAAGCCTCCAGATGTCTGGTCAATAACACCATGAGGATGATGGATCAGGGAATCATGGTACAAAAGGAAGGCTCCATTTGTAAAACCTTTGTATCCGATTGCGCGCAGGAAGTGACCTCCAACGCTGTACAGATTTTCGGGGGATATGGATTCAGCAAGGAATACCCGGTTGAAAAACTGATGAGGGACTGCAAAGTATTCCAGATCTTTGAAGGCGCAAACCAGATTCAGAGAATGACCATCGCAGGCGTACTGGATAAAGAATATAAATAAGGGGGAATGAAAATGAATATCGTTGTTTGTATAAAACAGGTTCCTGATACCACAGAAATCAAGATCGACCCGGTAAAAAATACTTTGATCCGTACCGGAGTCCCCAGTATCATGAATCCTTTTGATAAAAATGCATTAGAGACAGGACTTCAGTTAAAGGATCAGTACGGCGGTAAGGTAACGGTGATTTCCATGGGCCCTCCCCAGGCAAAGGCGGTGTTAAGGGAAGCTCTTTCCATGGGCGCCGATGAGGCGTATCTCATCACTGACCGCGCCTTCGGCGGCTCCGATACTTATGCCACCAGCTATATTCTTTCCCAGGCAATTCAGAAGCTGGGAANNTGGATTTAAAAGTGGAAGGCGGTAAAGTCATAGCACGCCGTCAGGTGGAGGAAGGAATCGAAGTAATTGAGGCCAGGCTCCCGGTTCTCTGCACGGCAACCAAAGAAAGCAACAAGCCCAGATACGCAACCATCAGGAAAAAGATTGCCTCTTTAAAAGCTGAGATTCCGGAAATCACACTGGCGGACCTTCCTGGCTCCGATACCACCAAGATGGGATTAAAGGGCTCTCCAACCAAAGTAAAAGCAACCTTTACTCCTAAACGATCTGCCGGCGGCGTGACCATAACAGGGAACAATCCCGGAGAAATCGCATGTGCATTGATCAGCAGACTGGCCGATGCAAAAATACTGTAGAAGGAGGTTTCAAGTGATGAGTTTTGAAACATGTAAAGACGTATGGGTATTTATTGAGTGCTTTAACGGTCAGCCAAAAAGTGTTGGACTTGAACTCCTGGGACAGGGCAGAAAGCTTGCCCTTGGCCTAAAACAGGAATTATGTGCCGTTGTCATTGGAAATGAGACAGAGGATGCGGTGAAAGCTGCCGGTGAGTATGGGGCTGATAAGATCTATGTGGTGCAGGGTGATGAGTATGAGCATTATTCTGCGGATGCCTACGGCCATGTGTTCCTGCAATTGTGTAAAAAATATGATCCAAACACTATTCTGGTAGGCGCAACCGTAAACGGAAGGGATTTAGGTTCCAAAATCGCAGTAAGCCTTCGGACCGGACTAACCGCCGACTGTACCGCATTAAGCGTAGACGAGGCAACCGGAAACGTAGTATGGGAGCGTCCTGCCTTTGGCGGCAACCTATACGCCCAGATCCTATGCAGTGAAACCAGGCCGCAGATGGGAACCTGCAGGCCCGGCGCATTTAAGAAACCGGAAAAGACACCGGATAACCGGCCGGCCATCATTCAGGAAGAAATAAAAATACCGGAGCATGAAATCCGTACAAAAGTCATTGATTTTCTAAGCGCCTGTGAAGACAATGATTTACGGCTTGATGATGCAGAGGTCATCGTATCCGGCGGACGAGGCATGAAATCAGCGGAAAACTTTACGATCTTAAGAGAACTGGCTGATGCATTGTGCGGAACCGTTGGTTGTTCCCGGGCAGCCGTAGACGCAGGCTGGATGCCCCAGTCCAGGCAGGTGGGCCAGACCGGTTCCACCGTGGCACCAAAAATTTACTTCGCCTGCGGAATCTCCGGAGCAGTACAGCATGTGGCCGGTATGAGCGAATCAGGGACAATTATTGCAATTAACAAAGATGAAACAGCTCCGATTTTTGAAGTTGCAGATTATTGTATCGTTGGAGATGTATTCGAAATCATTCCCGCTCTGGTAAAAGAATTAAAAGCGAAAAAACAGGGGTAATGCTGAATGCAGATTCTCTTTTATCCAAAGGAGACGGGTTATGTCTGAAGAAATTAAAATCAATCCCCAACTGAAACGTCAGTATCTGGAAAAAGGCTTCTGGACAGACAGAACTTTATTGGACTGCTGGGAGGAGTCGGTTAAATGTCATCCGGACCGTGAATATGTGGTGGATGACAGAGGTTTTCGATATACATACAGGCAAATGGACGAAGGGGCTTCAAAAGTGGCAGCTTTTCTCCTTAGCAAAGGGATAAAGCCACGGGAGACAGTNNCGCAGCAGCACACCCCATTGCAATGTCCTATGAAGAGAAAGAACTGGTGCACAGCATAAATCTGACGGAATCCAAAGTATACTTTGGGCCTACGTTCTTCTATAAAACTGATTATGAGAAACAAATTTTGTCTGTAAAGGATCAGATTCCCGGTTTGGAAACCATTATTTTGCTGGACTATGCAAAGGAAAAGGCAAATGACAATATCACTATGAATGAAATCCTTAAGCAGTATGAGCCGCTTAAACCGGATCAAAGCCTTCCATTAACAGGTCAGGATATTGCCGTAATTCTTGGTACCTCCGGAACTACCTGCGGAACAAAGGGGGTACTGCTGACCCATGACAATGTCAGATACAGTGAGGAAACGTTTAATAAAGAACTGGGGCTGACAAAGGAGGACATCATGTTTATGCCGGCACCGTTAAACCATGCCACCGGCTTCCATCATGGTATCATTGCAACCATGCTCATTGGTGCAAAGCTGGTGCTGCAGCAGAAATACTGCTGCCGGGAAGCCATCAACCTGATGAATCAGGAAAAATGTACATACTCCATGGGAGCCACCCCCTTTATCTACGATATTCTGCGGGACTTAGAGATCAACGGAGGTGCACTGCCCTATCTTCGGTTCTATCTCTGCGGCGGCGCTCCGGTCCCTGGCTATATGGTGCAAAAAGCATGGAATTTCGGAATTCTTCTCTGTGAGGTGTATGGTTCCACGGAAAGTGTTCCCCATGTATATGTAAGGCCTGACGAGGTCCTCGCCTTAAACGGGACGTCTTCGGGAAGAGCCATGGAAGGCATAGAAATCAGGGTAATNNNNTCGGTATGCCGGATGAACGACTGGGAGAACGGATCTGTGCATTCGTGGTTCCCCTTTCAGACCATAAAGATTTAAAGCTTCATGACGTGATCGCTTTTTTAAAGAAAAAAAACGTGCCAAAACGATTCTGGCCGGAAAGACTAGAGCTAATTGACAGAATCCCCCATACAGGCAGCGGTAAGGTGAAGAAATACCTGCTTAGGGAAGAACTTATTAAAAGAATGAGGGGGTGACTGGCTATGACTGAACAGAAATTCGGACCAAGAAGATGCCGTGATACAAGAAAACCACTGGCAGGCCAATGCCCGGAGGTTGTATTTTATCGTTGTGCGGAATGCAAGACCCTGTTCCCGGTCACCGGAGAGAAGGCTTTGGAGGAAAAAGAGATTCTTTGCTGCCAGCATAAAGCAGAACACCTGGTCCCATACCCCCCGGAACAGGCAGAAAATAAAATAAAGGTCAGTTACCAGATCACCGGCGGTTACAATGACAATGCCGTACAGGTTTTCTGGAAGGCAGAAAAGCCTGAATCCGCGCCGGAGTGGATCTATTTAAAGACATTCACCGGCGGATATTTAAAATATGTAGCTGAAACAAAACGTCCGCCTGTGGTATTTGCGCTGGCTGACACCGATGCATTCGCATACTGCGATGAGGACCCATGCCTGGAATGTGTTTTCCGATGCAAGCGGGGATTTGTGATCTATATCTATACCAAGGGAACCGGGCTGGTTTATCTTCCGCTTGATAAAATGACGGCGCATTGGCAGTCAGGAGCAAAAGATAAAGCATAAAACAGCGCCTTTCTAACCACTAAAAAACTATATAAAATTGGAGGTAAGCTTATGTTAGCTACGATCGGTTTGATAATTGCCATCACGCTTCTGGTCATTATGATTATCAAAGGCATAGATATGATTACTGCAACGGTGATCACAGCGTCTATTATTCTGGTGACCAGCGGATTGAACTTTAAAGAAGGGCTTCTCACTACCTTCTCCGGCGGGGCAGGTGCCTTCGTCGCGTCATGGTTTTTGATTCTTGGACTTGGGGGAGTCTTTGGGCAGCTGGTATTGGAGACTGGGCTTGCTACAAAAATTGCCAAAACCCTGACAGAAAAACTTGGAACGAAAATGGTGGGATTGGTAATCCTGATCTGTACCTTTTTTATTACCCTGCTTGGCATTAACGGATATATCATGGTGTTTGTCCTGTATCCCATTGCAGATAACCTGCTGCGTCAGAATAATATGGACCGCCGCGTGCTGCCCTTCCTTCTTCTGGGCGGCGGCGCCTCTGCCAACGGTTTTGCATATTCCCTGGATATCTGTAATGTATTACCAAGCAATTACTTAGGCACTTCCCTTGGTTCTGCGCCCTTATTATCATTTATTTTTACCGGAATTCTGGCGGTATGCTATTTCATATATTTTAATTACGCCCAAAAACAGAGCCATAAGAACCATACCCAGGAGGAACTTCTGGCCATGTATAAGGATAACAGCAGCACCATAAATAATGAAGAACTGCCGGGGATTTTTATCTCTGTTCTGCCTTTTGCCCTGGTTTTAGGATCAGTGGTTATCACCTCCGGCTGGGGCACATCACCCAGTATTATGTTTTCTCTGGTACTTGGTATCCTTTTGATTATCTGCACACAAACTAAGCATATCAAAAATATGAAGTCATCGATNNCTTGAATTCCATGCTTACGGTAGCGGCAGTCATGGGACTTTCCAAGGTCCTGAGTGCTTCTCCTGCCTTTCAGAATCTCCAGCAGGCAGTACTCGCTATGAATATGCCGGCGTATTTAAAAGCTTTCTTTGGCACAACGGTCCTGACCGGTCTGACCGGCTCCGCTATCTCCGGTGAGACGATCTTCATGGAAAGTTTTGGCCAGGCATTTGTAGACATGGGTGTCAATATCCAGGCTTTGCACCGTATCGTTACAGAGTCAGCTTTAATCTTAAATAAGCTGCCCAACTCTTCCGTTGCGATTCTGACCATGTCTATCTGCGGCTGCAGCCTGAAAGAAAGCTATAAGCATATCATCCTGGGTACCATCATTCCGGCGTTTGCAGCAGGATTCATCATTGCCCTTTTGGCTACTGCAGGGGTTGTATTCTAAAGGTATTGCCAAATAGAACGTGTTTCCATGCAAAAGATGGCGCCATCTAAAAGACGGCGCCATCTTTTGCATCCTGACGGAAGCTTATGGCAGATTCATTTCATGGGCCACAATAAAGTCTGCAAATGCCTCAACGGCAGAGGATATAAAATTCTTTTTACTGTAGGTCATATAAATCAGGCGCGTATCTGGAGGAACATCGGTCAGTTTAATGAGTACCAAGTTGTCAAACTGTTTTAAAAACGGAGTCCGGGCAACGATGGCAGCCAGCTGATTCTCGGAGATGACACCGCCGATGGAGATTTCATCATCGTAGGAAAAGGTGGCTTCCACTCCATGTTTACTCAGGAGCCCCCGAACTAATTTTCCTATGGGGATGGAGTCCCGGTATGTAGTAAGTTTATAGTCCTTCAAATCGCTGAGGCATATCTCCTGCCTGTCTGCAAGAGGATGGGTATCATTGACGATCAAAACCAGCTCCTGCGCCATAATCGGTACAAACACCAGATCAGGTTCATCAGCCACCATGGAGCAGAATCCCAGATCATATTTACCGGTTGCCACCCCTTGTGCCACTTCAATCGACATCCCATGGNNAAATTTTGTCTGGACGCCTTTCCTCATATAATTCTGGATTGCAGTAGGCAGAAAATCCCCTACAAGTGTGGGAATACAGCCCACATCAATGACACCGCCGATCTGTCCTGAGTGACGCTTCATAGAGGCAATCCCACGCTCCAATTCGTTCAAAGCCTGAGACACATGAACGTAAAATTCCTGTCCGTATTTTGTTAGCTTCACATTACGCCCTTTCTTCTGGAACAAGGAAATCCCCAACTCCTGTTCCATAGAAGCAATGGAATCACTTAAGGAGGGCTGGGATATATACAGTTCCTTTGCGGCCTTGGTGTAATGCTGAAGTTCCGCCAGTTTCAGGAAATAATATAACTGTGGTAAATTCATGTAAAACCCCCTGAATATCTTGTTTAAAAATTAACATAGTTCTACTGTTAATTATATAAAAAAGGCCACGGTTTGACAACCATATTTATGATTTCTGCACTAAAATGCCATTAAATACTGGGTCAGTTACCATATGTCCTCATATGCGACATAAAACTTACGCATTTCAGGGTTCATAGGTGAACTGCAATTCACTTCATTTAGTATCTGGTTTAAAAAATGCCTCTCTTCTTGATTATAAGACAGCCATAATCCTACACCTGTTTTTGTAATAATATAACAGTTGCGAGGTTCCAGCACATTTGATTTCACTAATATCGTGCGATCAATAACAGAAACAAGACAAGAATATCAATCCTGACACAAATAGGAGTAAAAAATAATCCCATCGAAGCCATTACAAGCCCCGATGGGATATTTTAATCCAACTCTTATATTATATACCTTACCTGCACTGCCCAGATGATTCGTCCTTATTTATGATACGGTTCTCCATTAAAGGGGAAGGGCAAAGTGTCAAGTGCTATGATTTATGACCGTTAATCCAGTTCAGTATTTCATTGTAGCCAAGCTTTCCGCTGGCAACTCCCAGCCCCAACTGAATCAACTCATTTTGCGAATAATAAATAACTACCTTATTTAACTTTAATGTCATTAGCATGACTAATATACCTATACGCTTATTCCCATCCAAAAAAGCATGGTTGTTGACAATTCCAAAAGCCATCCTAGCAGCTTTTTCTTCAATTGTCGGATAGATTTCTATATCGTCAAACCCATTAGAAATACTAAAAACTGCTGATTCCAGTAATCCTTTATCACGGATTCCATCCAAACCACCAGTTTTTAATATCAGCTTTGAATGTATCTGGATGATTTCATCAATCGTAAGTATTATCATTTTGCCAGCTCCATAAATGCTTCCATATTTTCTTCGATTAACTGGTCTGCTACTTGCTCTACTTTAAGCGTTCTGGCAGCTCTGATTTCATTAATTATTTCGTATTCATCAAAATCCACCACCACATATCTCGGCTTATTGTTTTTCAGTATCACTGCCATACCATTCTCGTCAACAACATGGGTCACTTTGGAGAAATTTTGATTCGCATCTGTCATAGCTACTAGTGTATCTGTATTTATCATCATAATTATCACCTCTACTTTAATTATATGCTAATTCTAGGACAAATACAACCTATTTAATAAATAATAATGAAAAAGCTGTGCAGAGTATTAATGGATAATACAGATCACGCTGCCTCATCCCCTTGCCAACACACGGCTAAATAGCCCTCCATGGGATTCTTCAATCCAACATTTACACTGTTTACCCTTCCTGTCCTCCCCACATTTTTTACCCTTACTTATGATACGGTTCCCCACTAATAATCCGATAACTCCGATAAATCTGCTCCAGCAAAACAACTCTCATAAGCTGATGGGGAAACGTCATCTTAGAAAAGCTAAGCCTGTAATCCGCCCTCTTTAAAACAGCATCAGAAAGCCCCAAAGATCCTCCAATCACAAAAACAATCTGACTCACTCCTCCGATTCCAAGCCCGTTGATTTTCTCTGACAGCTGGGCCGAATCCAGCATTACCCCGTCAATAGCCAGCGCAATCACATAGGCACCGTCCTTAATGGATGAAAGGATTCTGTCCCCTTCCTTCTCCTTTATCTGTCTCATGGCTGCCTCACTGGCAGAGTCCGGCGTCTTTTCATCGGCCACCTGCACGATATCCAGCTTGCAGTAGCGGCTCAATCTTTTACTGTATTCCCCGATGGCATCTGTATAAAACTTCTCCTTTATTTTACCCACAGTTACCAGAGTAATTTTCATTGGTATCTCCTTATGCATCCAGTTCTTTCTTCATCATGGCAATGAGAAGCTTAACGATATCTCTTGCCGGCTTTGTGTGCTCTGTTTTCACCTTCCGCACCACTTTCCCATCGGGCTTGACATTGATATTAAAAATAATACGTATAAACGATTCCACCTCGTCCCAGGCATCCCGGCTCTCGGGGATTAGGTCCAGTCCCATCTGAAATACATGAAACATCCCCTCATAAACGGAAACCCGCCTCTTCACTCCCGCATTTTTTAACTTATCCGCCACAGTCAATGTATCACTCAAAAGCACCTCATAGCTTCCCACCTGCATGAGAACAGGAGGAAATCCTTCATATTCCCCGAACACCGGAGAAATATAAGGAAGGCCCGGGTCCTCTTCACCGATATAATCCGAGTTGTAAAGCATGTTATCCGTAGAATTTCCAAACAGAGGATCAATCTCATAATTAGACTTATGGCTCTCCCCGCTGTTGGTTAAATCCGTCCAGGCAGACATGGTGATAAACCCTCCGGGAAGGGCAATTCCATGATCTTTCAAATACAGCCCTAACGCCAGACTTAATCCGCCTCCGGCAGAATCCCCGGCCACCACAATATGCTCCGGCCGGTACCCCTTTTCCTCAAGAAGCCATTGATAAGCCGCCACTGCATCCTCCAAAGCAGCCGGAAAGGGATGTTCCGGAGCCACCCGGTAATCAAGGGTCAAAACGTCCCCTCCGTAGCTTAACTTGGAATAACGGACCGCAAATCTCCGGTAGATGTTCTTCATCGGCCCGATGTAACCGCCGCCGTGAAGCTGTAGGATCACCCGCTCCGTCACCACTCCCACGGGGCGCAGATACTCCATTTTCAAATGCCCAAGCTCTATGATTTCGTATTCATATCCCGCCGGTCGGACCCAGGCTGGCTCCACCGGATTTTTCCTCAGCTCTCCGGTCCGGATAGGCTGTTTCAGCGAAGTTTCCATTACATTCTGCATCATATCCCTCACCAGATTTCCTCGTACGCTTACTTTTCTTCGACTCATCAACGACCCCCTCCTTTTCCAGCACCTTTCTACACATGAAACCGTCTTTTCAGTTCTGTTTTCACACTTCTATCTCCAAGCACTATGGTAACGGCCAGAATGATCACTGTTACCGTCACAGTAATCAGGGCCAGAAGCGGTCTGGTTAGAAGACCGGTCGCCCATAAAATCAAAGGAATAAAGCTGAACACCGTANNAAAATAGCTCTGCCAGTTCATACGGTTCACCAGTATCAGAAAGACCACCGACAGATCCGCGAACAGAATGGTGCTTGGAATCCCGTAATTCACGGACCAGCCATTATAGCCCCTGGAATGGTCCAGGGCCACTAAAAGCAGCTGCGCCGCCACCGTCTGCAAAAGGTTCTTTGATGCCAGATTCGCATGGCGTAAAATGGAGTATTCAACCGTTAGAGCCGTATAAGCCATAAGACCGATGGCAATGATGGACCACAAGGAGCCGGAATAGGTAGCATAATTAATAAGCCCAAGAACCGCCCCCACAAAAATTATCAATCCATAGAAAACGACTGACAGCTTCTTAAGCCGTTCCCGGTCATACCGGATCTGGGGATACGTGCCTAGATTGTCCCGGCTATCCGGAACGCCGTTGCTCTCAAGGCTCACCGGGATTTCCATTTCTTTTAGAAAACTAAAAAANNGAAACACAGAAGTAAAAGTCACAATCACCTCTTCCCCATAGGAACAGACCGCACACTTCATAGGCTGTCTCCTTGAAACGCCGATCATTAAAGAAAATCTCTCAATCTCTTTTCTATAATCCTCTTCTATTTCTATGGGACCGATATTGGAAAGAGTCATGGTGTAGGCTTTATCATTTTTCCGGAAGATCAGATTTAAAACACACCATTTTACAAAAAGGGGGGCAGCCCGCAAATACCATTTCTTTTCATTGGAAACATTGTAGGAAATGATTTGCTCCATCTTTTCCTTTGTGATCTTTATATCCATCTGCCTGCTCACCGCTTCCAGTACCTCTGAAAAGGTGTGTTCCTCACTGGTGGATAAAAAGTCAATGAGCGTCACAGCAAAAAAATTAGCGGTTGTCTCGGAACCGAAAAAAGTCCTCAAATTAATGGGTATGCTGATACCGATGGATTTCTCACAGGGTTTTCCCCCAAGATATTCCTGATAAATAGCCCAGATCAGGGCGGCCGTTAAAAATCTGGTGATGCTGACCCCATAGCTTTTGGCAGCCGTTTTCAGCATCTTTAAGTNNATCAAGAGTAAGGGCAGCCCCTGTCAGATGATAGGCCTTTCTGGAGCTGTATTTGCGCTTTTCGGTCTTTTTATAATGGCGGACGTAGCTGTCCTCCACATTCATGGAAACATCCGACGATATTTTCTGAGGTGAATGGTGGCCGGTCCTGGAATCTTGGTTAATATCCAGATACCGGTAAACCAGGGCCTTTAAAAAATTCACCGCTCCCAGACCGTCTGTGACTGCATGGAATACCTCCAGATTGATCCGCCTGTTAAAATAAGTGACCCTGAACAAAAAAAGCTGGTTGCTGTGAGGATCAATATATTTGCAAGGATACGTCGTTTCCCGTTCAATGACTGGCATCCTCTTGTTGTTTTCAAAATAATACCAGAAAAATCCCCTCCGCAGCCTCACTGAAAATCCCTCAAACTGAGGAAGAATTTCTTCCAGTGCCCGCTGCAGGGTTCCCGGATCCACCTCTTCCTTTAAAATTGCTGAAATCCGGAATACATTGCTTAAATTCTCACTGGCTATGACCGGAAATATCTTTGCCGTATTGTCAAGCCGTCTCCACCGCTCTCCCTGGGGGCTTTTTTTCATACTGAAGGTGCCTCACTTCCCTGTATCCATAAAATCGAGCCGCATATCATACCAGATAGCTCCTCCGTGCACAGACCCGGATACTCCCATGTTCCGGTATCCGAATTTTTCGTAATAATGAATCAGCCTGTCCTTGCAGGTCAGGATCATTCCTTTCCTGCCTCTTTTGGCTGCTTCTTCTATAAAACGGTTCATAAGAGCGGCGGCAACTCCTTGTCCCCTCCACTCTTTTATAACATCAAGTCCAAACACGCTTTGGTAAGCGCCATCCGGATCATGAAAATCCACTTTCTCAAACATTTCATCACAGATAGTATTCCCATCTGTAGCGCAGCCATTAATAAAACCGATGATCTTCCCATCGGAACGCTCTGCCACTAGGAAACTTTCAGGAAAAAGATTGATCCTCTGCTCAAGGGCTTCCCGTCCTGCCGCCTCTTCCGGAGGAAAACAGAGAGCCTCCACTTCCACTACCCGGTCCAAATCTTCATTTCTCACTTTTCTGATGCTGTAATCCATCCTGTTGTATCCCCACTTCCAAATTTAATCCTGTTCCATGGTTTTTTCTTTCCCAAAATTTAAAGAAAAGGCGGACTTCCCCGGTCTCCCGTTGGAAATCCTCCTCTTTCTTTTTCTGAACGCAGAGATCAAATACCCCGCAGCATTACTGATGCAGGAATGCTTGCATTCCCGCGCCTTGCTCATTGCTTGCAGAAATAATATCCTACGCCCCACATGGTATGCACATATTTAGGATCGCTTGGACTTGGTTCGATCTTCTCCCGAAGACGCCTTACATGAACGTCTACCGTGCGGACATCCCCCGTATCCATAGCCTTATTTCCCCATACGTAAGTAAGCAGCTGTTCCCTGCTGTAAACCTTGCCCGGATTGCAGGTAAGAAGTTCTAAAAGGTCAAACTCCTTTGCCGTTAAATTGATCTCTTTCTCAGCAATAAACACTCTCCTGCTGTCCCGGTCCAGCTTCAAATCGCCTTCTTTTATCACCTGGCTGTCTTCCTGGTTATCCCGCTTGTTCTTCTTTGAATTCCGGCGCAAGATTGCTTTGATCCTGGCCTTTACCTCAAGAATGTTAAAGGGCTTTGTAATATAATCGTCGGCGCCGTATTCCAGACCCAGGATTTTATCCATATCATTGCCCTTTGCCGTCAGCATAATAATGGGCATCTCGGAAAATTCCCGAATGGCCTGACACACCTCATATCCGTCATATTTGGGAAGCATGACATCCAAAAGGACCACATCATACTCTTTCTGCTTTGCGAAATTAATGGCTTCCTCTCCATCATAGGCACAGTCCACTTCCATACCGTCCTGTTCCAGACTGAATCTCATTCCTTTTACGATGAGTTTTTCATCATCAACTACTAAAACGCTTGCCATACTACACCTCTGTCCTCTATTTCAAACTGTGATATCTTCTTTTATTTTTTGAAACGCCGCATCTTTGATGCCGGATATCTTCATGATATCCTCGATCTTCTGAAATCCGCCGTGGCTCTCCCGATACTTAAGGATATCGTTTGCCTTGGCTTCTCCGACTCCCCGAAGGGTCATCAGTTCCTCTTTTGTGGCTGTATTTAAATTCACCTTGGTTTTTTGTACGTTGGATGAAGCTTCTGCCTGTAAGGAAAATTCTCCCCGGGCTTTCGCCGCTTCCACCTCTTCCTTGCCAGGGACCACGATCTTCATGCCGTCCTTGACCTGCTCCGCCATATTTAAATATTCTGCCGCAGCCTGGTCTGTGACTCCGCCTGCTTTCTCGATTGCCTGAAAAACCCGGCTTCCTTCTTTAAGCTCATAAACACCGGGAGAAACAACTTCTCCACAGATATGTACATAGAAAGGCAGGACCGTTTCCTCTCCTGCACTTCCTAAGCTGCCCTCTGCCNNCAAGCCGTAACATCCACCCGCCCCTAAAACACACAGGGCTATAAGGATGATTTTAACTTTCTGGTACTTCATGATATCCCTCCTTTTACAAAATTTCTCAAAAAAGGATACCATCTTCAGCCTATGTTATTATTCTACCTAAAGAAATAGGTAAATACAAGCACTATTTCCAAATTAATTAAATATCATGATTCCGATGATGGCAACAACTGCACCGATCAGCTTTTTCCATTCAAATCCTACCTTTTCAACGCCGAATAAGCCAAACAGCTCTATGGCGTAAGCCACAATGATCTGGGAAATTACAATTATCAAAGCTGCCTTGGCCGGACCCAGGGTCCCCATACTCCTTACTACCGTATAGGTAATAAATGCACCCATAACGCCGCCAATCAACAGGTACTTGGGCTGTACGTCAAATAGGCCGGAAATGTTTTCCTTGCCGGAGAAATACCACAGAATAATGCAGGTCAAAAATGCGGTAAGCTGTACCCAGCCTGTAGATACCCACATACTGGTCTGCTTTGTCACTCCCGTATTAAAAACTCCCTGTATGCTCATAAGCGCCCCGGATATAAGAGCTATAATAAAGCCTGTCATTAAAACAACCTCCGTATCTCCAATTTGTATAGAATGAATCAAACGGATATGTCCGTCTTTCACTAGAATGTGCTTTATTTGCATTTTTATACTGAATTTACAATTTGGTTACCAATCAGCGATGCAGAAACAGTTGTATGATTTGCGCCTTTTAGCCTGGTCACTAAGCACAAATTATGCAAATGCTGAATGCCATATCCGAACTGCAGCATCACTTGATATGGCTTGACAAGCCTTCTGTTTTGCGCTATACTCACAACAAAATTATATAAATTACACACGCTAGGGGAGCCTTTGGCTGAGATCGGAGAAACCGAACCCTCACTACTTGAACCGGATAATGCCGGCGTAAGGAAGCAACAGTAGTCCCCTCCTGCGCACACAAAGGAGGATTTTTTATGTCATTTTTTCTAACTTACTCTGCGGAAAACGAAGAGTACCTATTAAAGCCGGCCGGATACTTGCTGGTGATCATTCTGCTTGCTGCAATGATTTTCATCCTGCATCTTCTGGGCAGATCGTCTTCCAAATCTCAAAAGCTGCAGACCCGCCAGCTGGTTTACTGCGCAGGCGCCATGGCGCTGGCAATGGTAACTTCCTTTATTAAAATTGCCTCCCTTCCTTTCGGCGGTTCCGTCACCTTGTTTTCCATGCTGTTCATCTGCCTGATCGGCTATGTTTACGGCGTAAGGGNNCATGACCGGTGTGGCCTACGGGATTTTACAGTTTATAACAGAGCCCTATATATTTGCTCCCCTCCAGGTTCTTCTTGACTATCCCTTAGCTTTTGGAGCTTTGGGGCTTTCCGGGCTGTTCAGAAACAAAAAACACGGTCTTGTGACCGGGTATGTGGCGGGTGTCGTGGGCCGTTACTTATGCCATGTGGTTTCAGGCTATATCTTTTTTGCTTCCTATGCACCGGAAGGCATGAACCCTATGGTTTATACTCTGGGCTATAATGCTACCTATATCCTGCCAGAACTGATCCTGACCGTTGTAATTCTGTATTTCCCTCCCGTGTTGGGAGCCATTGGACAGGTGAAGCGCCAGGCCGTAAATGGGTAAGTATGCTTCCATAAAAACAAGCGGCATGAAAGGAGTCGGAAACTCCCATGCCGCTTGTTTCATTTTTACCATACAGTCTTACTATCTTTCAGGGGTCTCTTTAATTTTCCTTTAAAGGAGCCATTGCTCCATAGATGGTCGATCTATTTTGCAATGGCTCCCATTATTTCATATTTTATTTTTTAAGGGCCGCCAACACCAGATGCCTGGCAAGCACAGCTGTTGTCACCGCTCCTACACCTCCTGGTACAGGAGTTGCCATGGAGGCGGTCCCTTCTAAGGAATCAAAATCCACATCACCGCAAAGCTTCCCATTTTCATCCACATTGATCCCCACATCCACCACTACGGCATCCGCTCCTACAAATGAGGCATCCACCATCCTGGCCCGCCCTGCAGCAGCCACAAGGATCTGTGCATTTTTACAGGTTTCCTTTAGGTTTTCCGTGCGGGTGTGGCAGATGGTGACCGTTGCATTTTCTTTTAGCATCAGCATGGATAAGGGACGCCCTACTACCATGCTTCTGCCCACGATGGCCACTCGCTTTCCGGTCAGAGGGATATCATTGGCCTTTAAGACCTCCACAACTGCCTCTGCCGTACATGGTGCAAATCCCGTATCATCTCCGGCAAATACTTTTGCGATATTTTCAGGAGATATGCCATCTAAATCCTTTTCCGGATGAATCATATGCTCAATGTCTTTTTCTTTTATCTGCTTTGGCAGAGGGCGCAGGAGAAGTATGCCGTCAATGTCCGGATCATCATTGATTTTTGCAAACTCTTCCTTAAACGCTTCATCGGTTATGTCCTGGGAGAATGGATAGCTTTCTCCCTCCAGGCCGAAGCTTTCCATCTTTTTTAAAGCTCCCCGCTCATAGGATAAGTCGTCGGGACGTTCTCCCACACGCACAATGGCAAGCTTTGGAGTCCTTCCTTTTAAGCCGGTCAAAAGCTCTTCCACCTGTTCCTTGATTTTTGCAGACACGGCTGCACCCTTTAAGGTTATCACGTCTGTTTTCCTCCTCTTTATTCTGCCTTTAATGCTGCTTCTACTCTTGCATAAATGGTATCTGCCTTTCCGATCCCATCCTCTGCCAGTTTATCCGCCCGATCCTGAAGCTGCCCGGCTTTTTCCCGCTGCTTCATGGATTTTGTATTGATGGAAACATTNNTGGCTCCCAGCAGGGCAGAACGTACGAACTGCACACCAACACCTACGTCACTGACAGCCAGGCGACTTCCCTTTTCTGCCAGAATCTCCATGATATCAAGAGTTTCAAGGGCCCGCTCCATGACCATGAGAGGAACCAGGGTAGCAGCAAGTAAATGAGTTTCCAGGACTTCCTCCTTATGTTTTTTTTCTTCCACCGTGACGGCTGGAAGGCCGTATGCCGCCGCCAAGGGAACAAATACAACTTCGTCTTCATCTGCAAGCCTTAAAAATTCGCTTTTTAAAGTTTCCAGCTTTTCAAGGAATGACTGCATTTCTTCTTCCACATCGGCATACCGCTTTTTACCAAGGGTTAAGTTCACCACCATTTCCCCCAAAGCCGCCCCTATGGCGCCGCCAAGGCCCGCCGCTCCGCCCCCGCCCGGCGTTGGGCTTTTTGAAGATAATTTTTCAAGGAATGTGTGAATTGTAAAGTCTTGTATCATAACTATTGATCCGCCTTTCCAACCGCATTTTATTTTCCATTATTATATAAGGCTTTCTATAAAAAAACAAGATTAACTTGTCAAGTAAAACAGTCAATGCTATGATTGTCAAAAATAGTTAATATACCCGGTTAATTTTTGTTTCGAATGAAAAGGAGCATGAAATGAAATATCCTCCCTTGACCCTTGGATGGTTTTTATATGAAACCCCCATAGATAATCTGGAATTCATTGGAGAAGATGAAGCTCTTCATAAAACCATCACCGGTATCAGCGTGCTTGATAATCCTGACGGTGTAAAGTGGATCAAAAAGAATGAAATCGTTCTTACAACGGGTTACATCTTTTATAATGATTTTGAAATCCAGAAAAAAATAATTGCGGATCTCCATGCCATTGACTGTACTGCTTTCTGCATTAAAGTCAAACGTTTTTTTGACAGGATTCCCGACTCCCTGATCGAAGAGGCCGCCAAGTATGGACTTGCGCTTGTTTCGGTGCCTTTTTATCATGGTTATTCCAACATTATAAATATAGTAAACGAAAATCTTATTGAGCAGAAAATTTTAAGGCAGCAATTCATCCTTAAGGAGGCGGAAAAATTTCACGAATCCTTCTTTAATAAAGAAGGAATTATGAAAATGCTTGAGCGGATATCCAATTATACCAATTCCATGACAATGATAACCACAACTTCTGATTTCCCCATATATTACTGCATTCCACCCAAGGAATACGGGGATTTTTCCCAAATTCACAAATTGCAGGTTCAACCCTTAAATTCCCTGCCGGAGAAAACACCAAAAGAGCACTCCAGAAAATGCAATTTTTACTGCAATGAAACGCTCCTTACCTTTCATACCTTTCTGCTACCCGACAACAAGCATTACTTATGTATTGATGTCACCAAAAAAGAAATCGACACCACCACCATGGAAATCCTTAAGCAGATATTCTCCGTTCTCGCGCTGGAGCTCACCTCCATGCAGATTCAGAGCAGAGCCTTTTCCCAAAAAAATTATTATGATTCTTTTTTCTATATGCTTACAGACATTAAAAATAAGTCCATTGATGAAATACGGGTGGTTTGCGATGCTTATTCCTTTCCCAGTGACTTAAAAAAGGTTTGTATCACCCTGGAATGCCAGTCAAAGGAAAGCAAGCTTTTCCGCAGCCTCTACCATGCAGTAAACCAGGGGCTGATCCATCTGGGCCATAAATATTTCTTATGCCACAACGAAAACCGTATTGTTATTTTTCTACTGTATCCGAAGCAGACGCCAAATGTGGAAGCGCTCTCGCTGTCCGATCAGGCTGCCCTTCAGCTATCGGATTATTTAAAGGATTATCAAACCTTTTTCAGACTGGGCATCAGCCGCTGCCATACCTCCTGCGCTGCCATTGCAAAGGCATATGAAGAAAGCCTGCAGACATTGCACCTGCAGACCTCCTCCGATCAAACCGCCCTCATTCATTCTTATACCAGGCAGTTTGCATTTCATCTTTTAAACCAGCTGACCTCTTATGAAAGGGAAAAAATATACGAGGATACCGTCAGCAGCCTTGCTATCTATGATTTGGATAATAAAAGCGAGCTTCTTGCAACCCTTAAGGCGTATTTGGAAAATTCCCTAAGCCTGACTGAAACTGCCCAAAAGCTTTTCATCCACAGGAATACCTTAACTGCCCGGTTATCCTCCATCAGAAAGCTTCTGTGCAGCGATATCACTTCCATTGAAGATATCTTCCGTCTGTATTTGGGAATCTGCGCCTGGGAGCTGCTGAAAAACACTTAAATCCTAGGCATCATCGTCGCATTCGTTTCCTGTGCCCAACGTTTGAAAGTGTTCCATAGTTCCATACAAATACTGGATCCTCTCAAATTCCCTCTCATCGTAGAAACTGCATTCTCTCCGGCCGTAGGCCTTTGCAACCTCCAGCATAAATCTTGCTGCCTCTTCACAATCCGTGATATGGGTCGCACCGGTTGCACAGCCTGCGACCGGAGCCTCTGTGGTTATTGCAACTCCGATCACAGGCGCTTTTGTGGCGGTTGCAGGCTGGAGAATGCTGTTTAAATGATACAGCCCGTTTCCATAAGGCGTAATATCCTGTTGGGAAAGGGCGTATACATAAGGCAATTTTCCTGTTGTTGTCTGCATCAGATCCAAAATGCTCTCGGAAACCCGCAATATGTATCCTCCCTTTACGGTAGGGGAGACGGCAAAGCCTCTGTTGTTGATGATCCTGTTTCCCTTTGTGGTATCAACGGATAAAATGGCATCCAGCTCCTCCGTTACCTCTTCCTGATTCACCTGTGCCATATTGACCGGGGAATCCATAAACGGAACCGGCTTGTGCTCTCTGGTGGGCGCATCCGGACAAATATGAGTGGATATAAAAACATCACCATCCAGATAGTCTCCCTTGTTCTGCATGTCCAGCAGCTTCGCCGCTAAGGATAAGGCGATAAGGGCCCCGTCGCCGTCGGAAACAAAACCGATCCTCTCCGGTCTGGCTCCTAAGCCTCCCAGCCTTCCCAGCAAGCCGATGGTCGGGGCATCTAAGCCCTTTCCCTTTCCTCTCACTCCTGGAATCCTTACCTTAATCATATCGGTTTTTCCCTTTTGTCCCTCTAAGGTATACACTTCCACGTCAGCATCCGGCCTGATGGTTTTTAAATACTCCATGGCCGCCTTTCCGCTGGCATAGCTGCTGTCAAGTAAGTCATGTACCTCTATCAATTGCTTCATCAACATTGCGAATCCTCCAAAAATTTATTCTCGCGAAAGCAGCGGGCAAAGGTCAGGTGAGCCTAACCCTGGCGGCTGCCCGCGGGGTGTTTTACCGAACCTCCATAAGATCACAAATGGCCCCTATATAAGTTTTGGCAGCCGTAATCACATCCTGAATCTGGACCGTTTCATTATAGGAATGAATCCCTACCGTATTGGAAGGGCCGAACTGGATGGTGGGAATTCCAAGCAACCGGTAATCTCTTGCATCGCTTGATGCCCACTGGTAGGCAGGTATGACCTCTTTTCCCAATAATTCTTCTGCATTCTTCTTAAATGCCAGAACAATGGGAGCTTCATGGTCGGTGTAATTGGCTTCGCTCTTATAATGAAGCTCGTACTCCACCCCCTCCGCTCCGCTGGCCTCCATAATCCGTTCTAAAGCCTCTTCGATTTCTTCTTTGCGGACTCCGATTGGCAGCCGCACATCCACAGTTGCCTCACAATAATCAGGAACCATATTGTGCCTGGTTCCTCCTTTTATAAGGCCTACATTTGTGGTCACATGATCGATGACCCTCCCTAATCCGGGAATGCTGTTTTCTTTCTCTGCCAGCATCTGGGAGTCCCTTAAAGGCTTTTGCTGCCTTTCTGTAAAATGTCCCTCTATTTCCGTTAACAGGGAAACATGGGGAAGGACATTTGATAATTTTAAAATGGCATTCTCTCCCTTATAATTCCCCAGGCTTCCATGAGCCGATTTTCCATAGGCCTTCAAGGTCAAAAGAAGCCCTCCCTTTTGTCCGATCTCAATGGTATTCATGGATGTTGGCTCCGCCACCAGACAGGCATCGGCATGATCCGCATACCCGTTGGTACACAGCCACTGGGTTCCGAACTGCCCTCCGCTTTCCTCATCGGAAACAATGTGGAGCCTGATGTTCCCTTTTAGCGGAACACGCTCCCTTGCCAAAAGGGAAAGGGCAAAAAGTACACCGGCCACCCCTGCTTTCATATCAGAGGTCCCTCTTCCTAATATCTGGGTCTCTGTGATCTCACCGGAAAAGGGATCAAAATCCCACTGGCTTAAGTCACCCGCAGGCACTACATCCACATGACCGTTTATAATCATGGAAAAACCTGCCTCACTGCCGATCCCTGCTACTATGCAGGGATAATCCGGATTACACCCGGTCTCTTTAAACCCGATCCCTGCTTCCCCAAGAAATGCTTCCACATAATCAATCACATCCCTCTGGGTGCCCGTAGGATTTTCGCTTTTTATCTGAATCAGTTCCGATACAAGCCTTATCAATTCTTCGCTATGCTCATCCACATATTGCAGAAGTTCCTTTTTCGTCATCCCATAATCCTCCGATTCCGGTTTACTTTTTTTCGTATAAGAAGCAGGCTACCTGGTGTCCTTCTTCTTCCTGCTGTTTCAGCTTCGGCATTTCGTTTTTGCACCGTTCCATGCACTGAGGGCACCGTCCAGCCATTGGGCAGCCTTTTCGCTCCCCAATGGGACTTGGAACCTCTCCCTGAAGCACGATCCTCTCCTTTCCCTCATCAGGGCTTTCCGGAGGAATGGCCGACAAAAGCGCCTGGGTATAGGGATGAAGGGGATTCTTATAGATATCTCCTCCGCTGCAGATTTCTACGATCCGCCCCAGGTACATGATTACAATTCTGTCGCTGACATATTTTACAACGCTTAAGTCATGGGATATGAACACATAGGTAAGATTGTATTCCTTTTGAAGCTTCTTTAAAAGATTGATCACCTGGGCCTGTATGGACACATCAAGGGCCGATACCGGCTCATCACATATGATCATCCTGGGATTTATGGATATGGCACGGGCCACATTCAGACGCTGCCTTTGCCCGCCTGAAAACTCATGGGGATACCGGTTCATGTGCTGCACATCCAGCCCCACCTGTTTTAAAAGCTCCAAAACCCTCTGCTCCATCGCCGCCCTTCCCTTAACGGTTTTGTGAACCACCATAGGCTCGGAAACAGAATCAGCCGCAGTATGCCTGGGATCCAGGGAGGAATAAGGATCCTGGAAAATCATCTGTATGTTTTTACTCAATTTTAGCTTTTCCTTTGCCCTGACTCCAAGTATGCTTTTTCCTTCAAACAGAATTTCCCCTTCTGTTGGTTTATGTAAGCCTACAAGGCATCTTCCCAGGGTGGATTTCCCGCATCCGGATTCTCCTATAACGCCAAGCACCTCACCCTCATGAATTTCTAAATCGATTTCCTGCAGCGCATGAAGAACCGCTTTTTTGCTTCCCAGCCTCTTTCCATTTATCTGAAAATCTTTAGACAGCCCTTTCACTTGTAAAATTACCCTTTTCTCACTCATGTTGCTTCACACCTCCCCGCAAAAGACGGCTTCCCTCCCTTTGCCTGTGACAGGCAACGAAATGTCCCGGCTCAAGTTCCTTTAAGTCCGGAACCTGGTTTCTGCACAGCTCCTCTGCATAAGGACATCGGTTGGAAAAATTACAGCAGGTCCCCGTCAATCTTAAATCCGGCGGGGTCCCCTGTATGGTTGCCAGCTCTTCCCCGGAATTGCTGCTCAGCTTTGGCATGGAATCCAGCAGTCCCCAGGTGTAAGGGTGAATGGGATTATGATGCAATTCCCTGCAGGATGTATACTCAACGGTCTTTCCCGCATACATCACCATAACGCTGTCGCACATCTGCCATACCACGCCCAAATTATGGGTAATCAGCAGGATTGCCATCCCGTTTTTCTCCCGCATGTCCTTTAAAAGCTCCAGCACCTGGGCCTGAACGGTCACATCCAGAGCTGTCGTTGGCTCGTCCGCAATGATCAGCTTGGGATTGCTGCACAGGGACATTGCTATGATTACCCGCTGGCACATACCGCCTGACAGTTCATAGGGATAAGAATCCATCCGGCGTCCGGCATCCGGTATTCCCACCTTTCATAAGGCTTCTTCTCCCATGCGGTAAGCCTCCTGTCTGCTGACCTTATGATGGGCACAGATCATTTCCACCATCTGATGGCCCACTTTAAATACCGGTGACAGGGAGGTCATGGGATTTTGAAATATCATGGAAACCTCCCGCCCACGAAAGGCCAGAAGGTCCTTATCTCCCAGCTTCAATACGTCCGTACCGTCAAAGTCTATGCTGCCGCTTACTATTTTTCCGGTTCTGGCCGGCAAAAGCCGGATGATTGAAGAGGAGGCAACACTTTTTCCTGACCCGGACTCTCCCACAATTCCCATGATTTCTCCCCGGTTTATGCGAAAGTTTACTCCATCGACTGCTTTGCTTACACCGCTTGCCGTATAAAAATATGTTTTTAAGTCATTCACAGTCAATAATACATCACCCACAGCAGCACCTCCTTTACTCATATTTTTTCCTCATTTCCGAAAAACTTTGTTTTACATTTTCCATGGTTCCGGGAGAGAACAGTAAATCCGCCGTACCACAAAAGGCTGTATCCAGGCCGCAGATCCCTTTTACCACCTTAAATCTATCGCTTTCCAAAAGTTCACTGACAGCTCTGCTGGATTTTAATTCGTTAAAATTATACTCAGGATTTTCCCATAGATATCTGGCAAGTCCCCATAATTCTTCCCCTTTTTCCTCAATGCACTGTTCCACATCTTTTTTTATCCTGTTAATATCCATATGCATTACCTACTTTTTCATTTTAGGATCCAGCACATCCCGGATTCCGTCTCCCAGCAGATTAAAACCGATCACAGTGATCAATATGAACGTACCTGATACGGCTGCAATATGAGGAGCCGTATTTAAGCAGTTTCTTCCGGAACGCAGGATGCTGCCCCAGGAGGCGGTAGGCAGTTCAATGCCAAGCCCCAAAAAGCTTAAGGCCGCTTCCGAAAAAATGGCGCTGGCTATATTAAGAGTCCCGTACACGATTACCTCTGAAACAGTATTTGGCAGAATATGGTGTAACAGCATACGGAAATGGGATATTCCGATCACCCTTCCGGCATTGCAGTATTCTTCCTTTTTTACAATCAGCACCTGTCCCCTTACGACTCTGGCAAACCGTGGGATCTCCGCTATGCCTATGGCAAGGATCACATTGATAATACCGGAACCCAGGACCGTCATTAGAACAATGGACAATAAAATAAAGGGAAAGGCAAGTACTCCATCCATGATTCTCATCAGGACAGCATCCACAATTCCTCCCATATAGCCTGCAATAAGGCCCAGAATCACTCCGGTCACTCCGCCGACAATGGTGGCTCCGGCAGCAACCAGTAAGGATACCCTGGCTCCGTAGCAGACCCTGGTAAATAGATCCCTCCCAAACTCATCGGTCCCCAACAGATGGCCTTTTTCAAAAAATTTCAAATAAGCATCGATGGGATGAATCTCATTTGGCTTTCCGTTTGTAATTACCGGAGCCAGAATGGCAAGGGCGATCATTACGCTGACGGCAAACAATCCAAGAATCGCTGTCTTATTTCTCTTTAGCTTGCTCCAGGCACTGTTGGACTTTCTTTCTTTTTTTAATATCTCTTCGTGGGACCGTTGATCCAATCCAAGTGATTTCGCCATTTAGTATCCTCCTTCATAATTGACATTTGGATTGATGATCATGTAAATCACATCTACAAACATATTGATCATTACAAAGGCCAGGGCAATGACTAAAACTGCCCCCTGGATCAAAACATAGTCTCTGTTGTCAATGGCTCCTACAATCAGCGTTCCCATGCCCGGCCAGGAAAATATGGTTTCCGTAAGGATTGCACCGGCAAAGCAGCCGGCGAGCTGCAATCCCAGCACCGTTATTAAGGGAGGCAGAGCGCTTTTCAAGGCATACTTCCAGATCACCACAGACTCTTTGATTCCCCTGGCCCGCAGCGCACGGATAGAGTCTCCGTGAATAGATTCCAAAATGCTGGAACGGGTAATTCTGGAAAAGGTGGCCATCGGGATGGTTGCAAGGCAAAAGCAGGGAAGTACCATATGGCGGATCACATCACCCAGCCCTTTGGAGATATCTCCCATGCCAAGAACCGGCAGCCAGCCCAAATTTACGCTGAATACTAAAACAAGCATAAGCCCCAGCCAGAAAATCGGCATGGAGACGCCTACCAGAGCGAGTATCATGAATACATAATCAAAGAGCGTTCCCTGGTGCACGGCAGAGGTAACCCCTATGAACAGCCCCGCGATTAAAGCGATCAAGACCGCAGGCAGAGCGATCAGCAGCGTACTTGGGATACGCCNNTGATTGTAGGAATAAGATGTCCCGAAATCCCCTTTTACAATGTTTATCATATAATCCTTGTATTGAGCTGCCAAAGGCTGGTTAAGTCCCATGGTTTCCCGCATCTTCTCCACATCTTCTACGGATGCCTGAGGTCCAAGTACCGCTCTGGCAGGATCACCCGGTATCATTCTGGTCAGTACAAAAGTCAGCGTGACGACCACAAAAAGAGACGGAATAATCTGTAAGCATCTGATTAAAATTGTCTTTAACATATATCTCCTCCTGTGTCTTTTAAATCAGGGATATTGCTAAGCAATATCCCTATCCGCCAAATGATGAATGGCATGGCNNCTTACGCCCCAGTTTACATTCTCATTTGCATAGAAGATGCCCGGACACTGCTTTACGATTGCCGCAAGCGCCTTCTTATAAATTTCCGCTCTTTTTTCCTGGTCTGTGGTCAGCAGCGCATCATCCAGATATTGGTCCACTTCCTTGTTGCTGAAGCCCTGTCCGTTTCCAAGGGAGCCGATGGAGCTTGTATGGAATATTTTATTTAAAAAGAAATATGGATCAGGATACCAGGTCCATGACATTGCAAATACATCTGCTTTCCCCGATGCTGCGATTTCGCTGAAGGTGCCCCATTCGCTGGTATTAATGTTCACATTGATATTTAAGTTTTCTTTTAAGTACGCCTGGAATAAGGTTGCCATCTTAATCCTGGCTTCTGTGTTGGAAATATAAATATTCATATCAAACCCATCAGGATATCCGGCTTCTGCAAGAAGCTTTTTTGCCCCTTCCGGATCATAAGCGGGTACTTCTGATTCCAGGCTGGAATCATATCCCCAGGAGCCAGGAGGCAGAGGCAGACTGGCCGGCTGTGCTTCCTGATACTGGTACACACCTGCTGTAAGCTCTTTGATATTAACCGCCTTGATGATCGCTTCTCTGACCTTGATATCTGCAGTTGGGCCATTTACCTGATTAAAATAAATGTAAGCAACGTGAAGGCCAGGCATCTCCATAAGTTCTACGGCCGGATCCTCTCTTGCTATTTTAACAGCTTCGCCGCTTAAGCTGGTGGCCAGATTGACCTCTCCGGTGCGAAGGGCATTTACCGCCTGGTTTCCGTCACTGACCGGCTTAAAGGTAACTCCATCCAGATAAGGGACTGCAGCCCAGTATTTATCATTGCGTACCAGGACAGCCTGCTGATCCAGCTCAAAGGACTGAAGAGTAAAGGCGCCAGTGCCTACAAGGTGGGAACCAAAATCTTCTCCCCAGCCTTCTACCTCTTCCTTTGGTACAATCACATTGCCTGCATCAGTCAGTGCGGTCAGGAATACAGCATTTGGCTCGGACAAATAGCAGACCACTTCCGTATCACTGGTAACTTCACAGTGATCCAGCATGTCCAGTCTCTTCAAGGCAGAAAGCTCCAGGGAACGCTCCAGGGAATATTTCACATCCTCTGCTGTCAATTTTCTTCCATCCTGATACTTACCGGGCTGGAAGGATACATCGTCACGCAGCGTGAAAGTATAAGCAAGCCCATCGTCGCTTACGGTCCATGATTTTGCCAGAGCAGGCTGGATTTCCGTAAGATCCGTATTGTATTCCACTAGCGTATCGCATACTGTGCCGATGATCTGAGATTCATAGGTTCCCGTATACTTTACAGGATCTAAGTTTTTGGGTGAGGAAGAAAGGGAAATAGTCATAACACCGCCGGAAACCGGCTCCCCCGCTGGAGCTTTCGCTTCTTCCGTTGTTACCTGAGCTGACGCTGTCGTTTCCGCCGTTGTGGCCGAAGAACCGGAACCGCATGCGCTTAATCCGGCTGAGACAGCTGCCGTAAGGATTGCTGCTAAAATTCTTTTTTTCATAATGATTCCTCTTTTCCTTGTATATTAATAAAACGACAGTCAAAGAAAGCATAGTCGCCTTTAACTATCGTTATATCCGTAACATATGATATTTTCTTTTCCTGGTTATCAGGAGTGATCTCTCAGCCAGCAGATGGCTGTATTGGCATAAATGGCAGCCATCTTGTGAAGGCTTTCCTCGTTAAAGGTGACTCTTGGATCGTGAACGCCGTATAGGTATCCCTCTTCCTCTGAACCGGTTCCCACCCAATAAAGAACAGAGGGAACTATCTGGGAGATAATGGAGAAATCTTCCGAACCAGTCATTCTGGGCAGTTCCTTAGAAATTCCTTCTCCCAGTAGACCTTCGATATAACCGATGGAAGCCTCCAGAAGATCCCCGTTATTTTCCATGGGCGGAACGCCCTCATGGAGAAATTCTACCTCTGCTTCTCCCCGAAATGTGCCGGCAGTCTGTTCTGCAATCTGAACCAGACGTTCTCTGGCAAAGCTTCTCACCTTCCCATTCATAGTGCGTATGGTTCCTTTTAATACCGCCGTTTCCGGAAAAACGTTGGAGGCTGTTCCCCCGTTTATCTGGCAGATGCTGCATACCAGCATCTCATCAGGATTTACTTCGCGGCTGTTTAAGGCCTGCAGTGCCAAATGAATATGGACTGCTATATGAATAGGATCAATGCAGAGATGGGGTGCGGCTCCATGACCGCCCTTTCCCTTTACCGTAATGGTAAAGATATCACTGGAGGCGCATGCTGTATCCCGGGAATATCCAACGATTCCGGACTTCTCGTGGAGCACGTGGAGAGCCATTGCCCCATCTACGGAAGGATTTTCAAGAACTCCTGCCTTTACCATGTCCAAAGCGCCTCCTACCCCTTCCTCACAGGGCTGGAACATGAGTTTCACCGTCCCTTTCAATTCCCCTTCTCTCTCTTTCAATATCCGTGCAGCCAGCAGCAATGCACTGGTGTGCATATCATGGCCGCAGGCATGCATGAAGCCATTCTCCGATGCAAAAGGCAGCCCTGTTTCCTCTTTCATGGGCAGGGCATCCATGTCAGCTCTTAATAAAAAAGTTTTTCCAGGCTTTCCGGCAAGCGCCGTGATCCCTGCAGTTCCGCAGGCAGCGGGCTCATAACCAATGGCCTTAAGCTCTTCCCTTACAAGCTTTACGGTTTCCGGGAGGTNNGTCAAAGCCGATTTCCGGTTTTTTATGTATCCGTCGCCTGATATCAATTCCATAATCCTCAAGTTCTTTTGCCCTGGATAACAGGTCACTCATCCTATCAATCCTCTCTGTTCCTGTTGTCGAATATTTGATAAGTATTTTATCAAGCAGAATTTTTTTTGTAAATAACAGATTGCACGGTTTTTTATACACAATTTAAACATCATGCACAGTAATGAAGCCAGATATAAATATCTGCCGGTTTTTCCCTTACTTTAAACATCTGTCAATTCAGAAACAAGGCGGGCCAATAAGGTTCTGGGAAGAATCACCGGCTTTCCAGTCTCTTCCGTAAACAGCCGTTTCATTTCCCGACTGAAGCCAATGCAGTCTAAAATCACCAGATCCGCCTCCGTATCCTTCACAAGCCTGGCTGTTTCTTCTAGCTTCTTCCATTCTCCATAAGGGGAGCCGGAGACAACTTTAACCTTATTCACGATCCGGGACCATTTTTTCTCGCTTTGGGCTATTTGCAAAGGAGATGGCGTCACTACAAGAATCGAGGAGGCTGCTGTCAGGAGAGGAACGGTTCTATCTAAAATTTCACAGGGATAAATCAGGGGAACCTTTGCTTTTAAAGTATCCGGAAATTTTCCCGTACAAAACATCATAATAAAGGCCGCTCCCTGCTCTTCCAGTTCTTCAATTGCATGTTGAAGCCTTGGGATGATATGGCGTTCCCCAAAGGTAACGGAGGTTCCGTCATTTAATCTGGAGACAAGCACATAATCTCCCTCCTTTGGGCTAAATTCCTCTATCTGCTCTCTTGTCAGACCATCCAGTCCTCCCTTTTCCAGGATTTCTGCCTTGCCGTTAAAAATATCCATGATATCTGCTGTAACATCTGTTCTCGGACTCTGCCCCACCGTTATGGCGCCAATCTTCATTTTTAAACGCTCCTTTCTTATAATAAATACCGCTTATTGTACCGTCCATTGGTTCCTTAGAAGGATAAAATATTTTTTTGATTTTAACAGGGACGTCTCCTGCTGTCAACCTCACATGAAAAAACACGCAGCCATTCCGCTTCTCAAACGGGTATGGCTGTGTGTGCACCTTCTTCATTAAGCATCTAAAACTGCCGAAGCAAAACTGGTATGTATAATTTTATTCAAATTGGATATTTATAAAATGCCAGTTTTTCTATATGATAAGTTTAATAAAAATATAAGATGATCTGCGAGAGGAGAAAACATGAACAAAAACAGAACGAAAAAAATCGTTTTCAGTGCTTTAATGGCAGCCCTTACCACTGCAGCTACTATGGTAATACATATACCATCTGCATTCAGCGGTTATATTCATCTGGGAGACGGGATGGTATTGCTAAGCGGAATGCTCTTAGGACCAATGGCCGGTGCTGCCGCAGGAGGAATCGGCTCTATGATGGCGGATCTGCTGTCCGGTTACGCCTTTTATGCACCGGCTACCCTGATCATTAAGGCATTGGCAGCATTTTCAGGAGGATATTTGTACAGACATCTGCCTTCCAGGGGACGGGTGGGCGGCTTTCGGGTACTGCCTTTTCTGGCCGCCGGAATCGTATGCAGCGCTGTCGTCACAGGCGGCTATTTCATATTTGAACTTGCAGTATACAGCTGGCCGGCTGCTATTTCTAATGTTCCGTTCAATCTGGTGCAGAATCTGTTCAGTTTGATTGCAGCCGGAGTCCTGCTTCCTGTTCTGCTGCGTGTTCGTGAGATCCGGGAACTGGATCGAGAGACGGCTTCATAATAAAAAGGAAGCCCTGGGATCCGTTCTCCCGGGTGCTTCCTCTTTTTGCATTTAACTTTAATATCCATTTAAAACTTCATCCCTCGTGGGAATTGAAGGTGCAGCACCGGCTCTGGATACTGCAATGGAGGCGGCCTTTGCCGCATGATCCAAAGCCTGTCCGGGTGTTTCTCCCAGAGCAAGTCCGCCTATAAAATAGCCGGTAAAGGTATCTCCGGCCCCGGTTGTATCAACCACCTGTACCCGATAGATTTCCTGCTCAAACACCTGATCCCCGTCTTTGTATAAAGAACCATCCTGTCCCAGAGTCAAAAGAATCTTTGCACTGGGGAATTTTTCAGCCAGCTGACCCAGGAGTTCTCTTCCACTCCCGGACTTTTGACAGATATCCCCGGCTTCAATCTCATTCAATATAAAAAACTCCACACAATGAAGAGGGTAACTCCATATTTTGCGGTTCATGGGGGAAGGATTCAAAACGATTCTCATTCCTTTCCCGTATGCCTGCTCCATGATATATCCAACTTCGTTGATTTCGTTTTGAAGAATGAGAAAATCCCCTTCCCCAAACTCATTTAAAACATGGTCCACCTGATCCTTTGTTATTTCCTGATTCGCTCCGCCATACAAAAGAATGCCATTTTGTCCTTCCTGATTCTTTTGTATAATGGCATGACCTGTCTTATTTTTTACCCCCTTAATATTCCTAGTATCTATGCCGAACTGCTCCAGCTGCTGGGTCAATATTTCACCGTCCTGCTCCCCAACCGCTCCTGCATGCCAGACTTTGACGCCGCTTTTGCTCAGCGCCAGAGACTGATTCAAGCCTTTTCCACCGCAAAATATCTCCAAAGAATCAGAGGATATGGTTTCTCCCTCTCTGACAAAATGATCCACCTGGTAAACATAATCAATATTTAAAGAACCAAAATTCAATATTTTCATATACTGCACTCCTGTTCAATTCCCACGGTACTGCTTCTTATCATCAATTTCGGTTCAAATACCGCAATCTTATTTTCTACTTTTTTCTTCTTGATCTGGGAAATCAGCCGTTTGACTGACTCCACTCCCATCTCGTATACAGGTTGTCTGACCGTTGTTAGAGGAACTGCCATCATCTCCGCATACAAAACATCATCATATCCTACCACCGATATATCTTCTGGTACTTTCTTATGATATTGGGACAGCTGCCTGCACACTCCAAAAGCAGATAGGTCGTTGCATGCAAATAGCGCCGTAAATCCATACTGCATCAGCGCTGCTACGGCGCGCTCCCCGCATTCCATGGTATAATCGCCTTCATAGACCAGCTTTTCATCAAAAGGAATATGAAATTCCTGCAGAGCGCGGGCATATCCTTTTAATCTTCTTTCTGAATCCGCCAGATTTGCAGGACCTGTTACACAGGCGATCCTCTTATGGCCAAGCTCTGCTAAATGTCTAGCTGCCAGATACCCTCCAAGTTCATGATCCAGGATTATTTCAGCGCAGTCCGCATCCGTAAGAAAGCGGTCCAGAAGCACAAACGGCAGCTGCAGCTGTTCTAATAAGCGAACCGATTCTTTACCGGCTGTCTCATCGCTTTCTCTGGACATGACATAGATGATTCCGTCTACGCCCTGGTCAGCCAGAAGATGGATATATTCCATATCCCTCTCATGGTGATCGTTGGTGTTGCACAAGATCAGCGTTCTGCCATACTCCCTGCAGCACTCCTCTATCCCCTTTACCATATGGGCGTAAAAGACATTTCCGATGTCAGGAATAATAAGGCCTACGGTTTTGCTTCTTTTTTTAACCAGACTGACTGCCAGCTGATTCGGCCGATAGTTAAGCTTACGCGCCGATTCCATAATCCGTTTTTTTGTATCCTCCGGTATCTTATGGGCTTTCCCATTTAATACCAGAGATACAGTCGTCACAGATAGTCCCGTTTCATTCGCAATGTCCTTAATTGTCGCTCTCATCCTCTATCCTCACTGCTGCCATATTTGTCAATGCCCGTACTGCTTTAAGGTAATCCGCAATGCGTACACATTCATTGGGCTTGTGTGCCATATCCGCCGAACCTGGTCCAAATAAGACGGTCGTCATCCCTTCTTTTCCTTCCGCCAGTATGGAGGCATCCGTAAAGTAGGAGATTCCTGAATAGGCTTCCTTAATTCCGGCAGCCTCCATGCTCTTTACCAGCTGGGAAACTCCCCAGGAAGCCTTGTCCGCCTCAATGCTTATTCTGTGATTCTTAATTGTGATAGCCAGACTGGGGATTCCTCCTGATCTCTGGCTGATGTCCTGAAATACCGTCTCCAGCTGGCAGAGAATCTTTTCATAAGTAAGTCCCGGCACGGTCCGGATGTCCATTAAAACAGTGCATAAATCCGGTGTCATGTTTGGCTGAATCCCTCCCCGGATTTCTGTAATCTGGGCGGTAGCGCTTCCAAGTAACGGATGGTCATGCCCACGGATCCAGCCTCCCAGACGCTCGGCCGTTTCATATGCACAGGTGACTGCATTGCAGCCTTCTTCCGGATATGCTCCATGGCTGGTCTTACCTCTTACCTCTAGTTCCAGCCAGATACAGCCTTTTTGTCCGATCCCCACGGTACAGCCCGTAGGTTCTCCGATCAGCAAAGTCGATGCTTCCATCATATGTCCGCCGGAAATAATGGCCTTTGCTCCGGTCCCACCCCGCTCTTCGTCACATGTTCCCAGAAACTGGATGGAGGTTTTCGGCTTCTTTCCGGCCTCNNTCTTCATGTCACTGGCTCCCCGTCCAAAGAGGAACCCGTTATGTATCACCGGGGTCCATGGTGACCGGTCCCAGCTCTCAAGCTGTCCGTAATCCACCGTGTCCAGATGCCCGTTCCAGATCATTCCATTGTCCGTATCCTCTCCCGGGAGCAGGGCAATTACGTTTCCCCTTTCATCTCCAATATCCTGAACAAAGGCCTTCACCCCACGGTTGTTTAAGTATTGACAAATATATTCCGCAGCCGGCTTCTCTCCGTCTTTTCCGTTGACTGTCCTGATTCCCATCAAATCCTTTAAAAGCTGTACCGCTTCCTTTTCCCAGCCTTCATTTTTCATTCCAAGCCCTCTATTTCTCCGTCAGCCAGTCAAAGATCCCCTTCCAAAGCTGATCGTAATATTCCCACTCACAAAATTCCGGAGGAGCCCAGTGAGGGGCGCAATCCGTGGTAAATGCCGCACTTCTTCCTTTTCCGTAGGTTCCCAGTGCCAGGAACGGATCATTTTCTATGGTAACGGGTACAATTGCTTCCGGCTTTGCCACTGTTTTATTGTATCCCAATACCTCCGGCCAGTCTGACGGAAGCCCGGATATGGCTTCATGGGCTTCCCCTACAACAGGCTTTGCCCCGTCGCAGTGTTCCATTCTGTCATCCACAGTCAAAACCTCCACAGGAAGAACTTCCTGGACAGCGGTATCATGCCACTTACCCTTTGCATCCACGCCGGAAAATGTCATATAACCCCCGATCATCAAAAGTGCGCCTCCATCCAGAACATAATCCCGGATCAGCTTACAGCGGTCCGGCATCTTCCGGCTGTGAGTAAAGGTCGCCACGGGAAGCAGCAGGGTATTTGCTCCGATATCGGACAGAATGACCCCATCATACTGCTTTAATTCTTCCATGGTAAATGGAAATTCGTCCGATGCCAGGTGATTCGGAAGGAATGTTACCTCATAACCAGCATTCTCCAGTGCCTTTTTCAGCCACTTTTCTCCTGTCTCATAGGAAGAGGTATAAAAAGAATCAAACCCCTTTACATGTGTANNGTATAACTCATCCAGGATTCTCCTGCCAATAGTATTTTCTTATTCATCTGTCCTGTCTTCCTTTCCCCATTCTAAAATCAATTGTGCATAGATATGAATTGCCTTAAGATATTCCTCTATCTGAATATATTCATTTACGGAATGGCATTGTTCCAGATTTCCGGGTCCAAACTGAATGGTCGGACAACCGGCTATGTTCCTCCACAGCCTGGAGTCACAGCCAGCCGGTGAGCCCTTTATGGCCACTGGTTTTCCTTCCGCTTTTTCAAACGCTCTTTCAAAGCTGTCTACAAACGGCCCCTTTTCCATCTCAAAAGGACCTCCGGCCTGATAAATACTGATTTCCGGCATATGTTCCCGCAGCCATAAATCGCTTTCTGCCAGGCGCCTGATCTCGTCTGTGACCTCAGCTACCACTTGCTCATGGCTCATCAGACCAGGAAGGTAGTGGATGCACATTTCAAATTCACAATCCCCGGCAACCGTGGATCCCGCACTTCCTCCATGAATGGTCCCTACATTTAAATTAGGGGCAGGAAGAAGGGGGTGTTTAAGGCCAAGGAGCCAGCCATGCTCCAGTTCATTCAGTCTTTCTATGATCTTTATTGCCTTTTCAATGGCGCTCACGCCCAGCCATTTTGCGCCGGAATGGTTGGATTTCCCGGTGACCCGGACTTTCATAAATACAAATCCCATATGAGCCAGAATCAGCTCTCCGGATGTTGGTTCACAGACCACCACTCCATCTGCCCTTTNNCCCTTTTTCCTCTCATGACCGCCTGAATGGAGCCGTTGCCGCCGCCCTCTTCATCACACACCGAGCAGATATGGACGTGAAGAGGAAGAGGGATACCGGCATCCTTTAAAAGCTTTACTGCCATGACGGAAGCCATGAGCCCCCCTTTCATATCCGCAGCTCCCAGGCCGAACAGCTTGCCGTCAACTATTGCAGGAACATGAGGAGGCGCATTCCACAAGAACTCATCCCCCGGAGGCATGGTATCCATGTGTCCGTTAAACATCAGGCTCTTGCTTCCCTGTCCTTTAAAAACGGCATAAACATTATAGCGGTCCTTATAATCATGACCAGGATTGCCTTCCCCATATGTTTCTATGGAGGCTGTGATCGTCTCTTCTGTCATGGGATCTCTTTCTACTTTATCCGCCCCCATCTCCTCCAGCAGCCGGATTAAATATTCCTGTCCCTCTTTTTCTCTTCCTCCGGCAATCCCATGTCCAAGATCCTGGGTATCTATGGCAATCAGTTCTGATAAATACTTAACATATTCTTCCCTGTTTCTTTCAAGTACTTCTTTTAACCTTTCCATCATCCACCTCACGAACCGTAAGCCCGGATTCCCGTCTCGATCAGATCCCAGAAACGATCCATATCAACA
>DJBG01000177.1 GCA_002429965.1 Hungatella sp. UBA5982
TGTTCCCGGTCTGCTTCATAATTGGGATTGGTGCTCTTATAGGATTCATCTGTCCGGTATCCCAGGATCCCGTTATAACCGGTAAAGGCCAGGATTCCCCGGGCTCCTTTGTAGGAAAAGCCGGGATGGGTTTTTATGAAGTTTTCAAGAATCGGCACCAGATCATAGTCGCCAACAGAAACGCTGCCGTCAGCCATTGTCATCTCGCAGGTAGGATATCCATCCTCTCCGATGACCATACGGGTAGCAAAGCCGTCGCCCTGCATATATTCGTAATAGCACACATCATCCTGTGACAGGACAAAGGCTTTCTTTCCTGGAGGAAGCATGATATCACCGTAAACAAATTTTGGATTGCCGTTCTCATCCTTCGTCTCATAAGCCAGGTCATGGATCTTCACAAGAACATATCCCTTGTCATACATGGACTGCATGATTTTAAGAAATTCTGATTTGGTGGTCATCATCTGGTTGTAACCCGCCTGCTTGGAATCCCCGTCAAAGGCTTTTGAAGTGTCTATGATAAGGGAATGGAAAAAAACATGGGTGGCATCCTGGGGATTGAACCGAACAAGGGCCTCCTTGGCGGTATTATAACCTGCAATGGCAGAGGTCACTTCTTCCCTTGTGCTGAGATCGGGATCAGACTGGAGAAGGCTGATCGCCCCGTCGTAATCGTATTCCAAAGAAAGGGCTTCTGCCTGGGAAAGAAAGGACTTTAATTTCTCCTCAAGGGCTTGTTCGCTTGTTGTGGTCTCTTCGGGAGAAGGAGTCAGTGTTCCATCTCCGGAAGGCTGTTCTGCGACTGAAGTATCTGCGGGCAATGCCTTGTATTTTAACCTTTTGTTAATCGTAATTCCGCATAGTGTTAATACGGCAACGATTAAAATTCCAAGAAGAACGATTAGGATAACCTGCAATGTGTTGTTCCGGCCTCCGCCAGAATTTCGTCCACGAAAATCATGTCTGTTCATAGCTCAACCTCTTAATTCTGTAGTATTGGGGCAGTATTTATTGATAGATTTTAAACATACCCGGTACAAGTATAGCATACTTTGTCAGAAGATGAAACGAAAAGATGGTAATTATTTTTGGAAAAAATGGCATATGTATGGGAAGAAGTCCCATACAATGATACAAAGGAATTTTAGGGGATCGTGTATCATATGAAGAGAGTTACGGCATTTATTTTAAGCTGTCTTCTGCTGTTTTTCTGTTTATGCTTTCCGGCGGCAGGGCAAGAGCCGGATGTGGCGGTAGCCTCGGACATGATTATCCAGGCAGAAGAGGCGAAAAAGGTGAATGCGGAGGGCGGACCGGCTTTGCAGTCCCCCAGCGCCGTTCTGATGGAAGCGTCAACCGGACAGATTATCTATGAAAAGAACGCGGATGAAAAAAGAAGCCCGGCGAGTATTACGAAAATTATGACTTTGATACTTATTTTTGATGCGCTGGATTCTGGCAAAATCAAGCTGACGGATGAGGTTGTGACCAGTGCTCACGCAAAGTCTATGGGAGGTTCACAGGTTTTCCTGGAAGAAGGAGAAGTGCAGACGGTGGAAACCCTGATCAAGTGTATCGTTATCGCTTCAGGGAATGATGCCTCCGTAGCCATGGCGGAATACATAGCAGGAACAGAAGACGAATTTGTTAAGATGATGAATGAGCGGGCGGCAGGACTTGGGATGACAAACACTCATTTTGAAGATTGCTGCGGACTTACCGAGTCCGTCACCCATGTGACTACGGCCAGGGATATTGCGATTATGTCAAGAGAATTGATTACCAAATATCCTCAGATTCATAACTATTCCACCATATGGATGGAGAATATCACCCATGTGACAAAACAGGGAACAAAAGAATTCGGCCTTTCCAATACCAATAAGCTTTTAAAGATGGCCACGAATTTTACCGTGACCGGTTTAAAGACCGGCTCCACATCAGTGGCTAAATATTGTCTTTCCGCAACAGCGGAAAAGGAGGGGGTCCGCCTCATTGCCTCAATTATGGCAGCCCCGGATTACAAGGTCAGGTTTGCCGATGCCCAGACTCTTTTGAACTATGGATATGCCAACNNTGCAAGCTGTATGAGGATAAGGAAATGCTTCCTCTGCCCGATATGGTAGTGGATAATGGAGTAACGGATCAGGTTCCGTTGCAATATGGGGGATCCTTTTCTTATTTAAGCCTTAAGGGAGAAGATTTCTCCACCATTGAAAAGAAGCTGGAGCTGGAACCTTCCATCTCTGCACCGGTAGAAGAGGGACAGAAGGCTGGAAACCTTATTTACACCCTTGGAGGGCAAAAGATAGGAGAAGTTCCCATATTAACTGCCGAGGCAGTCAGGGAAGCCAAATTTACCGATTATTTTAAGCGCCTTTGGAGGGCCTTTAACCTGTAATATGTTCATGGGATAGACACTTCCCTGTAAGAGGTACACAAAAATGAATCTGTGTATCTCTTACAGGGTATCTTTTCGTTTGCTCTAAGAAAAAGAGACGATATACCTTGACGTTTTTCCTTCTTTCTGCAAAGATATTGACGGAAGGTCAATGAAAGGATAAGATAAGTTAGTGCATGGGAAAAAACGAATCAGGGGAGGAAAACAGGTGGGAGATCGATTGCTTGCCCTTTGGTATCAGATGTCTTTGAAGCGGAAGCTGTACGTGATCATCGGAAGTGTGGGGATCATTATGGCGGCTTCCATCTTCATCAAGTT
>DJBG01000143.1 GCA_002429965.1 Hungatella sp. UBA5982
TTCCGAACCTGCGCTGGCTGCCTTCGCCGAAGCTGCCGGTGCGGGCGCAGCCGCCGGGGCAGAGGGAGCTGGGGCAGAAGGAACTGGGGCAGGGGCAGGCGCCGATGCCTTGTTAGCAACTGCCGGTGCACTTATGGCTGGACCTTCTTCTACGGTTACTTCATAAACATTCCCATTTACTGTAATTGTATAGTTTTTCATGATGATCTTCCTCCTGATTGATTAAGCTTTTTTCCATTTACCGGCCGGCGCCCGTCTGATCGAGCGGACCACAAGGCCCCTTGGCGAACTTCCTTCAGATGCTGCAATAGCCGCAGTAATTACTGCTACCAGTTCTAAGTCATCTAAAAGTTCTTCTTCCTCTTCTGTTGCAGTCACAGACACCACAGGAAGGGGTGCTGGAGCAGGCTCCTGTGCCTTGCCCTTTATCTTATCTTCAAACTTACCGANNTTACCGATATATCGGAAGCATCCGATGAGCATGCTGATGAAAATCAGCACGATAAATACAGTTCCCATTCCCATCAGGGTGTTGAACACGGCCTTTTCCATCCGCTCGCCCAAGGAATATTCCGGTACAAACGCCACACTTGTGATCTTCGTGAGCTTTGTATCAGTTGTAATGGAAAATTCCATATTTCTCTTTTCAAATTCTGCTTCGATTGTAGCGCTGTACCCATGGTCAATGGCTTCTACCTTCACCGTATCGCCGATTGATACCAGGGCGCCAAGCTCATTCTTTATATTCTCCCAGGAATCCACGCCCTCAGCCAGGGCAGCATACTCATCCTGGGACTGCATGTTCTTCCTGAATTCAGAGACCTGGCTATCCTCAAGGCCGGTATACAGCTCCAGGAAGGAACCGGGAAGCTGCTCCATCTGTGTCTGGATTCTGGCATCAATTTCTTCGGCTGGGGTATCGGCTTTGCTGCACGCAGATAATGAAAAGAGGCAGGCTGCCATAATAAGTCCCAATGCTACTCGTTTCATATTCAGTTTCATATACCTGTCACCTCATTCTAAATCGTGCCATGTTTTTTTGCCGGACGATCCTCTCTCTTTGTGAACAGCATCTCAAATGCCGCAATGACCCGTGCTCTTGTTTCGCCGGCATCTATGATATCATCAACATATCCTCTCTTAGCTGCAGAAAGGGCGCTGGACTGAAGCAGCCTGTAGCTTTCCGCCTTATCGCTGAAAAGTGCTTTTCCATCCTCAGCCTTTGCAATCTCATCCGCATACATGATTTTTACCGCTTCGTCCGGTTCCATCATTCCGATGCAGGCCGACGGCCATGCATAAACGATGTCTGCCCCAATGGATTTGCTGTTCATGGTCAGATAGGCGGTTCCAAGGGCATGCCCCAGAATAACCGTCACTTTTGGAACCGTGGCATTGGCAAAGGCATAGGTAAGCTTTGCAGCCGCCCTGGCAATCTTATTCTCAGAACACTTGGAGGCTTCATACCCTTTTACATTTACAAAAGTGAGAACCGGTATGCTGAATGCATTACAGAAATTAGTAAATCTTGCAGCCTTTTCACAGCCCCGCCCGCTTAAAAGAGCATCATATTCCCCTGTCTTAACGCCGCTTTCATTATAGGATTCCGTTCTATTTGCAACACAGCCAACTGTCATGCCGTTTAAACGGATAAAACCGGTTACCATGGAAGCAGCATATTCCTTCCTGGTCTCCATAAAGAAATGATTATCGGAAATCTGAGTCAATGCAATCGCCGTATCCCCAATATAATTCTCCAGATCGGAGCATATACGGTTTAAATCGTCATTGCACTCATCAAAAGACATGTCATCCTCACTGTTTGCAGGAAGTATGGAAATGAGAGTCCTGATATTATTTAAAATGTCATCCTCTTCTCCCGTGAAATCCACCATGCCGGTTTCCCTGCTTTGATAGTCCGCGGAAGCAGTATTGCACTTTTCTGTATAATTTCCCTGAATGGCATTGGGGGAATTGACAAACAGTCTGCCGCCCCTGGTTTCCATAAAGGTGAAGTCTGCCATTGCTGCGGAAACGGCCATGCCGCCGCCACATGTTCCAAATATTGCTGTTATCTGAGGAATTACTCCGGACGCCAGGGTCTGGCTCATATAAATCTCACCAAATCCGTTTAGAGAGTCGGTTGCTTCCTGAAGTCTTAAGCCGGCACAGTCGACCAGACCGATGACCGGTGCGCCGGTCTTCATTGCCATAGTGTAGAGTTTCGTGATTTTTTTTGCATGCATCTCGCCTACAGAGCCGCCCAGAACTGATGCGTCCTGGCTGTACACATAAACAAGACATCCTTCAATGGTACCATAGCCAGTAACAACACCGTCAGCAGGAGTTTCCTTTGCCGTCATGTTGAAGTCTGTGTTCCTAGCGGTAACATGGCCGCCAACTTCAACAAAACTGTTCTCGTCAAGCAAAGCATGAATCCGGCCGCTTGCCGATGTTTCTGTTGAATTACTCATCTTGCAATCCTCCATTTTGTAATTTTTTACAGTCATTTGTTAAACTATTAACAAAGTCCTATGCAATAACACCAATTTCTGCCAATTATAATTGTATAACTAATTTAGGTAAATTTCAAGTACTGAACAGAGTATTTTTCATATTATATTGAAAATTTTAACTTCAAATACAGCACAATTTGTGCAAAGCAGTCTAAAATCCTGATATAACAAACTAAACAATCTTTAAGACAGTATTTTATTCCTGATTAAGGTTTCTCCTCTATTATTGACCTATACGATAAAAAGGAGGCAGATTATGATCAAAGAAATTTTAAAGTACAACGATACTTTTGTCAGCAACGGTTCTTATAAATCCTTTGCTTCAAACAAATATCCTCAAAAAAGGCTTGCCATATTAACCTGCATGGATACCCGCCTGGTAGAGCTTCTGCCAGCCGCACTTGGAATCCATAACGGAGACGTAAAGCTAATAAAAAATGCAGGCGGTATCATTTTAGATCCTTTTGACAACACAATCCGCAGCCTGCTGATCGCAGTTCTGGAATTGGGTGTGGAAGAAATCATGGTCATCGGCCATACCGACTGCGGAGCAGCCGTTATATCACCTGAAGCAATCATTGCCCATCTGATTCAACGTGGCATTGACAGGGAAACCATACGCGGGCTGAAAGAGGATGGATTGGACTTTGAAGCCTGGTTTAAAGGCTTTGAAGACACGGAAGCCGCAGTTGAGAAATCCGTTTCCCTGTTGAAAACCCATCCTCTCATGCCAGCCAATGTAGAGATTCAAGGCTTTGTAATGGATATTACCTGCGGCAGGCTGGACTCGGTTTCCTGATCCAGACATAGGAAAGAAAGATGCCGGAATTAAATTCCGGCGTCTTTCCATTTGAATTTTATTTTTGGATTCTATTAAATAGTCAGTACACCAAGTAAAANNCAGGAAGCAGGTCTTAATATGGTCTTTGATCTCCACTCCTGCCAAGCCGATTCCCAGGAATGTGGCCGGTACAACAGGGCTTATGAACGTTGCGCAGTTTCGGCAGACCACCATAGTTATGGCAGTATGGGCAGGATCTACGCCAAATTTGTTTCCTATACCGATCAAAACCGGAAGCAGACCATAGAAATAGGAATCCGTACAGAACAATAAGGTCAGCGGCACGGACAGCACTCCGATGATTAATGGCAGGAAATGACCCATGGACTGGGGTATGAATGAAGCCAGTGCGTTAGCCATGTGGTTCATGATCTCACTTTCTTCCAATACTCCAAGAAATACACCGGCTGCCAGAATGGTGGATGCCATCATAAGACCAGGACCCGCATGGGACTTAATGATCTTATTTTGAAGTTTCGCACCCGGATAGTTGACTAAAAGTGCTACGACACATCCAATCATGAAAATATAATAGGAAGGCATCGGCATGAAAACAAGCGCAACAATGACAACTAATGTGAGGATCACGTTAAAAGCAAACAGCTTTGGCCTTGCCAGTTCCCCGATAGTGGCGGTAGAAGCACTTTCTTCCAAAGCTTNNTGACACCCATGGAGGTGACGCATATTAAAAGCAGCGTGGTCGGACGCATTTTCAATTTCTTATATACTGGCAGCATGGCTGGAATGGTGATCAAGAACGTAGAAGCACCGCCTCCATCTAAATGGCCGATTATGGCGATAATGCTGGTCATAAAAGCCACGCCAACCACATTGTTCCCCACTTTTTTCATAAGCGCATCTATGATGCGGTCAAACATTCCTGCGTCGGTCATAATCCCGAAAAAAAGCACGGAAAATATGAACAGCGCAGCCGTCGAGTGTACCCCGGATACCCCCTTCGAAATAAACTTTCCAACTTCACTGACTGTGAAGGTTCCGGTCAAAACCAGGATCAGTGCACTTACGGTAGATACTCCGATAAATGCCAGTGCCGGAACAGTAACATTTTTCAGCAGTAAAACAATGATCATGATAATGGTTGCAAAACCTAATAATGCAAGCATTGTCTCATTCATGTTTTCTTCCTCCTCTATACTTTTTATTTATAGGGACATTATAAAAGCCTAACCTTACACCCTTCCTCCTTCTCTCTTTCACTTCTTTAAGAGAAAAATTAAAAGTTGTTAAGATTAGGCCTTTTTTACACTCTTTCCTCACAGTTTTTAACTGCTTTTAAAATGGCGGAGTCAGAAACCGGTTTGTCGATGTATTCATCAATTATTTTACGTCTCTTTGCTTCCAGAATTTCCTTCGTTACCCGGTCCGTCATAATGATCCGGATGATTTCCGGATACTGACCCTGAAGGGACATGCAAAAATCCGTACCGCTTTTCCCGGCAATATAATGCTCCGCCACAATGGCATCTATTTCCCGCTCCTTCAAAACTCTCCTGGCCTCCTCAAAGTCCATGCAGGCCGTCAACGGCACATGAAGCCTGCTGAAATTCTTTTCCAGAAGCCGTAATACCTTTGGATTATCATCGATGACCAGAAGTCTTAAGCGGTCTCCATTTTCCGCCTCTGTTTCCTGCTGCCCTTCCTGCTCTTTTTGTTCATTTACAGGAAGGAAAATATGAAAGATGCTTCCTTCCCCCGGTCTGCTTTCAGCAAAAACAAAACCTTTGTGGGAATGGACAATCTGCTCAACCAGAGAAAGACCAAGGCCCGTACCGCCTCCATTTTTCTTTGTCGTAAAAAACGGATCAAAAATCTGCTTTAACACCTCTTCGCTCATGCCTTCCCCGTCGTCAGCGATGTCAATCCTTAAGTAGTAGTTCCACTCTTCTGAAACAGGGAAAACCTTGTACTGTTTTAATTCCTCGGAACCCACCCTGCTGCCGCTTATGGTGATCGTCCCTCCCCTGTGACCGATTGCGTGGATTGCATTCACACAGATATTTAATATCACCTGATTCATCTGGGTTTCGTTTCCTAAGAAACATTCATCAGATAAGGCGATTTCTTTCTTCAGATGCACATGGGCAGGGCATACGGAGCTTACCATCTTTATGGCACGGCCCAGTACCTTTGCGGCATTTATGTTTTTAAAGGCAGTCTCCAAATTTTTCCGGCTTAAGGAAGAGATCTGCTGGATTATCTCTTTTGCCTTTCTGGAAGCTTCATATATCTCCGATGCATTGTCATAGTTTTCCGCTCCCTCCGTAAGATCAAGCATTAGCAATTCGGCATATCCCATGATCGGCGTCAGTAAGTTATTAAACTCATGGGCAATGCCTCCGGTCATAGTTCCCATGATCTGAAGCCTCTGCTGGTGGGCAGTCGTTTCCTCACTCTGGTGCAGTTCTTCTAAAATTTTATTAAGCTCCCAAAGATAGGCGATCTCTTCTGTATCCTTCCTCTTCTGGACCCGCAGATCGCCTATATAGAACACCATTCCGAGGACCACTGAAACAATTCCCAAAAAGACCAGGCCCAGCTTGAAAAATCCAGCTGCAACAGGGATATAGATATCATTATAGTCAATCACCGCACTGACTACCAAAAAACCGCTTCCTATGATAGCCGGGGAATAGGCGCTGATCTTTTTCACCTCAGGAACCTCCGGGTCCAGCCACCAGTAGGAATAATACTCAGAGACTCCTGACTCTCCTCTGTTCTGGTTTTCTATCATCTGCTGCAGGCTTGTCAAATCCTTATCCGGAAACATCTCCTGTCTGCCTGAAATCACATTGATCCCCCACTGTCTTTCCTGAGGGTGAATGAGGATAATCCCTTTTGAGTCCTTGATTACCACATACCCATTGGTTCCCAGGCGGATATTGGAAACAAGAAAATTGTAATAATTTTTTTCATTTAAGACTACGGAAAGAGAATTGCGGTTAGGAAGAATTTTCTTTAAAATCAAATACATTTCTCCATTTCCCAGTTTGCACTGCCGAAAGCTTATATCCTGTCCGATCTCTGTGACGGAATACGTAGACGTCACTCCATATCCATTCACACTTTTTAATAATATTCCGTTTTCATCCTCCAAAATAACATCAAAAACAAACCGGCTGTGATTCGTCACATAACTCTGGAGTATGCTCCAATCCTCCCTGCCTGTCTTTTTGTTGTTCTCATCTTCTATCGCGCAAAGGGCATTTAAATCCGCTTGATATCCTTCAATGAAAATCTTTAAATTTTCTCCCATGCTCTGGGTTGTCAAAAGCATCTGTTTCTTTTGATTATTTATAATCGTTTCTTTATACTCCTCCCAGATGCTGAATAAAAGACAGCAGAAAATGAGCAGCACGGAGGCCATGGCGCAAATCATGAATCCCGTCCCATATCTCTTGTTTTCCTTTATATCGCTCATGAATCCATCCTCTATTTACCTGTTCCTCATTGACTTGTCTCCGGGTTAATATTATAATAATTTTAGAATTATTTCGATATTTTTCTACATAAATTTAATCT
>DJBG01000184.1 GCA_002429965.1 Hungatella sp. UBA5982
GGTTCTTTAACAACACCCTTTTCCTGGAAGCCCCTGTTTTCTGTGGTATTTCCCAGTACAAAAAGTTGTTTGAGGATAAGGTGTTCCTTGGTTCTATCGCAAATACGTTAGTATGGACGTTTGGAAGTGTTTTCTTCCAGTTCGGTCTGGGTTTTATCATGGCTTTGATACTTCACCAGCCATTTGTGAAAGGGAAGACTCTTATTCGTATCCTGCTGATGATCCCATGGGTAACGCCCAGCATCATCGGTTCCGCGGTGTGGAAGTGGATGTACAATGCTGATTATGGTATTATCAACTTCATTTTCAGCTTTCTGGGAATCATTGAAAAGAACCAGACATGGCTGTCCAATCCCAAAGTTGCCATGTGGTCTGTCATTGCAGTCAACACATGGAAGATGTTCCCCTTCATCCTGCTGATGATTGAGGCATCCCTTCAGAGTGTGTCCAAGGATTTAAAAGAGGCTGCGGTTATTGATGGAGCAAATGTATTTGGCATCTTTAAAAACGTGACCTGGCCATCAATTGCCGCAACCTGCTATTCAACGATCTTGTTAATGATCATCTGGACCCTGAATGCATTTACCTTTATTTATGCAATGACAGAGGGCGGACCGGCTCATAAGACAGAAGTAATGGCCATGTACATTTATAAACGGGCATTCATGGATTATGATTTCGGTATAGCCAGTGCAGCCAGTGCAGTCTTGTTTGCGTTATCTATNNAGGAGGGGAAGTAACATGGTGAAAATGAAGAAATCTGTAACAAGGACTAGTATTGTCTGGCAGATTTGTACCTACGCAATCTTACTTCTTGTAATACTGGCAGCCGTGTTCCCGGCAATCTGGATGCTGTCCACATCCATCAAGCTTCCTACGGAGCAGTATGATATCCCTCCTCAGATCATCCCAGACACACCTACATTGCTCAATTATATTAATGTACTTACTAATTCCAAGATGTTTGACGCTTTTGTCAACAGCATCATCATTACGGTCAGTGTGGTTGTAATTACTTTGCTTATTTCCATTCTGGCAGGTTACGGCTTAAGCAGATATAAGTTTAGGGGACATGGAGTGCTTAAGATTGCCCTTCTGTTCGGACAGATGATTCCCAGTGTGGTAATCATCATCCCCTTGTATTTCCTGGTTGCAAAAACAGGGCTTTTGGATACACATTTTTCACTGATACTGGCAGATCTGGCACTGACGATTCCTATGGGTGTTATCATGCTCAGNNTTGCGGTAGACTGGGGTTCCACGATGGCTGCATCGGCCATTGTAGCTTTTCCGGTACTCCTTATTTTCCTTTCATGCAACAGGTATTTTGTCAAGGGTATGGCAGACGGTGCGGTAAAAGGTTAACAGCAGCTGGCTGAACAGTTATGAATGAATAGAAAATAGTGGATAAGAGTTGGAATGGACAGGAGGTTGACGATGGAACATAAGAGCGGTCGGACAGATATAAATTATGAAGAGTGTCTGAATTTTGTAAGGCAAAGCTCCAATCCGTCTAAGTTACGGATCACGGATGTAAAATTCACCAAGGTGGATCTTCCTCCCTGGGGCTGTTATCTGGTGAGAATCGACACCAACCAGGGAATCAGCGGATATGGGGAAATGCGTGACGGCGCCAGCGCCACCTATTTAAAATATTTAAAGAGCAGGATTATTGGTGAGAATCCCTGCGATGTAGATCGTATTTTTAGAAAAATCAAACAATTCGGTGGTCAGTCCAGACAGTCTGCAGGCGTTTGTGCCATTGAACTGGCCCTCTGGGANNCTGGCAGGAAAGGCGTATGGGGTGCCTGTGTACCAACTTTTGGGAGGAAGGTTCCGGGATAAGGTCAGGCTCTATGCAGATACCCATATTGAGGAAGGAAGAGCCACTGGTATCTTAATGGAGCCGGAAAAAGTGGGACAAATCTTAAAAGGGTATATGGATCAGGGATTTACGGCAGTGAAGATTCTTAGCGTGGAGCTCCTTATGGCACAGGAGGGGAATTACTCCGGTCCCTTAGACTGGGTCAATGAGCTGCGGGCTGTGGAGGAAAAAGTACGCCGGGTTTCAAGAACTGGTACAAGGGCTGAAGGTTCTGCAGCCAATGCAGCGTTATATGATTTCAACCGGATCTCCCACCCTTTTACCAATATGCATGTGACGGAACAAGGGCTGGCGCATTTGGATGAATACATCGGAAGAGTGCGGGACGTGATTGGTACAAAAGTGCCATTGGCGATTGACCATTTCGGGCATTTCCCCCTTCCGGATATGATTAAGATTGCAAGAAGGCTTGAAAAATATAACCTGGCATGGCTGGAGGATATGCTCCCCTGGTATCTGACGGATCAGTACAGGGAACTAAAGCACGCGACGACTTCTCCCCTTGCAACGGGAGAGGATATGTACCTGACAGAGACCTTTGAANNTGTGGTGCATCCGGACCTCCTGACTTCCGGAGGAATCCTTGAGACGAAGAAACTGGGTGATATGGCGGCCAGGTATGGGGTATCTATGGCACTCCATATGTGCGAAAGCCCTATATCAGCCTTGGCTGGTGCCCATATGGCTACTGCCAGTGAGAATTTCTTTGTGCAGGAGCATGACGCCTTTGACTCTGAGTGGTGGCAGGATTTGATCATAGGACCGGTGAAGCCTATTGTGCAGGAGGGCTTTACGGCAGTGACGGATGCACCTGGTCTTGGAATTGAGTCCCTAAACGAGGAACTGATCCGGGAACATGGGCCTATGAAGGGCAAAGATGTATGGGTATCTACCGATGAATGGAACCAGGAGACCTCTCTGGACCGGATATGGAGCTGACAGAAAATGATGAGATTAGCATATGGACAGATTCGGAGCGTGGATCAGGAGATTCTGACCAACGCAAGGCAGATGGGGATTGACAGGGTACAGTTCAACCTCCCCTATGATCTGCCTGCGGATGAGTACTGGAAGTACGATGATTTGGTTCGTTTTAAAGAAAGGTGCGTCCGGTAC
>DJBG01000056.1:0-687 GCA_002429965.1 Hungatella sp. UBA5982
TGCCAACCGATGGAAAGAATGCTTCCTGTAGGGGTGGTGAGAACATAGGGATTACCACTAGTTGTGACAATATAGAGGCAGCATGGGATTTCCTTACATATGCAACAAGTAAGGAGATCAGTATAGCATTTAATTCCAGCATTGGAACCATTTCACCCCGCAGTGATGTGACAGCAGAGGAACAGTATCCGGACAATGAAGCGATGCAGGTTTTTGCTCAGCAAATGGCTTATGCAATTGCACGTGGGCCATCGCCTAAGTGGAGTGAAATTTCGGAAAATATACAAACCGCAATTCAGGCTGTGTTGATTGATGCGGAAACGCCCGAACAGGCTGGTTCTGCCGCTGCTAAAAAAATAGCGGAGATTAATGCTACACTAAATTAGAGTTTAATATGGTATAATAAATAAGGCTGGAAATGAAAGGCAGGAGAGATTTTTATAATATTTGCATGAATTGTAAATATCTCTCTTGACTTTTTCCTATTTAATGATAAATAATTTGAAATAAATCTTAATGAAAGGAGTGTTTGAAATCGCTGTCACAATGAAAGAATTAGCCGAGAAGTTAGGGGTCTCGAGGGCAACCGTGGACCGGGCTTTACATAACCGTTCCGGTGTCCATCCCCAGGTTGCTGAACAAATCAGGCAATTAGCGAAAGAAATGGGATTTACTCCAAACCGGGCA
>DJBG01000056.1:716-7185 GCA_002429965.1 Hungatella sp. UBA5982
TCAAACATAAACCATGAAAAGCTCAATTTTTTGATTGTTTCTGGTACACGGCAAATGACAAACCATATCCAGAGATTAACCGGTTTTGTAGATACCATGAATAACAATCGCCAGAATTATGAAATTGTTGCACAAATGCAGGTTAACGAGAATGAAGAATCAGCTTATGATGCCGCCAGACAAATACTAATACAGCATCCCGAAATAAATTGCGTTTATATGACCTCAGCAGCGATTGCCGGTGTTTGTAAAGCTATTATTGATTTAAAAAAGGACGACAGTCTGCATGTAATAAGTTTTGACGATGTAGAGACCGTACGTCGGTATATGTATCAGGGAGTTATTAATTTTACTCTTTGCCAGGATCCGTGGACCCAAGGATACAAGGCTGTCCATATGCTGTTTGACTATTTTGTAGATGACAGGCATAATGTTCCTGAGAATTACATCACAAAAACAATTATAAAAATCAGAGAGAATCTGGATTAACATGTTAACAGAAAAAGCAAGACGGGACGCAGTTAAAAAATGCGTCCCGTTTATTATGCCCGCTCGCGGAAAGGAAAGAGAGTGCATGAGCAAAAAAAACAGATAGGGGATTGCGAAACGTCCTCATATTAAAAAAAATGCCCATCTTTGCAGGAAATGAAATATTTGTTATAATAAAAATTACCATATTCCAGACACACACTGCCCCGGACATATGGAGCTGCTTATAAAATGAAACCGGAAAGAGGAAAAGGGATGAAAAAGCCTACTAAATTATCTGTTCGGATGTTTCTGCTGCTTCTGCTATGTGTGGTCATGCCCCTGGCAGGTGTCTGTATATACGTACGAGTCAGTATGGAACATTTTATCCAGGAAAAGCTGAGTGAAAAGGTTATTCAGAACATCTCAAGAGGAGAACGGAATATCTGCGATAATTTACAGAACATAGCTGCTTTGACCAATGTCTTTGTATATGACGAGGAGCTGCAAAAGCGCATTACAGATCCCAATACGTCCGAATATGACAATACAAAGTACTTTGACCAGATGATACATAAGCTCAGCATTGCCAGTGGGTTTGATTTCGTTCAGGATATGAAGATCATCCTGTTTGACGGTTACAGTAGATTTTACTCAAACTGGAGCATGAATTACCAGGATTATCAGTTTCTCATGGACCAGGATTGGGTAAAGAAGAGCAAGGAGAACAATGGGCATATCGTATGGGCCATGTTTAATCCGGCCTATATCATTGGCGAAAAGAAAGACCAGACCTATATTTCCCTGGCAAAATCCCTTCTCAATGATTATACGACGGGAAATGTCATAGGAACGCTTATCATCAGCATTGACCAGAAAAAATTCAGCGATCTTTTGATGGAATACGCCTATGCCGGCGACATGGCTTATGTCTGTGTGGGAGAAGGAACCGTACTTTTGCAAAATGACACCCAGGGGCTCATTCATGAGGATGATTTAAGGCATCTATACCGGGAGACGGAGAAGAAAAAAAGCGGAAGCTTGCGGTATCAGACCGCAGGAGGAAATTTTCTCATAAGCTATTATACCATACCAAAGCCGTGGGTATTTAACGATGAGCAGATGAAAGTCTTTCATTTTACCAATTATCAGGAAGTGACCAACCAGGTGGAAATGATCGGGCGCAGGATGAATCTGATCATCCTGATCGTCATATGCGCGCTGGTCCTGATCCTGTATCTTTCCATCCGGATGCTGGTAAAACCCATAGTCAAACTCAGCGGCCAGATGGAAAATTACACGCTGGACATGGATTTAAAGGATATCGATATGGGGCGGTCCGATGAGATCGGCCAGTTAAACCGCTCTTTCAGGCAAATGTCCATTAACATCAGCCATTTGTTTGAGGAACTTAAAAATGAGCACGAGGTAAAGGAAAAATACCGGTATGAATCCCTGAGGGCTCAGTTAAATCCTCATTTCCTGTTCAATACCCTGTCAACCATCCGCTGGATGGCGATCATAAGGGGAGCGGATAATATCGTAGACGGCATCGACGCTCTGGCCCATATATTAAAATACAGCATGAGCAGGGAGAACTGCCTGGTAACGTTGGCGGAAGAGGTGGAGAACATCAGGAATTACTTATATATCCAGAATTGCCGTTATGGAAACCATTGCAGGCTGGAAATCGATCTTGAGGAAGAGATCTTGAATTTGAAAACAGCGAAATTCATTCTTCAGCCCATTGTGGAAAACGCCATTATCCATGGATATGACAAGGACAGGGAGGAAATCCTGATCCGGATTTATGGTTTTACGGAAGAGGGCACCTTAAACATATATGTGGAGGATGACGGCGTGGGCATTTCCCCCAATGTTATCAGGCAGTTTGAGGCTTCCAGAAAGGACCGGGTAAAGGAGAGCAAGCTGACAGGCATCGGGATCAAAAATGTAGATGCATATATCGGGATCACCTTTGGCAATGAATATGGACTGTCCATAGAAAGCCTTAAAACCAGGGGAACCGTGGTATTGTTTAAACTTCCGGTGATAAGAGAGGAGAAATCAGGGGATGAAAAGGGTAATGATTGTGGATGATGAGGTTTTGGTGCGCCTGGGAATCCAATCATTGATCAAATGGGAAAACTATGGATATCAGATCGTATGTGACGCATCAGATGGGGAAGATGCGCTNNCTTTGAGCTGATCTCAGAGTGCAGGGAAAAATATCCTCACATCCAGTTTATTGTCTTGAGCAGCTACAATGATTTTGACAACGTAAGAAGTGCCATGAAAATAGGGGCGTTTGATTATGTTTTTAAATTGACGGTGAAACCGGAGGAGCTGTTGAAGATCATGGATGAAGCCACTGCCTCCGGGAAAGGGACAGATACAGTCCAGGAAGCTCCCACATTGGCGGATAGGAATCTGGAAGTTATAAAGAGGGGACTGTTTAAAAGGATTTTAAACTCGGAAACCTTTTTGAAAAAATATTTGGAAGAGCTGATAAAGCTGCCCCTTGCCATAAGCTTTGACCGGCCTTTCTATATCCTCTCCATTACCATCGACGATTTTAAGGTGGTAAGAAAAAAAGGGGATTTCATGGATTTAGAACTTCTGATATTTACCATGGATAATATCCTTAGTGAGCTGTTTAACCGTCATCACCGGGCAGAGGTGTTCCAATATGGGGAATATGATTTTGCAGTGGCGGTAAACCGGGAAGAAGATCAGGATCATAAAGCCTTTTTTACGGCGATGGAAAAGGAATTCGGCATCTTTTCCAGTTGCGCCAGGCAGTATTACGGCCTGGAGGTAAGCGGAGCATTGAGCAGGGAATATACGGGGATCGAAGAGTTAAAGGATGCCATTGCCCAGAACCGGGATACGCTGAAAATGCGCTTTTTTTTGGAATCTGGAATGCTTCATTCATACGAGAGGACCGTCAGGGAACCTGCAGCTTTACCACCCGGTTTTCACAGCTCTGTCTTAGAGCGTCTGGCGGCGGAACATGATTTTTACGGGATCAGGAAGTTTCTGGAGGAATTTTTTGAATTTCTGAAAGAAAAGAANNGAAAAAGTGGGAGCCGGAGGAAATCCGCTATCTGCTGAGAAAGGCTTATGGAACCCTGGCAGCCTCCTTTGCCCGCAGCCGGGCCGACATCGACATGTTCCTTGATAAAAACGGAATTAACATGGAGGCTTCTATCAATGATTATACATATCTTGAAAAAATCAGGCAATCCGTATTGGAGCTGGTGGAACAGTATAAAAAGGAGTATGAATCAAACCGCGGCCGGATATTGAGGAAAGAGGTTGCCGAAGCAAAGAGTTTTGTCCGAAACCATATGAAGGAAGAGATGCAGGTTGCAGATATCGCGGCCCTGGTGAACATGAGCGGCAGTTATTTTTCACACGTATTTAAAAAAGAGGAAGGGATCAGCTTTGTGGAATACGTTTACCGGGTGAGAATGGAGCATGCCAGATACTTACTGGAAAGCAGCGATTTGAAGGTAAATGAGATTGCAGATGAGGTCGGGATCTTTAATCCTAACTATTTCAGCACCCAGTTTAAAAAGAGCATGGGACAATCCCCATTGGAATACCGCCAGACACTGTTAAAGAAAACAGAGGAAAATAGCAGGATATGAAAGAAAATAAGCAGGATTTTAAAGCATTGGTAAAAAAAGAAACCAGGGGAGCCGGAAATCGAAAAAATTGAAAGAAAGACAGCAGGCAGAGGGATATCACTTGCCTGCTGTTTTTGCTATAGTATAAACAGTTGTTACAGTTTGGCCATGCCATTCATCATTTGGCGGATAAGGCTGTACTGCAATCAAAATTATTGGAGGAAGGTACAATGAGAAAGTGGAAAAAGTTAGGGGCATTTGGCATGGCTTCTCTGATGGCAATGTCAGTGATGGCCGGCTGCCAGAGCGGCCAGAAGCCGGAACAGGTAACTACGTCTGCGGAGACGGCAAAAGCAGAAGAGTCAAAAACAGAAGCGCCAAAAGCAGGAAATGGAGAACCTGTGATATTGCGGATGTGGGGAGGCGTTCCTGCGGAAGCAGGTCCTCAGGCGGTTTGTGATAATTTTAACCAGCTCTACAAGGACAAAGGGATACAGGTAGAGTACGAACGGTTTGTAAATGATGATACGGGAAATTTAAAGCTGGAAACAAATCTTCTCTCAGGTGATGGAGTGGATCTTTATATGACCTACAGCACAGACGTCCTGACTAAGCGTGCGGAAGGAAATATGGCACTGGATCTTTCGGAGCTGATCGCACGGGATGATTTTGAACTGACTAAATATTTTGGAACCCTGGCGGAGGCGTATTACATAAACGGAAAGCCTTATTCCATTCCCACGAAGCTGGATCAGTATGGAATTGTATTAAATGAAGACATGTTTGAAGCAGCCGGAATCCCTATCCCCACGGAATGGACGTTTGATGAATTCCGGGAGATATCAAAGAAGCTTACTCACGGAGAAGGGCAGGATAAGGTTTATGGCATGTTCTGGAATTCCCAGCAGGATCTGACCTATCTTTTCACCTACCTGGTGGCTCAGACCAACGGTGGAGACCCCATGTATAAAAATGACAAGGAAACCAACTTTGATAATCCGGTGGTGCTTAAATCCGTAGAGCTGATCAATAACATGATGAATGTGGATAAAACATCTCCTACCCATACGGATTCCGTGACCCAGAAGCTGTCCCAGGAAAGCATGTTCCTGACGGGAAAATCCGCCATGACGGTAGGCCCATGGATTGTGAGAAGCGTAAAGGACCAGGCCAGCTATCCTCATGACTTTAAGACGGCTTTCGCTCCTTATCCGGTGGCGGATAGCGGACAGAGAAATTACACCCAGGGAGGCTATGGAGATCATCTGTGCATCAATCCAAAGTCCCAGAACATCGCCGCCGCATGGGAATTTGCAAAATGGTACGCCACCGAGGGAATGCTTCCAGTTGTAGAAGGAGGCCGTGTGCCGGCTTCCAATACCTATAATGCCCTGGAGGTGACGGAGGCATTTGTCATGGGAGCCGAGGATTATCTGGATGCGGACACCACCCAGAAGATACTCATAGCACCGGCAGACAATTACGCAGTTCCTTCCATTACCAACCATATTGCAGAGGTAAGGAAAATCGCAGTGGAAGAGCTGGAAGGAATCTTTATCGGAAAGCAGACGCCGGAGGATGGAATGAAAAAGGCCAAAGCCAGAGCTGATGAGCTTTTGCAGAAATAATCAGAGAAATAATTTCCGGGGCTGCCGTTATTTGGGGCAGCCCCGGATAATAAAAAGAAACACCCTTTGGGTGTACTGAGAAGAAAGGAGGGAACCGCTGAACATGAAGAAAATCAGGCTTAGCAGACAGTTTAAAACGGATTTGACAGGTTATGCTTTTATCCTGCCAAATATCATCGGTGTATGCCTTTTCACCTTATTTCCCATGATCTTTTCCCTGATCATCAGCTTTACGGACTGGGATTATACCAAAGGGATCGGCAATTGGAACTTCATCGGCCTTAAAAATTTTGTTGATATGTGGCAGGATGAATGGTTTACCAGTTCCCTGATCAACACCATCATTTTTGCGGTGGGGGTGGTGCCGGTGACAGTTTTCCTGGCGCTGGTGCTGGCGGTCATCATCGATAAATACTGCGTTGCCAGACTTCCCATGAGGCTGGCGCTTTTTATGCCCTACATATCCAATATCGTAGCGGTTGCAATTGTGTGGGTGATGATGTATTCCCCCTGGGGACCCTTTACCCAGATGGTAAAGCTGTTTGGAGTGGAAAATCCTCCCCAGTGGCTTGGAGATACAACATGGGCCCTGCCGGCGCTGATGCTCATGACCGTATGGTCGGGTGTGGGATATGCCAATATGATCTATACGTCGGCACTTCAGGGGCTTCCTCAGGACGTTTATGAGGCTGCGGACATTGACGGAGCAGGCGAGGTTCAAAAGTTCTTTAAGCTCACGAT
>DJBG01000048.1 GCA_002429965.1 Hungatella sp. UBA5982
CAATAGGCCTGGCAGCTGGTGGGCGATGAAGCCCTCAATCTTCTCAATCTTTTCATCCATGATCTTTCGCAGCTTACCGCTGCCCACCAGCATATGAAACCCCAAAGGCAATCCGGCCAGATGGGAGGCAAAGTTCACCTTCAGCTCATACAGGGTGCCGAAGGCCGCCAAATGGGAACACATCAAAGCCGCAAAGTACAGCAATATATTTAGGATGATGCCCCCAAATGCCAGCCAACCAAATCCAATGGTCTTTTGCAGATCAAGATTCCCAAAATCAGGGAATACCCCCATGACTTCCTTAACCACAAAGTATATGGCAATATAAGGGATAAACGATGCAACAGATGCCAGCGCCGACAAGATCACTGAAGAAACCATAAGAGGCTTTTTAGTAGCCGCAAGCTCCATCAGCCTGGCCATACCGGTTTTGGGCTTAGCTGCTACAGAATTATTTTGTTTCATAACAAACCACCTTTCTTTTAAAATGTAACTGTTTTTCATAACGGATCCCAATGTCTATAACAGATAATGGTAATGCCATTCCAATAACCGCCTCAGTTAGTTTTGGCTAACCAATCAATTCAGGAATTTTTCGCTTCATCAAAGCCCCATGATCTTCTTCCACCCTGCATGCTGGAACCTCCCAAGCACCAGGGAATAGGAAAGAGCCTTTTNNAAAAAGGAACGGGCCAAAATATGGATCAGAGTACCGTCAATATCCATGACCTCATGACCCAATTCCTTCATGGCCTCGATAAAATCCCAACTGGACTTCTCTTCGATCTGAGCAAGCTGTGCAAAATAGCTGTCACAGCTTCCAGCAGTTCCCTTACAAAATAACAGCTTGAAGACATCAAGCCGGTCATAAATGTAATTGATCATCCAAGGAATCGTATCATCGGTAATATCCTCTAAGGAAGCCGCCTGATCAATGGGTGGAAGGTTCGCAAATTCTTCATGAACCTGTCTGTACCTTTCCAAAAGTCCATCAGCCGCATCTCCCGTCAAGGCATCAAACAACGCTTCCTTGCTGGGAAAATATCCATAAATGGCTCCTGTTGTTACAGAAGCCTCCCTGGCAATCCTTCTTAGAGACGCCCCTTCATAGCCGTATTCCAAAAACTCTTTCTTTCCCGCCACCAAAATAGCCAGACGTGTATCGTTTATTTGAGCGCTCATTCCTTCTCCTTTTATAACACCGTTATATAACAATGCTATTATGGAATGAAAAAGGCAGGACGTCAATACGCCCTGCCGGTTATTTTTCTCATTAAGCCATTTTAAAACGGCTGTTGATGTTTTTTCTCAAATCCTGTTTCCTAAACCTGGCCGCCTTCCACAACCAGATTTTCCGGATCAATTTCATCTCCATACACCGGCTTTAAGGTTTCCTCAAAATCCTTGTGGAAAAACTCTTCCTTGCCAAGAGTCTCGATCTCACTGTTGATCCAGTCTAAAAGCTCTTTGTTTCCTTTCTGAACAGCCGGAGCAATGGTATCCAGATTTCCGATGGATTCGATTCCTACGGTAAATCCCTTGTTCTGAATGGCCCAGGCAAGAACCTCTGTATTATCGGTGGAGAAAGCATCTCCTCTTCCGTCTAAAAGTGCATCATAGGCTTCCTGATACTCATCAAACTTTAACAGCTTGACTTCCGGATGGTTTTCGGAGAAATAAGTTTCCGCAGTAGTTCCCTTTACCACAATCAGGGTCTTATCCTTTAACTGTGCCACATCAGTAATCAAAGCGGCATCAGGAGATACCACTCCAAGAGCTACCTTCATATAAGGCAGTGCAAAATCCACCTGCTCTTTTCTCTCATCTGTAACAGTGAAATTGGCCAGGATCACATCAACCTTGGCGGACTTTAAATATTCCACCCGGCTGGCAGCTTCTACATATACGAATTCAACCTTATCCTCACTTCCCAGTAAGTCCTTTGCAAGGCGTTTTGCAAAATACACATCATAGCCCTGGATTTTTCCGTTGGAATCCACATATCCAAATGGATTCTTATCGCTGAATACGCCGATCTTAATGGTCCCGGCATCCTTGATTTCAGACAGGGTATTTGCCTTAGCCGCTGCTCCGCCTGTGTTTCCTCCATTGTCCTTTGCCTGGCTGCAGCCTGCTAAAAGACCTGCCGCCATGGTTATGCCTAATAATGCACCCAGTAATTTCTTCTTCATAATTACATCCTCCATTAAATTTTTTATTTTATAACGCTTCATAATGAAACGTATTTAAAAACTGCTTTGCACGCTCTGTACGCGGAGAGGTGAAAAACTCACCCGGCAGGCTCTCTTCCACCACCACACCCTGATCCATAAACAGGACACGGTCAGCCACCGCCCTGGCAAATTCCATTTCATGAGTGACGATGACCATGGNNAACCCGGGCCAGAAGCTGCTCCGCTTCCTTCTCCACCTCTTTTTTATCTCTTTTCTGCACCTTTAAAGGGGCCAGGAGAATATTCCCCAGAATGGTCTTATGGGGAAATAAATCGTAGCTCTGGAATACCATGCCGATCTTCTGTCTTATTTCATAAACATCCCGTTTGCTCCTGTCTATGATCTGGTCCTTAAACTGAATCGTACCGGAATCAATAGGCTCCAGCATGTTGAGACATCGTAAAAAGGTGCTTTTTCCACAGCCGGAAGGCCCTACTACCACCACTACTTCTCCTTTTTCCAAGGTAAAGGAAATATCCTTTAAAACCGGCTGCCCGTTTTCGTAGGACTTTCTTAGATTTTCTGTCTTTAAAATCATTTCCTGATTCATTTTTATCAATCCTTTAATTTTTTATCTAGAAGGGCAGCGGCCCTGGAAAACGGGTAACAGATTACAAAGTACAGGATGAAGATCACTCCATATACCCAGAGGGCCGCATCAGGAACCGAGTATCTGGAGGCGTCAATGATCTGTTTTCCAACCTTAACCACCTCAATCACGCCGATCAATACAACAAGAGACGTGGTTTTGATCATTCTCGTCAAAAGATTCATGACTGACGGTAACAGCCTTCTTATGGTTTGGGGAATCACAATATACCGGTATACTGCAAGCTCCGACAGACCTAAGGCAAAACCGCTTTGATACTGATGAACCGGTATGGATTCCAGAGCGCTTCGCACCAGATCCCCCATTTCAGCCGTCCCCCAAAAGGTGAATACAATGACCGCAGCCATTTGCCCGGAAAAGTTCACGTTCAAATGCTTTGCAGCCCCAAAATAAACAAGAAACAAAAGAACCAGCTGAGGCATGATCCGGACTGTCTCCAGATAAATCCTTGTAAAAAACTTAACCGGCCTTTTTTTGCTGGTCATCACCATTCCAAGAAGTATTCCAAGTCCCACGGATAAAACCATGGATATGACCGCAATCCTGAGTGATACCAGGAGTCCGCCAAATAACCGCAGAAAATTATTTCCCTCAAACAGTATCCTAATTCCCAAATTCTGCATAGCGGACCCTCCTTTCTATCCAGGAACAGAGTCAGGATATTGGCAGCAAAATGATTAAGTATGCTGCCACCAGCATTAGGAGGGCCTCATCTGTTTTATAATAAATTCCTATCAGATCCTTTGCTACAAACATTAAGTCAGCCAGCGCTACCGCACTGAACACCGATGTTTCTTTTATAAGAAATATGATGTTGGCACAAAATACGGGGACAGAGGTGGTGACCGCCTGAGGAAGAATGATATGCCGGAATACCTGCCCCTTTGTAAGTCCCAGGCTTAGACCCGATTCTGACTGGATGACCGGCACCTGCTCAATTCCCGTGCGGAACGCTTCCGCCATGTAGCTTCCTCCTAAAAATGCCAGCCCTGTCACAGCACAGCTTTCAGAGCTCAAAACAACGCCGATTTTAGGAAGTCCGAAGTATAAAAAAAACAGCTGGATCAAAAGCGGCGTATTTCTGGATATCTCAATATAGCCATTCACAATACTCTTTAACACCGGTATCTTAAATATTTTGACCAGGCTGCACAAAAGGCCAATGGCCGCTGACAGCAGGATTCCCAGAAAAGATATTCGAAGTGTCATACCTGCCGCCTCTACATAAAGCGGCGTATAGGCACGTATAAACTCAAAATCCATGATTTTTCTTTTCCCCCTCCTTTTTTCTTATATGATCCATCAATTGTTTTCCTCCCTTTTTATTAATAAATGCAAAAGGAAGCAGGCATTCGCATATACCTGCTTCCTTCCATTTGTTTTCTCTTAGTCACAAGACAAAAAATTGGAAATCAGAAACCAAGACGCGCACGCAAATAAACTGTATCTCTTCTCATGAAGCATCTACAGCAACAACATTTCATCATATGATTTATGTTCCACTTGCAGCTCGTTTTCATTTTCTGGCTCTCCTCATTCATACTAAACCTATATGTTTAATATACTGTTATATTGCCTATTTGTCAACCTTTTTTTTAACTGAAACTTCGCATATAAGAATTCCACTCTTAAATGCCTGAATCCATATGATATCAGACCGGGTCCCCGTTTGAAAAAACCACAAGAAAAGACTAACCTAATTCAGATTAGTCTTAAACTTGGGGACAAGCCCAGCTCTTAAATAATTGTTTTATAATGAAACTGCCGTATCTTCGTCTACAGGCGCATCATACAAATTCACATCAAGTTCCGATGTCATCTTTGCTGTTACAAGGCCAGCCAGCATGGCATCATTCACATTCAAAGCGGTCCGTCCCATGTCAATTAAAGGTTCCACTGATATTAACAGTCCAGCCAGGCCCACGGGTAAATTCATGGCGGATAAAACCATCAAAGCGGCAAATGTCGCACCGCCGCCGACACCGGCAATGCCAAAGGAGCTGATTGTAACGATAATAGACAGTTTTGCAATAAAACCAATACTCATAGGGTTAATACCGACAACAGGGGCTATCATTACAGCCAGCATAGCAGGATAAACGCCTGCACAACCATTCTGGCCAATAGTGGTTCCGAAAGATGCCGCAAAGTTAGCAATACCATCGGGTATGCCAAGTTTCTTTGTCTGTGTTTCAATCGTTAAGGGCAGCGTACCTGCACTGGATCTGGATGTAAACGCAATGGTAAGCNNATGCCTGCTGTGTTCGTCGTTGCGATTGTCTTTGTCATAAGCGCCAGAATGCCATACGGCGTCAATCTCAGGATAAGAGTTACCATCCGCATAACTACGGCATAGAGGGAATTAATGATTTTCAGGAAAGTTTCCGCTTCTTCCGGCTTATTCTTTTGTATTCCCAATGCGGATATCCCAAGAAACGCGGAAAAGATAACCACGGCTATGGTAGAGGTTGCCCTGTCTCCGGTCATATCCTGGAAGGGATTTTGGGGGATAAAGCTCAAAATCTGCTGTGGTATCGTCTGTTCCTGCACGGTTGTAACTTTTCCTTCAAGATACTCGGCCCGGTCTGTCTCTGCCTGGCCTACGGTTATTTCTTCCGCCGTCAAATGAAATATATTTGCAGTTGCAATACCGACCAAAGAGGAAATGAATACAGTCAGCAGTAATGTCGCCAGCACATATGTACTGATTTTCCCCAAGCTTTTATGGGATTTCAAATTAACCGTGGCCGATATAATGGAGACCATAATAAGTGGGATAACAATCATTTTCAAAAGATTAACGTAACCCGTACCGATAATGGATATCCAATCCAGCGAAGTTGCAAGTATTGGTCCATCAGATGCAAAGGAAATCTGCAGTATACTGCCTGCTACAATTCCCATAAGCAGGGCAGAAAATACTCTCTTTGAAAATGATATGTGTTTCTTCTGCATATAGTAAAGAATACCGGCAAGCATAAGAATAACTGCTATTGTGACCAAAGTCCATAATAAATCCATAAATATCCTCCTTAAGACCATACATATTGAGCGCTGCAATATCAGAAATTTGTTTAACGGGGAATGACTGTGAATCTACTGAAACCTTTCATAGTACGCTGATTCTACGGCGGAATTGGAAATTTTACGACATCAAATATTCATTTTCCCAACACCCCCGGATTTTAAAATATATTCACGAGGAACAACCATAATGATACTGTTTTTGAAAGAGCTATTATTGCCTATATGTTATCCGGCAGAAAAGAGATTCATAGTAAACCTTTATTTAAGATGAGTCCGGTAAAGGCGGATCAATGAAACGTAAGGAATACTACTACCCGATTCCAACCAATATCATATTTAACATATATGATTAGTATGCAAACATTATGTGGTAAATTTATCATTATGTTTGTACTTGAGGATATTATTGACTTTGCAGTAATACGCATCATGCTCATCATTTTTTCGAAGCATGGGCGCACGTTTACCATGGATGAGCTGGACATGAGCAGAGATGGCATACTAGAAACGATTCTGGTATTGTATATGGTCAAGGGAGGAACTCGCTATAACAGAGTAAGAAATTCTGAAGATTCTTACCGGCAGCTTTGAAAATACTCATGGGTGAAAAAGCCTATGCTGGCAGGTTATTAAAACAATAAAAAATACCCTCAGGATAAACGGTGTCTTTATCGTATCATCGTCTACTCCGAGGGCACATTTCACTTTGTGTGATGTTTTTATTTTTTCAGTGAACTAAAGCTTTAAGCTCATTCCTTCACTCCCATATAATCCATTGCCGCTTTTAATGCCTTCTCAGCATCTTTGATAAATAGTTCAGTTTTGCTTTCGTACACCTTCCGCCCGTCAAAGCGCTCCGGTTCTCTTAAAGATACATCTGCACAGATTAAAATCAGATCAGCTGATTCGATATCCTTTGTGTTCAGTTTATTTTCAATCCCAATGGAACCCTGCGTTTCAATTTTCGCTTTGTACCCATGCCTTTTCGCTGCCTTTTTGATCGCTTCCGCAGCCATGTAAGTATGCGCAATGCCTGTGGAACAAGACGTTACTCCGATAATGTACATAATTTTACCTCNNCATAAATTTATTATTTATCCCTCTTCCCGGGAAACTTCTTTCTTTAATGTATTAGCAATAACGGCCGTCACCAAGGCCCCTGCCAGAATTGCAATAAGGTACGGAATCTTTTTATCCACCACCATGGTTACAATAGGTCCTCCATGAGGTGCGTAGCAGGATACCCCTAGCACCATAGCGATAATTCCCCCCACCATGCCGCCGATACAGTTGGCCGGAATTACCCGCAGCGGATCTTTTGCCGCAAACGGAATAGCTCCTTCTGAAATACCAATCATGCCCATAGCAAGCGCTGCCTTCCCCGCTTCTCTATCTTCATTATCATATTTCTTTTTCGACAGCAGCGTGGCAAGTCCCATTCCAAGCGGCGGAGTACAGATTCCAACCGCAACCGGCCCTGCGAGGGTATAGATTCCGGCATCAAACATAGCCCAGGCAAACAGACAGGCAACTACATTCACCGGTCGCCCAAGGTCAAGTGCCGTCATAAATCCAAGAATTGCTCCTAAAACCACGATGTTGCTTCCCCGCATACCGGTCAGAAAATCGGTCATCACCTGATTGAAAGACGTAAGCGGCGCACAGATGACATATTCCATCAGCAGCGCAACAGCCAACCCTCCAAGCAGAGGAATAATAAAAATGGGCATTAAAGATTTCAGCATAACCGGAAGCGGGATCTTTTTAATTAAATTAACAATATATCCCGCCAGAATTCCTGCCACCAATGCTCCAAGGAAACCTGTTCCGGCCTCTGCCGCTATCGCACTGCCAATAAAGCCAGGCATGATTCCTGCCCTGTCCGCAATGCCAAATGCAATAAATGCTCCCAGAACAGGCACCATGTAGCTCATAGATAAAGAACCCAATTCATTTAATCTGGCCAGAAGCGGGTTGGTAATATTGATGCCATCCTCCCCAATTTTCGAGAACGCAATTGTCAGCGCGATCAGGATTCCACCAAAAACAACGAAGGGAATCATATAACCAACACCAGTCATCAATGCCTTTTTGACTCTTATTACTTCTTCTCTCACAAATTCCATAAAAACTCCTTTCTTTAGTATGGAACTGACACTAAATTGTCAAAATACTTTAAAATGGTTTCCGGTCTTTCTGCTGATCTGATTTCCTTCAAAAATTCATCGTCCATCAACCGTCTGGCAAGTTCTGACATGATAACGAGATGAACATTATCCTCGCTGGTTGCCGGAGAGCCAAGCATGAAGATCAAATCGATTTTACTTCCTGTTTCTTCATTCCAGATAATCGGATCTCTCAGCTTCGCAACTGCGACAAAGGGATCTTTTACCGCATCCGTCTTGCCATGGGGGATCGCTATCCCAAATCCCATATCTGTTGAAACCTGTTCTTCCCTCTCCCTCACCTTCTGGCAGAAAACCGAACGGTCGGAGAGCCGGTTTTCCACGCCAGCTAAATTAGCCAGCCATTCAATCGCCTCATATTTATCCTTTACTTCCAAATTCACTTCAACCAATCCTTTANNATTATCCAGATAATTTCCCAAAGCCCGGAATATTTTGGAATAAGAAATCGAATCCTCTTTCGTTGAAACAACATTAATTATCAAGTTGACCCGATTTCCATCTCCCCACTCAATCGGATTTTCCAGCCGCATAATCTGCAGTGTACTGCTAAGAACCTGTTCCATCTCTCCATGTACAACTGCTGTCCCATTCCCTATATAAGTAGAGCCCAGACGTTCCCGCCGTTCCATGCCTGCCTCGAATTCTTCTGTGACCAATCCATGGCGTACGAGTGCCGCTGCCAGAAAGCCAATGGCCGCTTTTTTATCCATGAGTGACGTTAGAAAATAAATATTCTGCTTCTGAAACAGATAGGCAATCTTCCCTTTTGTCGAACGAAAGCAGATTTCCTGAGTTATATTTTCTATATCCTTCCTGGAAAAGATAGGATTCACTACAATTGTTTTTACCCAATCCAGCTCTTCAATCTCAATTGTCGAAAGAATCATATCAATATCTTCATTGCGGTAATGCTCTATATCGTACGCCGAAATAGCGGCCACAATTTCAATATTCTTAAACTGTCCTTCCAGCTTGGACACCATAAGCTGAGATAATCCCAAACCGGTTGTACATACCGNNGTTCCAGCGCTATTACAAAATGAATGGTAATATAGGCTATTTCCTCCTCAGGAAACACCACATGAAATGCCTCATTCAATATATCTGTCTTTTCATAAACAACGGAAAAAACTTTCCTGTATTCCTCTTTAATCCTTACCGAGAGAGGATTATTTAAATTTAAACCGAACAGAATCCGATAGACAGACGGCCTTATGTGATTGCGAAGCTGTTCATATAACAGTCGGTTATTACAAAAATCAACTCCCAACTCCCGCCCTACCGCTTCTATGAATATTTCAACTGCTTCTTTTATATCGTTATCCCCTATATCCGTTTCTTTCATCAGGCTGTCAGGCTGCTGCAGACGCCTGGCCCCTAAAATCTGCACCAGAAAATACTTGCGCTCCTGCGTTGGCAAGCTTATTTCATAACGTTCTTCCAGCTTATCTGCCACCTGATCGCAGACTTCCATCTGAACGCTGCCGTATAAAAAACCCGCGATTTCCCGGCTCACTGAAACATTGCAGCCACAATCCGCCCTTCTAAGCATGACAGCCAGATACATTGCCAGTTCCAATACCGATTCAGATGAAAATTTGTACTGGAATTTCGCCTCAATTTCATGAACTATGTGGACAAGACTGGAAAAATCCACATTCCACATTTCTTCCATGTTTCTGATTTTTTCGTTGTACAGAATTTTTGTCCCATCCAACCGAATAATGTCATTAAGATTTCCCATATGAACATTCAGAAAAATATGAATCATGGCACTGCGGATATCCTGTTCTTTTCCCTCCAGGCGCAGTCCCTGCTGCTTTTCATAAACAATGGAAACTCCATATTGGCTCAAAAGCTGGTTCAGTTCTTTCATATCGTTATTTACCGTAGCTTTGCTCACATAGTACTCCGCACAGATTTCTTTCATCATGACGCACTTAGAGCTTCCCAGAAGCAGATTCCAAATGCGGTATTGACGTTCTTCCGGCGTATTTTCCCAATTCTTTTCCCGCCTGTCCAAAGCCTTTTCCAATTTCCTGATGTTACTCTTTTCCCCATCCAGGCGTATCCCTTTTCCAGGTATTTTGACAATAGAACACTGATATTCCGAAACATATGTTTCCAGCCTCTGCAGTTCATTTCTCACCGTTTTAACTGAAATCTGCAAATATTGTGCAATTTCCGCAGCCGAAACCATTTTTTCATTTTCTATTAAAAATTGCAATATCTTTTTCCACTTGTCCATATTAACGCCTTTCAGGAAAACTTTTATCAGTTTCTTGTCGCAACCAGCCTTGTCAGTTCATCATTGGAAGGGCGGTTCGGGTCATAGCCGATAATCTCCGGCAACGCCGCAGCCAACACCTGAAATACCACCGCCACGTTTAAGGCAGAAGCAGTCAATGGCCTGAAATTCACACAGATCTTATTGTCCGCCCTGGGTCCTTCTGCAGCATCGATAATGAGCAGCCGGGCCACTTTTCCTTCCAGATAACGGTTTATCTTCATCATATCGTCAAAACCGCTTTCTTTGGTAACTATAGTAACCACATTACTCGAAGACCCAATTGTCCGATGTACGCCATGAGAAAATTCTCCTGTCTCACACACGGAAGCCGGAATGCAAAGGGTTTCCATTAACTTCAGCATTCCCTCTTCCGCAGTACCGTAATTCATACCGCCGCCAATGACAAGAAAGTGCCCGATGATTGCCCAGTGTTTATTCTTTTCAATCCACGCTTTCGTTTGTTCCACAGTCTCCGGTATGTCCATGACACAGGCTCTGATCTCATTCATATATGCATCAAACGTCTTTTCGTCCACCTGGCCTTTGGCTCTGCCAATCTCTAAGGCAATCAACCACAAAAGCACCATCGAATTGCTGTAACCCTTTGTTTTGGCATTACAATCCTCCTGCTCACACAGGAAATTCATATAATAATCACCCAGCTGCTGAATAGGTGTCTGCTCACGCTCCGTCAAAGCCAGAACAGGAATTCCTTTCATTTTTGCAGCTTTCATGGCATGTATTGTACCATTGCTTGTTCCTGTCTGAGAAATGACGATTGCCAGGGTTTTCTCCGGCGACTTTTCCGTATCTTCCTCATCAAGATATTGAAAAGGATTTTTTAATACCACCTCCACTTTCGCAAGCTTTTGATACAGTTTACCCGACACAGACGCAATATTGAGAGAACTGCCGGAAGCAATGAAAATAACTTTTTGAATCTGTTCCAGGTTGCACCTTGATGCCCATTCTCCAACCTGACCGCTATCCAAAAGCCGCTCCAGCATCTCTTTTTCCTGATCGATATGCCGCCACATAATACTTTTTTTCATAAGCTATGCTCCTATTCATATATTCTAAGGTTTGAGCAGTTGCACTTTAGCTAAAGGTTTTACTTCATTCCCTTGACCAAATTATAAAATACACTTCTGATAAAGTAAAATGATTTAAGGCAGTATTTCATGGCACAGATGTGGTAAAAGTTCTGCCTCTAACCAGTTTCCATACCGTCTTTTCTCGTCGAAAAAGGTTATCGACTGACAAATCGATAACCTTTTAACCCTTCACATCTATATTTTTTTCTTCGCCGGTATTAACAAGCAGATGTGAAGTAAAGTGCGCCAAGGCGGTGCTACTTATCCTCCACCATAATGCTGATAAACAATTCAGCGATTGCCGGATCATACTTTTGTCCGGAAGCCATTGAAATGGCCTGCAGCGCCTTTTCCATTCCCGCTTTCCGGTCCTTTTCCCGGTTTAAAATCCGTTCATACGCTTCTGCAACAGATAGAATACGTGAAATAAGCGGAATCTCCTCTCCCTTTAAGCCCTTGGGATACCCGGAACCATCCCAGCATTCGTGATGTCCGTACACTCCGTTGGCAAGGTCCAGTGTTTCCTGGGACAGATTGAGGATTCGGTAGCCGATGGCCGGATGCTGCCTCATCATCTCACTTTCAACCTCCGTCAGTTGTTCCGGAGTCTTTTCAAGTATCGACTCACTTAAGGTGATCTTACCGATATCGTGGAGATATGCCCCATCCCGCAGCTTCTTAATCTCTGTTTCCGGAAGCTCCATGGCCGTACCGATCTTTTCGCACAGCTTGCTGACTTCTTCCGAGTGCATTTTCTCCCATGGACTTTTCATGTGAAGAGAGGTGATGATGCCGTTAATCGCATGAATTCCAAAGTTTATGGAAGAAATGCTCTTTTCCTTATACATCTCGTTCTCTGCTGTTTCCAGTATCCGCTCAATCTTCTGCCAGTGCTTGATCTTTGTCGCAATTCCCACCGCAACGCTGCATGACACCATGTTTACCTTTTCTCCGGCAATCTGATTTTTTATCCCTGCAGCAATGACCTCCGCCTCTTCCCTGGAGGTGCGTGGAAGCAAAACCGTAAATTCATCACCGCCGATCCGGGCAGCAACATCCCCTTCCCGGCAGTTATTTTTTAAGACCTTGGCAACTTTAACAATGAATTCATCTCCGGCCGTATGCCCGAATGTATCATTGATAAGCTTTAAGCCGTTTAAATCAAGAAAAATCAAAGAAACCGGATGGTTCTGCTGAGTGTCCGCCTGCTTCATCTCCTGCTCAAAACACCTTCGGTTTACCAGTTCGGTAAGGGGATCATGATAGCTTAAAAAACGGATCTTTTCCTCTCCCTTTTTTCGCTCGGTAATATCGGCAAAGGTTATGACATATCCAACATGCTCCCCTTCCCTTAATTGGGGCAGGGCGCGGTACTCCGCATCAAAACAGGTGCCGTCGGCCCGCTTTAGCACGCCGGTCTTTTCCCCTCCGGCCTTATCCGAACTGAGAAAATCGGCAAAAAACTGCTTTCCGTTCAAACTTGCCTCCCCAGATTGCCCACCGCAGCCCAAAGCGGACCACATATCGATTCCCAGCAATTCCTCAGGCTTTGCATAGCCCAGAAGGCGAAGACAGCTTTTGTTGCAAAATGTACAACATCCGTTTAAATCCGTACCAAATATGGCTTCCGCCGCGGTATCCAGTATGAGTTGAAGCTGGGACTGGCTCTCCTTTAATATTTCATTTGCCTTATTTAACTCCCTGGTCCGCATTTCAACAATGCATTCTAAGTGCTTGACCATATCAAGCAGATTATCCGCCAGACGGTTAAATACATTGGATATTCTTCCGATTTCGTCATTCCTTACGATCTCCACCCTTTGCCCTAAATTTCCCGCAGAAATATTTTCCGCAATGGCCAGTAAGCCATTGATTGGCTTATAGAGCCTTCGGATGATCAAGGAAAAGATACCAATTGAAAGAATGCCTGCAATAACAGCCAGTTCTGCTGAAACCCCGATATTCCGGTTCAGTTCCGCAGTCAAAAGACTTCCCGGAATTACAGAAATAATGACCCAGTCAAGACCTGTTTTCCGGTATTTCTGTACGTTCGCATACCAGTCTGCATCTCCAATCTTCAGCGCAAATTCTTCCTCATGGGATTTAAGATACTTCTCATAACTGTTCTTTGCGGCCGGAAGAGAAAGGCCATTGATGGTATTTCTCATCAGTGCCCCGCCTCTAGCTATGGTATAATTTTCCTCCCCCATGGAATTTGCAATTAAATACCGGGTACCTACCTCAATAACAGATACATAACCGTTGGAACCAGCCGCCTCGTTTTTTAAATAATCGCCGATATCGGAAAGAAGTATATGGGCTCCTAAAACGCCCATAAGCTTTCCTTCTTCATCATAGACAGGGCATGAAACAGATACTGCCAGATCATTCACGATGAGGTCTTTGTATACAGGAGAAAAGGAAGGTCCCCTCTCTGTTTTGGCCGCCTGATACCATTCCTGCAGCCTGGGATCAAAGGAGCCGGTGTTTTGTATTAACGCCCCTGCTGTTAAATCCGCATTTACAGCGTAATGCAAGCTTTCTCCTCCAGTTTCATCATTGTTCTTTATGAGTTCAAGTTCCCCCTTTTTATTTCTGAGGGCTCCATAGTATTCTCCATCAACCGATGCATAAACAAAACTGTAAATCTCTTTCTCATAAGAATTTAAAATGCCAAGAAAAAAAGAGTTGCGGCTCTTTTCATCAATAAAATTAATGGTTTTATTTTCAATCAGTTTTTTTCCTAGTTCATTTGCCGTAACTGGAACCCTGAAAAATGAATTCACCTTTTCAATCGTATCATGGTTCATCTTTTCAGACATCCCGGCAGTCTCTTTGGTTATGGAAGATTGCCAATTGTTCAACACAAGTTTTTCAATAGTTACAAGGGACAAAAGGAACAGACAGATAAATGTGACGATTGTCACATTTTGAATCGACATGCATTTTCGTGGTCTTCGTAATCTCATCTTCCTGATCGCTTCGGTTAAACATACCCTTTCCTGCATGGCTCATACCTCTATTACATGCTGGCTGGCCCCGCATAAATTAAGTATAACTATTTCTTATGCAAAGTTCAACCTGAAAATCTTTGCAAGCAAAATAATCCAAATCCCTTATAATTTACTGCTAGGGATTTGGATTATTTTGATCAGTCAATTAATATGTAAATAACTGTACCCAGTACTGTGTTCCTGAGCCGTTCTGTATATTGCCTACCCCGATATGTGTATAGCTCTTATTCATGATGTT
>DJBG01000156.1 GCA_002429965.1 Hungatella sp. UBA5982
GAGGCTGCATTAAAAGCTGTTCTAAGTTCTTTCCAAACACCCGGATCGCCCCAGTCTCTGCCTGCTCTGTCAAAGAGCCTCTTACCTCACGCTCAATAGCCGGAGCTATGAGACGGTCATAACTGTCGGAAATCACTTCTCTTAAGACGTTCGCGGTGTAGGGGTTGTCCCTTACAATTACCTGCTTTTCCAGAAACCGTAAAATCTGCTCTACAGGTGCAAGTATTTTTACCGTAAGAATCTTCTCTTTTTCCCCCCGGTTTAAAGCCAGGATCCTGTGGCCTGCAGATTTTTTAATGGTTTCCTCATAATTGTAATACATTTCATATACGGATTCCGCTTCTTCATCTTTCGCCGACCCCTGAAGGCTTCCCTGGGTTATGGTGGCATTCCTGATATAGGTACGGTATTCCGCATTGTCGGAAATCCGCTCCGCCAGGATGTCCTTTGCCCCGTTTATGGCTTCCTCCGTGGAAGAAACACCCATTTCTTCGGAAATGTACTCTGCCGCCGTCTCTGTTAAAGGAGTCTTTATCATCTGAAGCATGATAAGGTCCGCAAGAGGTTCCAGCCCCTTTTCCTTTGCAATGGTGGCTCTTGTCCTTCTCTTGGGCTTATAGGGACGATATAAATCCTCCACAGCTACCAGAGTCTGAGCTTCTAAAATCTTCTTTTCCAGCTCTGGTGTCAGCTTCTCCTGCTCCTTAATGGAGGAAAGGACCTGTTCCTTCCGTTCCTCTAAATNNAGGAACCGGTGGCCTCTTTCCGGTATCTTGCAATAAACGGAATGGTGTTTCCTTCGTCAATGAGCTTTACTGCTGCCTCCACCTGTCCGCGGGCAATGGAAAGTTCTTCTTGTAATGCCTTAATTATATCCATGGTGATCCCCTTATTTTTTCATAATTGCATTTTTCTTACAACCTTTGTTCAATTTACTATTATAATTCATCAGCCTTCCTTATGCAAGACCCGTCTGGACACGCAGGCCTTTTCGTGCTACAATCATAAAATAGTATGGTTTATGAGAAAATATCCTTTGGACTTCCCATAAAAAGTGCAGCTTTTCGCACATCCATCCGATTATGAAGACATCTTTTGTTTTCTCAATATGCAAACGAGGTAAATTACGAATGGAAGAAAACCATAACAGCAATAACGGAATGCTGCCCCAGATTCGTCCAACCGGCTCTTTTCTGGCCTTCTGGTCTGTTCTTCTGGGTGGCTTTGGACTGGCCAGTGACTGTCTTCCCCTGTTCAGCATCTGGAATCTGCCTGCCGGCTTGTTTCTCGGACTGATCGGCATCGCATGCGCCGTGCTTTCCAGACAGGGAAAACCCTTTACCCAGCAGGCCCAGCTTGGCCTGATCCTGTCTGTTATTTCTGCAGTCTGCGGCCTTATGATGGCATTATTTATTATTTTTGTATATGATACCATGGATACCAATACGCCCATGGGCCATTATTTCAGACAGGTCTTTGAGACTGCCTCCCAAGCCCTTTCATCCACCTCTTCTTCCGGAGAATAGGGTTTACTTAAAAGGGGGGAGCAGATCCACGCTTTTAATGACCAGCATATAATTCTTGAAAATCCAATTAGCCACAGTAATAGCAGCTCCTGCCAGGATCAGTATCCTGGCTCTTTTTTTATCCATGGGAGTTTTCCGCCCTTTGGAGAAAGCCCATAAGAACAATTCCAAAAACAGCACGAAAACAGCATAAAGGACCAGCGGATGATACTGAAAACTCATCCGCNNTCCGCAGGTCCCCCCGCAGCAATGACCGGACGGCCCGGGTTCCCCCGCAGCCCGGGCAATAAAGCCCGGTTAAGGAATGGAACAGACAGGGAAGCCCTAGGCCAAATATTTTTTTTAACCAGTTCATTTTTTCACCTTTGTTTAATCCGCCAGATCAAAGGCATCATGGACCGTCCTCATAGAACGGTTTACATCCGCTTCATCGATCAGAACCGTTATCCGGATCTCAGAGGTGGCGATCATCTTGATATTCACATTCGCACTGGAAAGGGCCTCAAACATCTTTGCCGCCACTCCGGGATTGCCTGTCATCCCTGCACCGATAATGGAAATCTTAGCAACGCCTTCCTCACTCGTTATATCCTGGGCGGTGATGGAGTCCTTATTTTTCTTTAACAGATCCATGGTATCCTTTAAATCAGTCTTTGCCACCGTAAAGGAAATGTCCTTTCTTTCTTCCCGTCCGATGGATTGAATGATGATATCCACATTAATATTGTTTTTTGCCAGGAGATTAAAGATTTTAAAAGCAATTCCAGGCGTATTCTTGACCCCGATCACTGAAATACGGGCTACATTCTTATCCGCGGCCACACCGCTAACCAGCATTCTTTCCAATTTTGTTTCCTCCTTGACAACTGTACCTTCTGCCCTGGTCAGACTTGACAGAACAACCAACTGAACTCCATAGCGCTTTGCCATCTCCACAGACCGGTTATGGAGCACTTTTGCTCCAAGGGAAGCGAATTCCAGCATTTCATCATAAGAAACCTCAGGGAGCTTTCTCGCGTTTGGAACAATGTGTGGGTCTGCCGTGTATACACCATCCACATCTGTATAGATCTCACAGGCGTCCGCATGAAGGGCGGCTGCAAGGGCCACGGCCGTTGTATCGGAGCCTCCCCGGCCAAGTGTTGTTAAGTCATCGTACTTATTAACCCCCTGAAAGCCTGTGACGATCACGATTTTCCTGGCCTCCAGCTCATGCCGAATCCGTTCCGTATCGATCCGCTTTAATTTGGCCATTCCGTAGGCAGAGGTGGTGTGCATGGCCACCTGGGCCGCATTTAAAGAAACGGCCGGAACTCCCAAAGAATTCATTGCCATAGACATAAGGGCCACACTAACCTGTTCCCCGGTGGCTAACAGCATATCCATCTCTCTCTTTGGAGGATTGGGATTTATCTCAAGGGCTTTTGCAATGAGACCATCCGTCGTCTTTCCCATAGCGGACAGAACCACTACCACCTGATTGCCTTTTTCATATTCCTCAATGCAGCGCTTTGCCACATTAAAAATTCTTTCCTTGTCTGCGACGGAGCTACCGCCAAATTTTTTCACTACTAACATTGATGCCTCCTGGCGAAAAGTCAAGCGGATATTCTGATCCGCTTTGCTGTATGCTAATAAACCTGTTAAATGCCCGCTATTTAGTTCTTGACGAACATTAAGCGGGGGATTGCTTATTTGCGTTCAATTCTGCGCGGATGCACTGTCTGATGCCCGGCAGTTTTTTCGCTTTTAGTCCATATTCTTCTTCGGTCATGGTTTCCGTAAGAACTGCAAATTCATCCATATGATCCAGTTCCACCACTTCCACCTTGCCGAATACTGCCTCCACTTCGTTCACACGCTTTTCCGCAATCCCTTTGATTCTTACAAAGTAACGGAAAGAAAAGCTGTTCATCGCTGAAATGGTAAGGCTTTCCTTATTCCAGCCCATTTCCACATGGTGATCTTGATTGTTAAGGGCTTCAATAATATCCGCCACCACAGCGCTGGCTGTTGGAAGCTTTCCGGCCCCGCTTCCATAGAACATGGAAGTGCCCAACATGTTCCCTTTTACNNCAGAATGCCGTTATAAACATCATTTACGGAATATAACGGGTGATCTTTTCCGATCATGACCGGGGCTACAAATGCATGGACGGTTCCGTCCTGGATCCGGCTTGAGCCAAACAGCTTTACAGAGGTTCCCATTGCATCGGCATAACGGAAATCCACATCCGTTATTTTTGTAATCCCTTCTGTATAAATATGCTCATAATTGACCTCGTGTCCCGTTGCTATGGCCGTTAGAATGGCAATCTTTCGACAGGTATCGTGTCCCTCTACATCGGCTTCCGGGTTCCGCTCCGCGTAACCAAGCTCCTGAGCCTCTCTTAAAGCCGTTTCAAAGGTCTCGCCTGCTTTGTCCATTTTTGTCAATATATAGTTGGTGGTTCCATTTAAAATGCCGGTGATCTCTTCAATCTCTTCGCCTGCAAGGGAAGTATAAAGAGGACGTATGACGGGTATGCCGCCGCCTACACTTGCCTCGAAAAAGAAGTTCACATTATGTTCTCTGGCAATCTCTAAGAGCTCGGTGCCGTACGCCGCCACCAGAGCTTTATTGGAAGTAGCCACATGCTTGCCAGCCTTTAAGCTCGCCTTCACAAAAGGATAAGCGGGATTTAATCCTCCCATGGTCTCAATCACCATGGACACTTCAGAATCCTTCTCAATGATGGAAAAATCATGAACGATCTTATCTTCCACAGGGTCCCCCGGAAATTCTCTTAAATCCAGGACGTATTTCACACCGACCTCGTCGCCCACCCTTTTGGCAATTATCTCTTTGTTTCTTTCCAAAACCTCTACCACACCTGATCCAATGGTACCATAGCCCATAACTGCAATATGTCTCATATTTTCCTCCAGCAACTCGCATCGTATTATTTTTTCTAGGAAGTTCCATTCGCCATTCGGCTCATCGAACGGTTGTACCTCTACTCCCTGGCTAAAATTTTAACGTAGTGGACCCCATCTTTTTCTTCTATATCCTCTACCATCTTTGAAACATTGCCGGTGGTTTCAAGGACTTCCACGCTTAACGTCAAGGTGGCCACTCCATTGACCGGAATACTCTGGTGTATGGTGAGGATATTGGCGCGGTACACAGCTACCACATGCAGCAGGTCGGACAGTAAGCCTGGTTCATCATCCATCTGCATCACAAGGGTAATGGTTTTTCCCTTCGTATTATCATAAAAAGGAAAGATATCATCCTTATACTTATAAAAAGAGCTTCGGCTGATTCCTACCCTGTCAGTCGCCTCCTGAACGGTGATGACGCGCTCCGATTCCAACAACTTTTTTGCCTCAACAACTTTCAGCAATACTTCAGGTACAGCCTTTTGCTTTACCACAAAATATTTACTTTTTTCTTCCATAATAAAAATATCTTCCCTTCTGTGTCCGCATCGGAAATACATCTGTGCTCATAGGGAAGATATTATCATATTTAGGCATGGTATGCAACTATTTTTCTATTTATTTTCTTCGGTTTTAAAATAAATACAGGGAAAATCCTCTATTCTGCGCTGCTTTCTCCGGACTTTGCCCCGGTGCTCAGCCAGCGTAAATAGGCGTACATGAACTGATCCAAGGAGCCGTCCAGGACGCTTCCAACATTGCCTGTTTCCGCATTGGTCCTGTGATCCTTGACCATGGTATAAGGCTGAAGGACGTAGGAACGGATCTGATTTCCCCAGCCGATCTCTGTCACATCACCCCGGATGCCGGATAACTTCTCCGCATTTTCCTGCTGCTTCAGCAAATAAAGCTTTGCCTTTAACATCTGCATGGCCTTGTCCTTGTTCTGGAACTGGGAGCGCTCATTCTGGCACTGGACCACAATTCCGGAGGGAAGGTGGGTGATGCGGATGGCCGAGGAGGTTTTGTTGATATGCTGCCCGCCTGCACCGCTGGAACGGTAGGTATCAATGCGTAGTTCCTCTTCGTTGATCTCCACATCCAAGTCCTCTTCAATATCAGGCATAACATCACAGGATACAAAGGAGGTCTGGCGTTTGCCTGCGGCATTAAACGGAGAGATGCGCACCAGGCGGTGAACTCCCTTTTCCGACTTTAAATACCCATAGGCATTGGGCCCGTTGATCTGTACCGTAACGGATTTAATGCCAGCTTCTTCCCCGTCAAGGTAGTCTAAGACTTCCAAAGAAAAGCCTTTTTTCTCCGCCCACCTGCAGAACATGCGGTATAGCATGCCGCACCAGTCACAGGATTCGGTTCCTCCCGCACCTGCGTTAAGCTTTAAGATGACGTTATCATTGTCATACTCTCCGGACAGCAGAGTGTTGATGCGCATGTCTTCCAGCTTTTCCTTAAACAGATTTAGCATCTCTTCAACTTCCGGAACCAGGGAGGGATCATTTTCCTCATTTCCCATTTCGATCATCACGCCAATGTCTTCAAACTGCTGCTCTAAGTCCTTATAAGTCTGAACCGTATCTTTTAAATTCTTTGCAAGCTGTACAATCTTTGTTGACTTTTCAGGATCATCCCAAAAGCTCGGCTCTTCCATCGACTTGTCCAGCTCATCGATTCTCTTTAACTTATTATCTAAGTCAAAGTGAATCCCTCACTTCCACTAATGGTTTTTCAAATGTTGATAATTCGTATTTGTACTGATCTAACTCTACCACTGTGTCACCCACTTTCTGAATTAAATTATTTATCTATACAAAATTGGAGTCCGGTCCTTAAAAAGGGTGCGAACTCCAAATTTATAAAAATACTATACTAATTTACGTCCGCAGCACTGTTTGTATTTCTTACCGGAGCCACATGGACACGGATCATTGGGATAAACCTTGGCTTCCACCTTCTTTACCGGTGCTTTCGGGGAGCTTTCATCCTTATTGGTTCCTGTCACCTTTGCAGCCGGTTCTCTCTCCACCTTCTGCTCCACGCGAATGTGGAATAAGATTCTTACGGTATCTTCGCGTATGGCCGCAGCCATCTCATCAAACATCTGATATCCGCTCATCTTGTATTCCACCAGCGGATCCCTCTGACCATATGCCTGCAGGCCGATACCCTGGCGCAGCTGATCCATATCGTCAATATGGGACATCCATTTATTATCGATTACCTTTAAGAGAATAACCCGCTCGATTTCACGGATCTGTTCTCCCTCCGGGAATTCTGCTTCCTTGGATTCATAAAGCTTAATTGCTTCTTCCTTCAGCATATGCTTCAGTTCATTCTTCCTGATCTTCTTATCTTC
>DJBG01000125.1 GCA_002429965.1 Hungatella sp. UBA5982
CAGAGCTTCCCGGATCTCTGAATCCTTTTCGTGATATTCCTTAGACACATAATCCGCTTTTTCGTAATGCTGGATCACCGTTTCACTGGATTCACCGAAAATATAAATATTGTCTTTTCCCACCAGCTGCGCAATCTCCACATTGGCACCATCCATTGTTCCAAGAGTCACCGCCCCGTTTAACATGAACTTCATGTTTCCCGTTCCGCTGGCCTCCTTTGATGCAAGGGAAATCTGCTGGGAGATATCACAGGCAGGAATCAGCAATTCTGCTTTGGATACGTCATAGTTTTCCACCATAACCACCTTTAAATAGGGGCTTACCTGGGGATCATTGTTTATCAGCTCCTGGAGACATAAGATCAGGTGAATGATATCCTTTGCAATCACATAGGCAGGGGCCGCTTTTGCACCGAAAATTACGGTGACCGGAGTGGATGGCAAGTTTCCTTTTTTAATCTCCAGATATTTGTGTATCACATAAAGGGCATTCATCTGCTGTCTCTTATACTCATGAAGACGCTTGATCTGAATATCATAAATGGAATTTTCATTGATATCAGCCCCCTGGGTTAACATAAGATATTCCTTTAAAGCGATCTTGTTCTGCTTTTTCATATCCAGTATTGCCTTTAAGGTTGCTTCATCATCGAAGGCTGCCAGCTTTTCTAACTCCATGGCGTCTTTCTTATATCCCTCACCGATCCTTGAGGTGATCAGCTGGGAAAGCTGGGGATTGCAATGGAGCAGCCACCGTCTGAAGGTGATTCCGTTGGTTTTATTGGAAAACTTCTCCGGATATATATCATAAAACTTCTTCAATTCACTTTTCTTCAGGATCTCCGTATGAAGGTATGCCACACCATTGACGCTGAAACCATAATGGATATCCATATGAGCCATGTGTACCAGATCCTTTTCATCAATGATTGCGACTGAAGGGTCTTTATGAACCTTACGGACCTGCTCATGAAGTTTCTTTATAACAGGCACCAGCTGAGGCACGGCTTCTTCTAAATATTCCATAGGCCACTTTTCAAGTGCTTCCGCAAGAATGGTATGATTGGTGTAAGCACAGGTCCTGCTGATAATCTTTGATGCCTCCTCAAAGGAAATTCCCCGCAAAGTTAAAAGACGTATCAGCTCCGGGATCACCATAGAAGGATTGGTATCATTGATCTGGATCACCGCATAATCCGGTAAGTCATAAAGCTTGCAGCCCTTTTTGATGCATTCATCAAGAATATACTGGGCGGCACTGCTGACCATAAAATACTGCTGGTAAATACGAAGCTTCCTGCCAGCCTCGTCACTGTCATCCGGATAGAGAAACAGGGTCAGATTCTTTTTTATATCCTCTTTATCAAATGAAATCCCATCTTTTATGATCTCCTCATCGATAGTTTCTAAGTCAAACAGATGAAGCTTGTTGGTCCGTCCCTGATAGCCGGTCACCCCTATATCATACATTCTGGAGCGAACGGTCAGCCCACCAAAGGTCACGGGATAACTTACTTCTGTCCTGGTAAGCCAGCTATTTTCCTCGATCCAGGGATTGGGATTCTCCGCCTGAAGAAGGTCCTCAAAGGTTTGTTTAAATAAACCAAAATGATAATTAAGGCCAATGCCGTCTCCGTTTAAACCAAGGGTTGCCATGGAATCCAGAAAACAGGCAGCAAGACGTCCCAGACCGCCGTTTCCAAGAGACGGCTCCGGCTCCATTTCCTCGATCTCACAAATATCTCTGCCGTTCTTTATAAGAAGCTGGCGGACCTCCTCATACATTCCAAGGTTGATCAGATTATTGGAAAGCAGTTTTCCGATTAAAAATTCCGCAGATATATAATATACTTTTTTCTTTCCTTCCTCCTGCCGTTTTTTCTCCGATTCTTCCTGTACGATTTTCAGCAATGCTGAATATATCTCCTTATTAGAACACTGATTTACCGCTTTTCTATATATTTCAAAAATCCGTTGCTCAAGATTCATAAAATCCACTCCTTTTTTGTTTTCTTTACCATTCCTCTAGTATTATAATATCCCAGGCGGTGTTTATCTTGCAGCATTCTGGCATAATGTGATACAATACTATCATTAACTACTATACAATTACGAAAAATAGGTGTTTTATGAATATTATACAGTACGAAAACTATCAGGAAAAACGGGAACAGGACCCTTCCGGTTTTCCTTACCTGACTTATCCCTGCACCATACCCCTGGATTTTAACAAGGTTCCTTTACACTGGCACGATGAGATGGAATTCATTTACATTAAGAAAGGGTCCGGACTTGTGTCTGTGGATTTTGTTCCCTACGAGGTCCATGGCGGCGACATCGTCGTCGTCTGCCCCGGTATGCTTCATACCATCGAAAAGTGGAAGCAGGAATTCATGGAATATGAGAATATAATCTTTGATTTAGCCCTGATGCGTTCCAGACAACCGGATATCTGCTGGGAATCCTATCTCTCCACCATCAGCCGGAGGCAGAAAAATCTTCCGGTGCACGTGGCAAAAGACTTCCCCTGTTACAGCAAAATCGCTTCCTGCTTAGACCAGATCGATCAGGTCCGTGAGACATTCCCGGAAGGCTACGAGCTGTTAATTAAAGGGAAATTATTTGAACTGTTTTTTATTTTCTGGAGCAATGAGGCGGCCTCCTCCTCTCCTCCTCCGCGCCCTCCAAAAGAGCTGGAACGGACCAGGCAGATCCTTAAATATGTGGAACAGCATTACAGCAGGCCGCTTTCCATAGAAGAAGTATCAAACGCCTGCGGCATGAGCCAGTCCCATTTTATGAGATTTTTTAAGAATACCATAGGGATGCCCTTTACCGCTTACTTAAATGATTACCGCCTGACCATGGCCTCCAGGCTGCTCCTCTCCTCTGAGGATTCGGTACTTACCATTGCAGGGGATACGGGATTTAACAATCTGTCTTATTTTAACCGGATCTTTAAGGAAAAATTCGGAATAACTCCCAGGGAATTCAGAAGGCATATGGATATTCCTCCCTCCGGTTGAATATGATAGTATCAAATCATAGACAGGTGAAGCCATATGGATCGAAACCGAATAAAATTATCTGCTTTTACCGCGATTCCCCTGGGAGTTGGGGCTTTAACAGTATATTTGACGAGAAACGGCTTATCCATATATAAAACTTTAATTCATCCTGCCCTTTCTCCCCCTATATGGCTGCTTCCGGTCATCTGGACCGTTCTATATATCCTCATGGGGTTTGGCTCCTATCTTGCCGCTTCCTCGCCGTCTCACAGAAAAGGAGAGGCCCTCCGGTTATATGGAATCCAACTGCTTCTGAACTTCCTGCGGAGCCTGGTGTTTTTTAATCTAAAAAGTTATCTGCTGTCATTTTTGATTCTCATGTTCCTTTGGTATTCCATTGTAAAAATGATATCTGCCTTCTGGACTGTCAACCCGGATGCAGCAGTTTTACAGGTTCCTTATTTGATCTGGATCACATTTACCGGTTACTTAAATCTGGGGGTCATGTTTCTAAATTAAAGGAAGAACCATTCTGCATCATGACACAAAAAAGGAGCAAGGCCATGGCAACGTTTCTGTTGCTTTGGTCTTGCTCCTTATTAACTGTTCCTTTGAAAATGCATTTAGGATGGCAGCTTTCCCAATCTGCGGAGCATGGTTTTCTCTACCGCATTTAAGATATTCTCATAGCCTGTGCACCGGCATAAATGACCGGACATCAGCTTTCTTAACTCATCTCTGGTATACTCTTTGCCGCTTTCTAAAATTTCCACCGCTGACATAATAAATCCCGGCGTACAGAATCCGCACTGGACCGCTGCCTCGTCGATAAATGCCTGCTGGATATCGGAAAGCTCTCCGTTAGGTCCCATAAGACATTCCAGGGTCCGGATGTCTTTTCCATCTGCCCAGACAGCCAGATAGATGCAGGAATTGAAGCATTCATGGTCTATGATCACGTTGCAGGCTCCGCATTCTCCTACCTCACAGCCTTTTTTTACGGAAGTCAGGCGGTAATCATCCCGCAGCAAATCGGTAAGGGAAGCCCGGACATCTACCATTGTTTCTGTGTATTNNGGTACATTTTACTAACTTATATTGTGCCGGCATTAGATCTCACCTCCTGAAAGTTTCACTGACTCTATGAAGCTGCGGGTTGCCATTTCCACTGCGACGTGCTTACGGAAATCCTTTGAGGCACGCCAGCTATCCCTGGGATTGATGTCGGCAAGGACTTCCTTTCCGAAGGCTTCTGCCAGTTCTTTTGAAATCGACTGTCCTTTTGCCAGATTTTCCGCGCTTTTCGTGCGCATAGGTATAGGGCCTGCTACTCCAAAAGCGATCCTAACGTCTTCTACCGTCTTTTTATCCTCTGACAGCTTGACATTTACGGAACATCCTGTGGTGGCGATATCCATGGCGTTTCTGTTGGCGTATTTGATATAATGACCCTTATATCCTTCATAGCTCTTCTTTGGAATGATCACCGCTGTCTGAAGCTCGCCTTCTCTGATATCCACGGTTCCTGCTTTTATATAGAATTCGCTGATAGGAATCCGGCGGATGCCTTCAGAGCCAGTCAGCTCGATCACCGCATCCCATGCAAAAAGTGTAGATGCCGAATCCGCCGAGGTAACGCCGTTGCAGGTATTTCCTCCGATTGTGGCAATGTTTCTTATCTGGGGGCCGCCAACCATATCTACCGCTTCTCCAAGTACATTGATGTATTCCTGGATAATGGGATCCTTAGTAATATGGGAAAAACTGGTAAGAGAGCCTATGCGTATGGCCTCTTCCTCGTCAATCTTCACGCCCCTCATTTCATCGATCATATAAATACTGATCAATTCCTTACCGGCACGTTTTCCTTCCCGCATCTGTATTAAAACATCGCTGCCGCCAGCTATGATCTGTGCCTCTGGATGTTCCATCCGCAGCTTTACGGCCTCTTCTACGGTATTTGCTTCATATAATGCTTTCATATCATACATAGAGCATTCCTCCTTGCTATTAAGTTGTTACAGTTCAGAAAAGTCCCTCTTCCTTGAACCGTTTAAATAATGCCTGGGATGTCATTGGTATCTGGTACATGCTCACACCTGTTGCATTTAAAATGGCATTACGGATTGCCGGAGCCACTGGACATGCCGGAGGTTCTCCCAGAGCTTTCGTTCCAAATGCGCTGGTTGGTTCATAGTTTTCCACGAACTGGGCCTCCAGATGCGGATGGTCCATGGCAGTGGATAATTTATAATCCAGCAGATTGTCATTTAAAGTTCTGCCCGTTTTTTCGTCAATAAGAAGCTGTTCGGAAAGGGCATAGCCGATACCCATGCTCATTCCTCCGTGGACCTGAGCCTCAGCAAGAGCCGGATTGATCAGCTGTCCGCAGTCATGGACATTGATGATGTCAACTAATTTTACCTTACACATGGGAATATCCACCTCTACCTCGGCAAAGCAGCATCCAAAAGAATAGGCATTGGATTTTATCTGATAAGTGCTTTCAGAGGTCAAATGCTGGCTGTGTGACAGGCTGTAAATGGCCTCCGTGGATAATTCGCCTAAAGACATAAGCTCTCTTCCATCAGTGGTCCTCACGATCTTTCCATCCCTGATATCCAGGTTAAAGACCGGCATCCTGGTCAGCTCATAGGCGTAATTTAAAATCCTCTCCTTTAATAAAAGCGCTGTCTGCTTTATGGCAAAGCCTCCTACATAGGTCTGCCTTGAAGCATAGCAGCCGGTCCCAAAGGGGGTGACATCCGTATCCTGGGAGGAAATTACATGGACCATTTCAAAAGGAACGCCTAACGCATCTGCTGTCATCTGTGCAAACGCCGTATCAGCACCCTGGCCGATCTCTGTCTCCGCCAGCTGTACCTGTACGGAACCATCCTGGTTCAGCACCATCCGGCAGGAAGAGGATTCCAGGCTGATGGGCCACACCGCTGTATTATACCAGAATACCGCACAGCCAATCCCCTTACGGACAGGACCGGTCTGATTTTCGTATTCCTTCCTTTTCCGGTCGAAATCTATATAGGCTTTTCCTTTATCAAGACATTGATTAAAGGTGTCAAAGAAATTTTCATTTTTTGAAAAACCTTCCACGTAACCGATTGGCATCAGATTTTTACGGCGGAATTCCACCGGATCCATGCCGATTGCCAGGGCGATGTCATCGGACTGGCTTTCTACGGGGAACATCGCCTGTGGAATACCATAGCCGCGCATAGCGCCTGCCACAGGCATATTGGTAAATACCGTATAGGCATCACATTCTATATTAT
>DJBG01000082.1 GCA_002429965.1 Hungatella sp. UBA5982
AACATGGGCGGAAAAGAGGAAATTGCATGAATACGGTTTTAATCGTGGGCGGTGGCGCTGCAGGGATGCTGGCTGGAATAGCAGCAGCCATGAAGGGCAGTACCGTCCACATTTTTGAGAAAAATGAAAAACTTGGTAAAAAGGTATATATCACCGGCAAGGGACGCTGCAATGTGACCAATGCCTGTGATACGGAGGAGCTGTTCGGAAACGTAGTGACTAATGCCAAATTCCTTTACAGCAGCTTTTATGGCTTTACCAATTTTGATATGATGGACCTGTTGGAAGAGCTTGGCTGTCCTTTAAAGACAGAGCGGGGCAACCGGGTATTTCCGGCCACCGACAAGTCTTCGGACGTAATAAAGGCTCTTACAAAACGGCTTTTGGAGCTTGGAGTTTCCATCCATACCCGCACCCAGGTGGAGAAGCTTTTGATAGAGGATGGCAGCCTTTTGGGGCTGGTTTTAAAAGACGGGGGAAAAAGGGAAAAGGTACACGGAGATGCCGTAATCGTGGCTTGCGGCGGATTTTCCTATCAGGCCACCGGCTCCACAGGAGACGGCTATGAGTTGGCAAAGGAAGCCGGCCATAAGGTCACATCTCTTTCTCCTGCCCTGGTTCCTTTTGTGGTAGAGGAACCGGTGGTAAAGGAGCTGCAGGGCCTGTCCCTCCGCAATGTGGAGGCTTCCGTATTAAACGGTAAGAAGGTGGTTTATAAGGAATTCGGGGAAATGCTGTTCACCCATTACGGGGTCAGCGGACCGGTTCTATTAAGCGCCAGCAGCTATGCGGTAAAGGAACTGAAGAAAGGGCCGCTGACCCTTTCCATTGACTTAAAACCGGCTCTTTCCGAAGAACAGCTGGATGCCAGGATCTTACGGGATTTTGAAGAGGCTGCAAACAAGCAGTTCAAGAATTCCCTGGAGCATTTGTATCCTTCAAAGCTTGTGCCGGTCATGGTGGATGTGAGCAAAATTCCGCCGGAAAAGAAGGTCAATGAAATCACCAGGGAAGAACGGCAGCGTCTTGTCCGTGCAACCAAAGGCTTTGTCCTGACGCTTTCAGGACTTCGGGGCTACAATGAGGCCATCATCACCCAGGGCGGTGTTTCTGTTAAGGAGGTAAGCCCCTCCACCTTAGAATCCAAGCTTCTCCCAGGCCTTTACTTTGCAGGGGAAGTACTGGATTTAGACGCAGTGACCGGAGGCTTTAATTTACAAATCGCCTGGTCTACCGGTTGGGCGGCCGGAAGTGCTGCCGGAGAGGAGAAATTCAAAGGATGAAGAAAGTTTATAATATAGCCATCGACGGACCGGCCGGGGCAGGAAAAAGCACCATTGCTAAGTCTGTTGCGGAAAACCTTAACTTCGTTTATGTGGACACGGGAGCCATGTACCGTGCCATGGCACTGCATTTTTTAAGAAATGGGATACCGGCAGGCGATGAGGAAGCCATTTGCCGGTCAGCCGGGGAGGTGAGTGTCACCATTTCCTACGAAAATGGGATGCAGCAGGTGCTTTTAAACGGGGAAAATGTTTCGGGACTGATCCGCAGGTCAGAGGTCAGCGCCATGGCTTCTGCAGTTTCTGTCTATATGCCGGTGCGAAGTAAGCTGGTGGAGCTGCAAAAGAATCTGGCTTTAAAAGAAAATGTCATCATGGATGGCCGGGATATCGGAACCTGCGTGCTTCCGGAGGCTGACCTTAAGATATATTTAACGGCAAGCAGCCTGGTCCGGGCAAAAAGGCGGTATGAGGAGCTTCGGNNTTACCGGGATATGAACCGGGAAAATTCTCCCCTTAAGCAGGCCGGGGATGCGGTTCTTGTGGATACTTCATCCATGACCATTCCTGAAGTGGTGGAGCAGATTCTCCGGCTTTTTCATGAAAGAAAAATGGAAGGAGGCAGCCTGTGGAAGTGATTGTTGCCAAAACCGCCGGGTTCTGCTTTGGAGTCAAGCGGGCGGTGGAACAAGTTTATGAACAGCTGAAAAGAGATGACAAACCCATCTATACCTATGGCCCCATCATCCATAATGAGGAAGTGGTACGTGATTTAGAGGAAAAGGGAGTCAGGGTCATTCATTCGGAAGAGGAGCTTGAGAAGATTAAGGATGGAGTCGTTGTCATAAGATCTCATGGAGTCGGGAAGCGGGTTTACGAGATCATGGAACGAAACGGGATCGAGATTGTAGATGCTACCTGTCCTTATGTAAAGAAGATCCATAGAATCGCCGAGGAGCAGAATGAGGCGGGAAGACGGCTTATTATCATCGGCAATGAAACCCATCCGGAGGTAGAAGGTATTAAAGGCTGGGGAAATGACAATACTTTAGTGGTGGAAACACCCGAGCAAGTGGAAAGATTACCTCTATCGGAAAGGGAAAAGCTGTGTATCGTATCACAGACGACATTTAATTACAATAAATTTCAAGATTTAGTTGAAAAAATTTCGGAAACGCGGTATGATATACTTGTTTTAAATACGATTTGCAATGCAACACAGGAAAGACAGGTGGAAGCAAAGCGGATAGCTTCAGAAGTGGATGCCATGATTGTCATAGGCGGAAAAAGTAGTTCCAATACCCAGAAGCTGTACGATATATGCCGAAGGGAATGTAAGAACACTTACTATATCCAGACACTAGGTGATTTAGATCCTGATTGTGGAAATTCTGTGCGCAGCGTAGGTATTACAGCCGGGGCTTCAACCCCGAATTATATTATCGAGGAGGTTCATACTAATGTCAGAGTTAAGTTTTGAACAAATGTTAGAAGAATCATTGAAAACTATACGTACAGGAGAGATCGTCACTGGTAAAGTCATCGACGTAAAGGAAGATGAAATCGTCTTGAATATAGGTTACAAGTCCGACGGCATCATTCCGCGTAGTGAATACACGGATGACCAGAATTTAGATCTTACAACCGCTGTACAGGTTGGAGAAGAAATGGAAGCCAAAGTCATTAAGGTAAACGATGGCGAAGGTCAGGTAGCACTGTCTTACAAGAGACTGGCAGCAGACAGAGGCAATAAGAGATTGGAAGAAGCATTTGAAAACCACGAGGTACTTATCGCAAAAGTTGCACAGGTACTTGACGGTGGTTTAAGTGTGGTTGTAGAGGGAGCAAGAGTCTTCATTCCTGCAAGTCTGGTTTCTGATACTTATGAGAAGGACTTATCCAGATATGCAGATAAGGAGATTGAATTTGTTATTACCGAATTCAACCCTAAGAGAAGAAGAATCATCGGCGACAGAAAGCAGATCATGGTTGCAAGAAGAGCCGAGCTGCAGAAGGAATTATTTGAAAGAATCCATACGGGTGATGTGGTAGAAGGTACCATCAAGAATGTAACCGATTTCGGCGCATTCATTGACCTTGGCGGTGCTGACGGACTGCTTCATATTTCCGAGATGAGCTGGGGCAGAGTAGAGAGCCCGAAGAAAGCTTTCAAGGCTGGAGAGAAAATCAAAGTCCTGGTTAAGGATATTAACGGTGATAAGATCGCCCTCAGTTTAAAGTTCCCGGAGACAAATCCGTGGAAGGATGCTTCTTCAAAATATGCAGTAGGCAACGTGGTAAGCGGAAAAGTTGCACGTATGACAGATTTCGGCGCATTTGTTGAGCTGGAACCAGGCGTAGATGCACTGCTTCACGTATCCCAGATCTCCAAAGAGCATGTGGATNNGATTTCAACGAAGGCGACAAGAAGATCAGTTTAAGCATCAAAGCGCTTCAGTCACAGGATGAGTCTTCAGCAGAAGATGGGGCAGTATATTCTGACGAAGTTTAAGCATAATAATAGATAGAACTAACTGATAAGGAAGTGGAGAGATCCACTTCCTTTTTAGTTTGAAAAAACCTGTAAAAGAAGAGAGGTACAATATGAAAAACAGGATCAAATTCTGTCTGGCAGCTATTGTAATGCTGTCTTTTCTCCTATCCGGGTGCGGGAAGAAAATGGAGACACAGCCGGAGCAGACAGCAGCCCAGCCGGTTAACGTTCAAGGGGAAGCAGGAAGCGACCCGGCGGAAAATGCAGACGGGGTGAGGCTGGAGGATGATTATTATGAATATGCGAACCAGGATATTCTGAACCAGGTGGAGATACCAAAGGATTCCAGCGGCTGGAGTTATTTTTATCAGCTGGAGAAAGACTCCTTTGAAGTTCTTGAGGGGGTACTTGAAGAGGCCGTAAAGAACCGGAAAGAGGTTAAACCAGGATCCCTGGAGCAGAAAATTGCAGACCTGTATTTATCCGCCTTAGATGTGAATGGGCGGGAAAAAGCAGAATTTGGACAGCTTAAGCCATATATGGATCAGGTAAGAAGTGCCTCAAACATTGATGAGTATTTAAAGGCAGTGGGAAACATATATGGGGATCTGGGAGTCAGCAGCATTATCACGGTGCAGTGGATGGAAGATATGAAGGATTCCAGCCGGTATGCTTTATATGTGGATGGGGCAGATCTGGGGCCGGGAAAGGAAACACTGGAGGATAAGACCCAGTCGGAGCTGATGGACCAGTACAAAGACTATATCGGACGGACTTTGGAATATACGGGCATGAGTAGTGATGAGGCGAAAAGAGCTGCCGCTGAAATCCTGGCATTCCAAAAGGATCTGGCTGAAAGTGCCCTTCCCTTAAGCCAGCAGGGTGACCCTGATATCATATATAATCCGTATTCCATGAAGGAAATAAAGAGTTTGCTTCCGGAAGGTGCTGTCGACTCCTATCTTACGTCAGCAGGACTTGCAGATGCTGATTCCTTAATAGTGACCCAGAAGGCGCAGATGGTAAAAATAGGCCGGTACCTGACAGAGGATCATCTCCCTGTTCTAAAGAACTATTCCATATTCAGCCTGGTAAGTGATTTTGCGCCTTACCTCGCTCGTGAGATCAGGGATAATGATATAGACTGGAATAACACACAAAATGGTATTAAGGAGAGAAAGACAGACAAGAAGCTGGCAAGTGAAAGAACCCAGAACATGCTTGGGTTTGAATTCGGCAGGCTTTATGTGGAAAAGCGTTTTTCAAAAGAAGATAAAACGGCCATTGAAAAAATGGTCCGCCATATCCTTGAGGTTTACAAAAAGCAGATCATGGACCTTGACTGGATGGGAGAAGAGACAAAAGCAGCCGCCATTAAAAAGCTGGAAAACATGACTCTTAAGATCGGATATCCGGACAAGTGGCCGAATGATTATGCAAAAGCAACCATCACACCGATTGAAAAAGGGGGAAACTTAATTGATAACGTTCTTTCCCTCATGAAGGCTCAAAATGATGTGAGCAAGGAAAAAGTCCGCAAACCGGTGGATAAAACGGAATGGGGCATGACACCTCAGACGGTGAATGCCTATTATAACCCCACCGGAAATGAAATCGTATTTCCGGCCGCCATTTTGCAGGCTCCTTTCTATGATCCAGACGAAGATTATGCGTCAAATCTGGGAGGAATCGGATCGGTCATTGCCCATGAAGTCAGCCATGCCTTTGATTCCTCAGGTTCCCTTTATGACGAAAAGGGAAACTACCATGTATGGTGGACCAATGAGGACAGGGCCAAATTCAAACAGCTGGCGGATCGGGTGGTGGCTTACTATGACGGGCAGGAAGGCTATAAGGGCCGCCATGTAAACGGAGCCCAGACCTTAAATGAGAATATCGCGGATCTCGGTTCCCTGGCCGCCATCACTTCCATTGTGGGAGATGATGCGGAGAGCTTAAAGCTGCTCTTTAAGCAATATGCAACCATATGGACGTCGAAATATACGCCGGAGAGCATGATCAGAAGGCTGAACACGGATGTTCATTCCCCGGCCAAGGTGAGGGTCAATGCAGTTCTTAGCACTACCGACGCCTTTTATAAGGCTTATCAGGAGATAAAGGAGGGAGATGTCATGTACGTGGCTCCCCAAAAGCGTGTGAAAATCTGGTAAAAAATAGGAGAGGGGCTGCGGCAAAATATTTTAGTTATTTTGCCGCAGCTCTTCTTTAAATTATCGACAAAAAGATTTCATAAAAATCTTGACAAATGTCCTAGGTTAGTGTATACTAACTAGTGCGTAATGGGAATGATTCTCATTAATATTATTAATAAACATTTCATAGGTGTACCTTTACGTCCCGTAATACGGGGCTGGCCCTGTCCCAAATGCAAGGGCAATATTAAAAAGAAAGAAGATGATGGATGATGCCTCTGACAATGGTGAAAACAGGTGAACCTAATGTGATCCGCAAGGTGGGCGGCAAGGAAGAAACAAGGCGTTTTTTAGAAAATCTGGGTTTTGTATCCGGAGGAGTTGTGACGGTTGTTTCCGAAATGGGCGGAAATATGATTGTAAATGTAAAAGACTCCAGAGTGGCGATTGGGAAAGATATGGCCAATAAGATTCTGGTGGAATAGAGAGGGAGGCAGACAATGACATTAAAGGAAATTCCATGCGGAAAAACTGTTAAGGTAACAAAACTCACTGGGGAAGGACCGGTCAAGAGACGGATCATGGACATGGGTATCACAAAAGGAGTGGACATTTATGTGCGAAAGGTTGCGCCCCTTGGGGACCCGGTTGAGGTGACTGTAAGAGGATATGAATTATCTTTACGGAAAGCGGATGCGGAAATGATCCTTGTGGAGTAATTGCTTTTTACGTATGAGTTAGGTATGACTAATACCTGACAAATTAGGTGCTGACAGGCAGAAAGAGGTAGAGTATGTCAATTAAGATTGCATTAGCAGGTAATCCAAACTGCGGAAAGACAACGCTGTTTAATGCGCTTACGGGATCCAATCAGTTTGTGGGGAACTGGCCGGGCGTAACGGTAGAGAAGAAAGAAGGAAAGTTAAAAGGCCATAAGGATGTAATCATCATGGACCTTCCTGGCATTTATTCACTTTCTCCTTATACCCTGGAAGAAGTGGTGGCCAGAAACTATCTGATCACAGACCGTCCGGATGCGATTTTGAATATTGTAGATGGAACCAACATTGAGCGTAACTTATACTTGTCCACTCAGCTTATGGAACTGGGTATCCCGGTGCTCATGGCAGTCAACATGATGGATATTGTTGAGAAAAACGGAGACAAGATACATATCCAAAAGCTGAGCCAGAAGCTGGGCTGTGACGTGGTGGAGATTTCCGCATTAAAGGGAACCGGAATCCAGGAGGCGGCAAAAAAGGCTGTAGCCCTGGCAAATCAGAAAAACAATGCGGTACCGGTCCATAAATTTGCACCGGAAGTGGAATCTGTCCTGGATTCCATTGAAGATAAGCTGGGAAATGAAATCCCGGAAGAGCAGAAGCGCTTCTTTGCCATCAAGCTTCTGGAAAAGGATAATAAGATCCAGACCCAGATGAAGCATGTACCAGATGTATCGGAAGAAATCAACCGGATCGAAAAGGAAATGGATGACGATACGGAAAGCATTATCACCAATGAGCGTTACGTATATATTTCATCCATCATCCATGAGTGCTTTACGCGCAACAAGGTGGAAAAAATGACCGTTTCTGATAAGATTGACAGGATCGTAACAAATCGCTTCCTGGCTCTGCCTATCTTTGCACTGGTTATGTTTCTTGTATATTATGTTTCTGTAACAACCGNNATGACGGCGTATTCGGAGAGGGCTTCAGCCTCTTTGGCCTGGAAATTCCCGGTGTGCCGGTTGTTATTGAAGGCGTTTTAACTGCTGTAGGCTGTGCAGATTGGCTGCAGGGACTGATTCTTGACGGAATCGTAGCAGGTGTCGGCGCTGTCCTTGGTTTCGTGCCTCAGATGCTGGTACTTTTCATCTTCCTGGCATTTTTAGAGGCTTGCGGCTACATGGCAAGAGTTGCCTTTATCATGGACCGTATTTTCCGCCGGTTTGGTCTTTCTGGCAAGTCCTTTATCCCAATGTTAATCGGAAGCGGCTGCGGTGTGCCTGGAATTATGGCTTCCCGTACCATTGAAAATGACCGTGACCGTAAGATGACTATTATGACAACTACCTTCATTCCCTGCGGAGCAAAGCTTCCCATCATCGCTTTGATTGCAGGTGCATTGTTCGGCGGAGCAGCCTGGGTGGCTCCAAGTGCTTACTTTGTAGGAATAGCAGCCATCGTTTGCTCAGGAATTATTTTAAAGAAGACAAAAATGTTTGCAGGAGATCCGGCGCCTTTCGTTATGGAACTTCCGGCTTACCATATGCCTACAGTTGTAAATATTTTAAGAAGTATGTGGGAACGTGGCTGGTCCTTTATTAAAAAAGCAGGTACCATCATTCTTCTGGCAACCATCTTTGTTTGGTTTACTTCCTTCTTCGGCTGGGTAGACGGCCAGTTCCGGTTGTTAGACGCTTTGGAACTTGATCACAGCATCCTTGCGGCAGTTGGAGGCACAATCAGCTGGATCTTCGCACCTCTTGGCTGGGGTGACTGGAAATCTGCGGTTGCAGCCATCACCGGACTGATTGCAAAAGAAAACGTAGTAGGTACATTCGGTATCCTGTTTGGTTTTGCGGAAGTTGCAGAAGATGGATCTGAAATCTGGGGAACGCTTGCGACCAGCATGACTCCTTTGGCAGCGTATTCCTTCCTGATATTCAATCTTCTCTGCGCCCCATGCTTTGCTGCTATGGGAGCCATTAAAAGAGAGATGAACAATATCAAATGGTTCTGGTTTGCTGTCGGATATCAGACCCTTCTGGCTTATGTCGTATCTCTCTGCGTTTTCCAGATTGGATCCCTGGTGATCACAGGAACTTTTGGAATCTTTACTATCGTTGCCTTTGCCCTGATCGCAGGATTCATTTACCTGATGGTGAGGCCGTCAAAGGAAGAAAAAAAATCGAACGTTCATTTAAGCAGCGTGGCAGGAGCTAAATAAGCTCCGGCCACGGCTGGAAGCCTGCACCTTACCTGCAGGCTCATAATATAAGGAGGTACTTTATGGGAACACTGGTTGTTTTAGTCGTTGTTGCCGGAGCGGTGGCGTTGGCAGTAAAAAGCATGATTCGTGATAAAAAGAACGGGAAATCCATTCAGTGCGGCGGAGAATGCAAAAATTGCGGAGGACATTGCCATTAATTTAGGCGGCAGAAGGAAAAAGCTGTTTATGCCTTAAAAATACCTGTAAACGGAGGCGCGCAAGTGGAGAGACAAACGAACATCAATGAGAAAAGAAAAATGCCTGACTCCAGAAGCTATCACAGGACAAAAATGCAGAAAGAACTGATCATTGAGAAGCTGAAGGCAAAAGGCTGCAGGATCACAAAGCAGCGCTGTACTCTTTTGGATGTCATACTGGAGCATGAATGTTCCAGCTGCAAGGAGATTTATTATAAGGCATCAGGCGTGGATGAGACCATCGGCGCTGCGACCGTCTACCGGATGGTCAATATCCTGGAAGAAATCGGGGCCATCAGCCGGAAGAACATGTATAAAGTCGTCTATTCGGAAACCTGTCCCATGGAAGAGGCATGTACGGTGGTTTTGGACGATGAAACTACTTATCAGCTCTCTGCCAAGAACTGGAATCAGGTGGTCCAGGCAGGACTTAGCGCCTGCGGATATTTAGATGGCCAGAAAATATCTTCTATTATAGTGAAGCCCTGTGAATGCGAGAATGCTGATTGCATTTGATATGTAGTTAGCATTAACTAACCCAAGAAACGAGTATGGAAACTATGGATAGCGGACCAGAATTAGAATTATTTTCAGGCAGCGTGGACTATCATGAAATCATCGAATGCATTGTGAGTGCATTGGATGCCAAAGACCCCTATACTGCGGGGCATTCCCAAAGGGTGAGCGATATGGCGCTGGCCCTTTTGGGGTTTTTAGAGCTTGATAAAAAGGAAATAGAGAAGATACATATAGCCGCTCACCTTCATGACATCGGGAAAATCGGGATCCCTGATTCTGTTTTAAATAAGCCGGAAAGGCTTTCCGGGGAAGAATGGGCGGCCATGAAAAAGCATCCCAGGATAGGGGCTGATATTTTAAGCAAATCCCGTCATTTAAAAGAGCTGAAGGATATTGTCCTGTATCACCATGAACGTTTTGACGGTAAAGGATATCCGGAAGGGCTGAGGGGAGAGAAGATCCCGCTGGGGGCCAGGATCATAGCCATCTGCGATTCTATTGATGCCATGACATCGGACCGGGGATACCGGAGCGCTTATTCTATGGAACATTGCTATGAAGAAATCGAAAAGAATCTGGGAGTGATGTACGATCCGGTGATCGGGGCGTTGGCATTAAAGCATTGGGACCAGGTGACAAAAACGGCCGGAAAATGATAATATTTACAGCCCTTATCCTTCTGGGAGCAGGAGGGATCATGACTCCCACAGTCTCGGCGCTGCTTCATAATACGTCCACTCTGGGAATCAGCTTAAGCAGCATGCAGAATCTGCTGTCCTAGAAGCCGGGATTGACATTCCCGCCTTCCTGATGTATACTTGCAATGAAAATTAAAAGGGGTGCTGGAGAAAGTCCGGCTGAGATAAGGCAGTATTGCTTTAAACCCTGTAACCTGATCTGGATAATGCCAGCGTAGGAAGCTTACAGGCTAAGCCTGTTCACCCGCCCGGACATCCGGGCGGTTTTTTGTTTTCTATAAATGATAAAAGGAGAGAAAAGACATGAATGCAAGCGTAGCGATCCAGACATTGCCGGAGGCAAAAAATGATGAGGAACTGATCCGTATTGTTGACCAGGTGATCGATTATATCAAAAGCACAGGACTGAACTATTATGTAGGGCCATTTGAAACCGCTATTGAAGGGGATTATGATGAACTGATGGACATTGTTAAGGAATGCCAGCACATTGCCATAAGGGCAGGTGCTCCCTCTGTTGCCGCTTATATCAAAGTCACCTACCGGCCGGAAGGGGAGGTACTTACTATTGAAAAGAAAGTCACAAAGCATCACAAGTAAGCTTTGGTCCTGCTCTGCGGTTTTTGGGCTTTTGGTCTTGTGGCAGGGGATCAGTGCTTTCGGTCTTGTGGACCGCTTTCTGCTCCCCTCGCCCATCAGTGTCGGAAGGGCATTAGTCACGGAATTCCCGGTACTGACAGTCAATGCGGGAATCACCCTTGCCGAGGCGTTTACCGGTCTTTTTCTAGGGGTGGCAACAGGTTTTGTGATCGCTGTGATCATGGATCATTTTGAAGGCCTTTACCGGGCTTTTTATCCGCTTATCGTTCTGACACAGACCGTTCCCACGGTAGCCATTGCCCCTCTTTTGGTATTGTGGTTTGGTTACGGAATGGCTCCTAAGGTGATCCTCATAGTATTGACTACCTTCTTTCCCATTACCGTGGGCATGCTTACCGGTTTTAAGTCAGTGAATCCGGATTCGGTGAACTTATTAAAATCCATGGGAGCCGGAAGAGTAAAAATATTTCGCTATATCAAGCTTCCCGGAGCTATGGGGCAGTTTTTTGCAAGCCTTCGGATCTCGGTTTCCTATGCCGTGGTCGGAGCGGTCATCTCCGAATGGCTGGGAGGCTTTGGCGGACTGGGCGTATACATGACCCGGGTGAAGAAATCCTTTGCCTTTGATAAGATGTTTGCGGTCATTTTTCTCATATCGGCCATCAGTCTTCTTCTTATGAAGGGTGTGGACGTGCTTTCTAAGAAGTGCATGCCATGGGATAATCAGTGATATGACAGAATTGGAGGAAATAATGAAAAAAACAGGTTTGGCAATTTTAATGGCAGCCGCGGCAGCCGCATTTCTCACTGCCTGCGGGGGAACCGGGAAACAGGCAGCAAATACGAATTCATCGGATTTAAAAAAAGTGACATTTGTTCTGGACTGGACTCCCAATACCAATCATACCGGACTTTATGTGGCAGAGGAAAAGGGGTATTTTAAGGATGAAGGGCTTGAGGTAGAAATCGTTCAGCCCCCCGAGGATGGGGCGGCAGTTCTGGTGGCCTCCGGAAAAGCCCAGTTTGGAATGTCCTTCCAGGACTCCATGGCACCGGCACTGGCAGGGGAAAATGCCCTTCCGATTACGGCAGTAGCAGCGGTCATCCAGCATAATACCTCCGGTATTATTTCCAGAAAAGGCGAGGGGATGGCTTCTCCAAAGGGAATGGAAGGAAAGAAATATGCTACCTGGGATATTCCGGTAGAAAAGGCCATGGTCAAAGATGTGGTGGAATCCGATGGAGGTGACTTTTCCAAGGTGAAGCTGATTCCCAGCACGGTTACAGATGAGGTTTCCGCATTAAAATCAAAATCAGTGGATGCCATCTGGATCTTTTATGCATGGGCAGGTGTCAAAATGGAAGTAGAAGGCCTTGATACGGATTACTTTGCATTTGCAGATTTGAATCCGGCATTTGATTATTACACGCCGGTCATTATTGCGGGAAATGAATTCCTAAAGCAGGAGCCTGAGACGGCCAGAGCCTTTTTAAGGGCTGTGAGCAAAGGGTATGAGGATGCCGGGAAAGACCCGGAGGGGGCAGCCCGCATATTACTTAAAGCGGCGCCGGAGCTTGATGAGAAGCTGGTGATGGAAAGCCAGAAATATCTGGCGGATAAATATCAGGCTGATGAGAAAGAATGGGGATATATAGATCCAAAACGGTGGAACAGGTTTTATGACTGGCTCAATGAGAATGGCCTGTCCAGTCCTGAGATTCCGGAAAATGCCGGTTTTTCAAACGATTATCTGCCTCGGCTAAATTCTCCGCAGTAAGCAAGGGGAAGTTCATTGCTTTCAGAAATAAAGGAGGAAACTATGACACACTTAAAGGTGGAAGGCATTACAAAATCCTTTGATGAAAAGACGGTCTTAAAAGGCGTATCCTTAGAGCTTAAGGAAGGGGAGCTGGTATCTCTTCTTGGAGTCAGCGGAGGAGGAAAGACCACACTGTTTCATATCATCGCAGGCCTTTCTCTGCCGGATGAGGGACATGTGTATCTGAATGGAGAAGAAATCACCGGGAACCCGGGGTCTGTCAGCTATATGCTGCAAAAGGATCTTTTGCTGCCTTACCGTACCATCGTGGACAACGTGGCACTTCCCCTTCTTATTAAGGGCATGAAGAAAACAGAGGCCAGAAAAAAGGCGGGAGAATATTTTAAGCTGTTTGGCCTGGAAGGGACGGAGATGCAGTACCCTTCCCAGCTATCCGGCGGTATGAGGCAGAGGGCGGCTCTTTTAAGGACGTATCTGTTCTCCAATCGCATCGCTCTTCTTGATGAGCCCTTTTCCGCTCTTGACATGATGACTAAGCGGGGCGTGCATGAATGGTATTTAAAGGTGATGGATGACATTCATCTATCCACCCTTTTTATCACCCATGATATTGACGAAGCCATTCTTTTATCAGACCGCATCTGTATGCTGACCGGATCTCCCGGCAGGATTACAAAGGAAATCATCATAAAGGAACCAAAACCACGGGAAAAGGATTTTAACATCTCAAAGGAATTTATGGAGTATAAGAGGGAAATTTTAAAGCATTTAGAAGGAATAGGATAGTTTACGGGCTTTTTTAAAGCCCGCTCAGATCGTCAAAAAAGCCGGCAAGATGCCGGCTTTTTTGTATCATGGAATCAGATCATCTTTAAACCTCAATGCCGATGCTATGGCGGTCTGCAATCCGTTTCGCAATTGCCAGACCAAGACCGGCTCCCGCAGTTTTTATCTAAACTATGTGAAGAAAATATCAGAAACCTTATTGTAAGTATCAAGTTTATTTTGTATAATAAAGAGAGAAACCACCATGATTGACTGCGGAGATTGATGAATATGATAAAATTGACAAATTTTAACGTTAAAAAAATGACGATCGGAGAAATGGCTAAAATCAATCACATATCAGAGCAGACCCTGAGACTTTACGACAGGGAAGGGCTGTTTTCTCCCGTAAAGCGGGATGAAAACACCGGATACCGCTACTATNNATTCGCCAAAGTGCTCAGCTTGACATGATCCGATACATGAAAGCCTTAGGTATGCCCTTAAAGGAGATCCGGGTTCACATGAAAAAGTGGGATATGGGGCGGGTAAAGCAGCTTCTTAAGGAAAACAGGGATGCCATTGACCAGAAGATTGTGGAACTTAATCTTCAAAAGCGCGCCATTGAACGGACTCTTGACAGCTATGACCGCTATGAGGCGGCTCCTCCCGATGGGGCCATTGTTATGGAGTACATACCAAAACGCCGGATGTATGTAAAAGAGACGAAAACTAATTTTTATGACTACGAAATCGATGAATACGAACGTCTTCTGCGCAGCTTAAAGGAGGATATGGGAGACCGTAAAATATCTCCGTTTTACTTTGCCAATGCAGGGACTATTTTAACGCGGGAGAATTTCATGAAGCGAAGCCTGTATTCCACCCAGGTGTTCGTGTTTGTAGACCAGGGATACGTTGAGGAAGAACTGATTACCATCGTACCGGCCAATTCCTACCTTTGTATCTATTGTGACCGCTTTTCCAAAGAAAAAGAATACATAGACCGCCTGCTGGCAACCATAGAAGAGAACCATTACACGGTGATCGGAGATTACATCTGCGAAGTCATCGTTGAGATGCCGCTTGATTATAAGGAAAGGGGTATGTTCCTGCGCCTTCAGGTGCCGGTCCGCATGTCCTGATATTTGGTTATTTTGCTCCATTGACCTGATACCATCTATAACCTTTATAATGAATGCATCAGGAGCGCTGCTCCAAAACAAGTTCTTATATGGAAAGGATGACGATGATGATGAATAACGAAAAGATCCGTGTGGTACAGTATGGCTGCGGAAAAATGGCAAAGTATATTTTAAGATATTTATATGAAAAGGGTGCGGAAATTGTAGGCGCCATTGACGTAAACCCTGATGTGGTAGGCATGGATGTGGGCGAATTTGCCGGCCTTGGTTTTAAAATCGGTGTTCTCATCCGCAGTGATGCAGATGCAGTTTTAGATGAGTGCGATGCAGACATTGCCATAGTGACTCTGTTCAGCTTCATGGATGACGTATATCCTCATTTCGAGAGATGTGTTTCCAGAGGGATCAATGTGGTGACAACCTGTGAGGAAGCCATATATCCATGGACCACTGCTTCCGCCATTACCAACCGCCTGGACCGTCTGGCAAAAGAAAACGGTTGTACCATCGTTGGTGCAGGAATGCAGGACATCTACTGGATCAATATGATCGGCTGTGTGGCAGGCGGTGTTCACCGGATCGACCGCATCGAAGGCGCAGTCAGCTATAATGTGGAAGATTACGGACTGGCCCTTGCAGAGGCTCACGGCGCAGGTCTTACTCCTGAGGAATTCGAGGAAAAGATTGCCCATCCCACCACTTTGGAACCGTCTTATGTATGGAATTCCAATGAGGCGCTGTGCAATAAGATGGGCTGGACCATCAAATCCCAGACCCAGAAATGCGTTCCTTATTTCTATGATAAAGACTTATATTCCGAAACCCTGGGAACCACGATCCCTAAGGGCAACTGTATCGGCATGAGCGCAGTTGTTACCACAGAAACCTTCCAGGGACCGGTCATTGAGACTCAGTGCATCGGCAAGGTTTACGGTCCGGATGACGGCGACATGTGTGACTGGAAGATCATAGGAGAGCCGGACACTACCTTCTTCGTTCAGAAACCGGCTACGGTAGAACATACCTGTGCAAACATTGTAAACCGCATTCCTACTATACTGAATGCCCCTGCAGGGTTTGTAACAGTAGAAAAGCTTGACAATGTTCAGTACATGTCCTATCCAATGCATTTATACCTGGAAGACTAAGAGTAGAGAAAATTAAATAAAGAACCAAAAATCCGCAGAGAAATCAGACTCTGCGGATTTTTTGCGCATTAAAAGCAGCCGGCTACGGCAGAATGGAAAGCTGTCTTCCGGGGGAAAGTATGCCTTTTCTTGTTGGATGGAACATGGTATTATGGGATTGGACCTACAAATACAGATGGAACATGACAGGAGGTAAGAATATGGAGAGATTTGAATATAAAACACTGTTTACCGATGCAAAAGGTACCTTTGGAGGAAAAGTGGACCAGAGTGCACTCCAAAGAGAATTAAATGAGTTAGGCCAGCAGGGCTGGGAATTAGTAAACACGGTACCTGCCGCTCAAAGCTATGGGAGTACAAGATGGATCATCTCAATATTCAAGCGGAAGATACAGTAAGTTCGAAGAATGATGAAAGATAAGAAAAAAGTAATAAATAAATGTAGAAACATAAGCGTTTATGTATGAGATAGAGAAAAACAGTACCGGAAACTGACAGAATGAAACAGTAAACTCTAATAAACGATGGAATAAACATGATGAAAATGATATGGATCAGCTAACATGGATTATCTTTATTTTCCTATAATGCTTTGACAATACCGGAAGTGATGCTATAATCAGGAGGCATATATTGAGACAAGGATAACAAAGGAGAAGAAAAATGAAAGTTCTTGAAAAGCATCCCATGGTCATGATCGTAATCGGTGTCATAGGAATTTCCCTTTCTGCAATTTTTGTCAAATATTCTGACGCGCCTTCCGTGGTGACAGCTGCGTACCGGCTCTTGTGGACGGTGGGGCTTATGACTCCGGTGGTATTTGGAAAAGCCCAGGTCCGGGAAGAGCTTATGCGGACGGATGGGAAGACCATGGTATTATGCGCAGTGAGCGGAATATTTCTGGCTCTTCATTTTACGGCATGGTTTGAATCTTTAAAGCAGACTTCTGTGGCAAGCTCAACAGCAATCGTCTGCANNTGGGGTTTGTCGTGTTCTTAAAAGGCAGGATTGGAAAAGCCGCCCTTGTAAGCATTGCCATTACCGTAATAGGAAGCCTTCTTATTGCCTTCTCAGATTATTCGGCAGGAGGGGACCATTTGTCCGGAGACGGGCTTGCCCTGGCAGCGGCAATCTTTTCAGCCGTCTATACCCTGATCGGCCGGGAAGTGAGAAAAGGCATGTCGACAACATCCTACACTTATATCGTCTATTTCTTCTGTGCATTGGTGCTTTGCATATTTACGGCAGCGGCAAGAATTCCTTTCCATGGTTATGGGATGAGTTCCGTGGTGGTGGGGCTTCTTCTGGCTGTATTCTCCACCCTCCTTGGACATAGCATTTTCAGCTGGTGCTTAAAATTCCTGTCCCCCTCTTTTGTATCGGCTTCCAAGCTTTGTGAGCCGGTGGTTGCGGCCATATTTGCCGTTTTCCTTTTTGCCGAGTTTCCGGCTCTTTTACAGATTGCAGGAGGCTTAATCACCATCGGCGGTGTGCTGCTGTATTCCAGAGTGGAGAAAATTGGGGAATGATTTTTCTTGTGATTCCGTAAAAATCGTGTTACCCTAGAAATTGTGGAACTATTTTCCAAATATCTAGAAAAGGATTTATGGTAAATGAGCAGAAAAAGAAGTCATGCAGGTACGTTGGGAAAAGGCATCCTTCTGGCAGTCATATTTATGCTGGCAGGGACGACGATTGCACTGGCAGATGACGCTTCAAAATTTGTCCCGGGGACCAGGATAAACGGCGTTCTTGTGGGAGGAATGACAGTTGAGGAAGCGAAGATACAGATAGAAGGCTTTTATGGCAGGGAATATCAGCTCTCCATTAAGGACAAGGGCGGCGTAACTGAGGTTATAAGCGGTCCTGAAATCGCCTATCAGGTGGTCCTTACAGAAGGACTTCAGACGATCCTGGAGGAACAGAATGCCTCGGGACGGGTGGCAGGGCCTGCCGCCGACAATTCCCATAACCAAAAGGGAGTGGTCAGCTATGATGAAGGAAAGTTAAAAGAAAAGCTGAATTCCCTCACCTGCATAAACGGAAAGGATATTACGGTTACGAGGAATGCCCGGATTACTGACTGGCAGCAGGGAATTCCCTTTGACATCCTTCCGGAAGTACAGGGAAACAGCGTGAACCTTGAAAAACTGGAAGCAACAGTCAAGGCTGCGTTNNCCAAATAAACATTGAGGAATCAGGCTGTTATGATACCGTAACCATTACCTCAGAGGATGCCGGATTGATCGCCCAGCGGGATGCTCTCAACCGTGTAAGGGAAATGGAAATCACCTATGCCTTTGGAAACCAGTCAGAGGTCTTAAAAGGAGAGGAAATATGTTCCTGGATATCGGGGATGACTGGAGAAGTGATAAACGTAAGAGGAGATAAGACTTCGGCTTATATAAAGGCTCTGGCAGACAAGTATGATACAGCAGGAAAGGAACGGGCATTTCGTGTCACAGATGGAAAGGCCCGTCTTCTTCCTGGTTCCTATGGCCAGAAGATAGATCAGGCGGGAGAAACCGCTGCCCTGGCTGCTCTCATTCAGTCCGGGCAAAGCCAGAAAAGGGAACCGAATTATATTCAGACAGTGGCTGACCGGAGCAAAGCCTGGGGCGGGAATTATGTGGAGATAGATATGGCGGCCCAGCATGTTTACATGTATAAAGATGGTGTTCTGGTATGGGATTCTCCGTGTGTGACAGGAAATGTTTCTAAAAATCACACAACTCCGGAGGGCATTTTCACCCTTACATATAAGGAGACGGACCGGGTCCTCCGGGGAGAGAAACAAGCGAACGGCACCTACGAATATGAAAGCCATGTGAATTACTGGATGCCGTTTAACGGAGGGATCGGTCTTCATGACGCAAATTGGAGAAGCAGGTTCGGCGGAGATATCTATCAGACAAAGGGAAGCCATGGCTGTATCAACCTACCGCCTGATAAGGCAAAGGTTTTATATGGCCTTGTTTATTCCGGAATCCCCGTAATCTGTCACTATTAAGTCAGGTGCATGAAAAAGAGAAGCGATGTGCCTGGTAAGGACAATAAAAAAGAGGAAACCGGTTCGGGTAATATATCCGAACCGGTTTTTTTAATAAAACCTTTGACGGATTCTTCGGAGTCCGTTTTTTATCTGCAAAGATGCAGGAAACATTTGCGGAACCGCCGCTTTTTCGTGAGTGCTTCTGAATTGTTTAAGCTCTGTATCTCCGCCATTTTATGCAGTCATTATTTCTGATAGAAATCATGTTTTTTATAGAATGAAAAATATTACTACAAGAGTAATAAATGTTGAAATACGGGATGGTATCCGTATGCACGTGAAACTATTTACACATTAAATGAAATGAAGTATCATAAGGCCATCAGATAAGGATAAGCAAAAAAAGCGGTAAAGGAGAAAAACAATGAGAACATTTAACGTATGCATCGTTGGAGGGGGAAGTACTTTTACACTAGGTTTCTTAAAGTCATTTGTCAGACTCAAAGAGGAGTTCCCCTTAAAGAAGCTGGTGCTGTTCGATATCGACAACGACCGCCAGGAACCGATTGGAAAGTATGGTGAGATTTTATTTAAGGAAAGATTTCCGGAACTGGATTTCTCTTACACAACCGATGTCAAGGAAGCTTATGAAGGGATGGATTTCATATTTATGCAGATGCGCTCCGGAGGACTACCGATGCGTGCAAAGGATGAGCACATTCCGCTGAGCATGGGAATCATCGGACAGGAAACCTGCGGGGCAGGAGGGATGGCCTATGGCCTTCGGTCCTGTGTGGATATGATCAAGGCCGTACACGATATCCGTACCTATGCGCCGGAGGCATGGATATTAAACTACTCCAATCCCGCTGCAATCGTTGCGGAAGCGCTCCGCAGAGAATTCCCGGATGACAAGAGAATCTTAAACATCTGCGATCAGCCGGAAAATGTGGTACGCTCCTGCAGCAGGCTTTTAAAATGCAGTTGGGAGGATTTAGACCCAGTTTACTTTGGACTGAACCATTATGGCTGGTTCACCCATATGTATGACGTTCATACTGGAGAAGACTTACTTCCAAAGATCAGGGAAATGGTTGCCCAGAACGGCTTCCTTCCCCAGGATGCGGAACAGAGAGATAAGTCCTGGTTGGATACCTACGGAATGGTAAAGACAATGATGGAAGATTTCCCGGAGTTTCTGCCCAACACCTATGACCAGTATTACTTATATCCGGAATATAAGGCCAGCCATCTGGACTCTGGTTTTACCCGTGCGGATGAGGTTATGGCGGGGAGAGAAAAGCGGGTATTCAGCGAATGTGCCCAGGTGATCAAAGAAGGAAAGCTGGGAGATAAGTTTGATGAGATTTCCGATGCCCATGCCGAAATGATGATTAAGGTTGCGGTATCCATTGCTTTTAATAAAAATGACAGGCATATCCTGATCGTTGAGAACAACGGTGCGATAGCCAATATGCAGGACGATGCCATGGTAGAGGTTGTATGCGAACTTGGAGCAAATGGCCCCCGCCCCATGAGAGTAGGAAATATTCCTCAGTTCTATCTGGGACTTTTGGTTAACCAGGTATCCTGTGAAAAGCTGATTGTAGATGCTTATTTTGAGAATTCCTATCAGAAGGCTCTGGAGGCATTTACCCTTAACAGGCTGATAGGCGATGCAAAGAAAGCAAGAAAGGTACTGGATGCTTTGATTGAAGCTAATAAAGGCATGTGGCCGGAGTTAAAATAAGGGGAAGCAAAAACTTGGGGGGGGAGTGAAATGAAATGCGCTCCTATGGAGAATCATAAGAAAACAGGATGTAACGTTGCAGAGCAGGGATGCCTGTGACGGGAGAGGATATTATCATGAAAAAAAACAGGGCAATGGATTTTTTCTCGGCTCTCGGACGTAGTTTGCTGATGCCGATTGCTGCTTTGGCCGCATGCGGTATCGTTTTGGGGTTGACCTCGGCGCTTATGAAAGCGCAGGTACAGGCGGCTGTTCCGTTTTTACAGCAGGGGCTTATCTATTTCATTATTTCTACTTTAAATAAAATATCAGGTGTTGTATTTACATTGATTCCGGTGCTGTTTTCCATTTCTATTTCTTTCGGAATGGCGAGAGAGGAAAAGGAAATAGCGGCATTTGCAGGATTCATTGGTTATTATACATTTCTGGTGGCATCGGCATGTATGATCAATTCCGGCTTTATGAATTTCGGTGCTTTGAAGATATCCACGATTCTGGGAGTAGAAACCCTGGATATGGGCGCGGTTGCAGGTATTGTTGCAGGTATCATGACCGCCTCACTCCATAACCGGTATCATAAAGTTACATTTCCGGTTGCGATCTCCTTTTATGGAGGAAAACGTTTTGTTGCCATTGTTGTTATCATGGCTATGGCAGTTGTTGGTCTTGCCGCACCGATCATATGGTCACCGGTTTCCATGGTCATTGACGGGCTGGGAGGTCTGATATCCGCTACAGGACTGGTCGGAGTATTCGGCTATGGATTCTTAGAACGGCTGCTGATTCCTACCGGTCTGCACCATGTTTTAAACGGTATTTTCCGTACCACCTCGATTGGAGGAACCTATGAAGGAGTAGAAGGATGCTTAAATATCTTCCTTCAATTTGTAGACAAGGTAAACATCTCAGAGCTGAGGCCGTTTACGGTATTTTTAGGACAGGGCAAAATGCCGATGATGATGTTTGGTCTTCCGGCAGCAGCACTGGCTATTTACAGAACCTCTCCTCCGGAGAAAAAGAATAAAGTAAAGGCCCTCATGATTGCAGGCGTTGCAGCCAGCATTGTGTCCGGCATTACCGAACCATTGGAATTCTCATTCATGTTTATTGCGCCCCCGCTGTTTTTGTTCCATGCGGTGATGGGCGGTTTATCCTTCATGCTGATGTCGGCATTTAAGGTTATTATCGGCAATACAGGCGGCGGTCTGATCGATTTCCTGATCTGGGGCGTATTCCAGCCAGGGTCCCGCTGGTACTGGGTGATCATTACCGGGCCTTTCTTCTCTGTCATTTATTATTATGTATTTAAAAGCTATTTAACGAGAAAACAGCTATCCGTCGATGTATCTGACGAAGAGCAGGAGGCGGATGTTTTAGAGAGCACTATGGAAGAAAAACAAAAAGCCCTCGCATCGAAAATCATAGAGGGACTTGGCGGATATAATAATATCTCGACAGTGAACAACTGCCTGACCAGACTTCGGGTGGATATAAAAGATATGGCAATGGTAAGTGATGAACTTTTAAAGAAAACAGGCTCCATGGGGATTGTCCGCACCAGCGATACACATATACAGGTGATTTATGGGCCGAAAGTGGAAGGAATTGCATCAAATGTAAGGGAAGTATTAAAATATTAAAGAAACAAAGAGGAAGCTGCCCGGCCATGGGAAACATGGAACCGGGCAGCTTTCTTATTTTCGTTAAGACAGGGAACCAAAGGTGTCACCGTCTGTCTGGGAATTCTGTTTGATCCTGGCGGCCAGTTCAATCAGAATCTGGACAATTGTGAAGATTGCCAGTCTGGGATTGATATCTACATGACGGTACTCCTCATTCCGGTCATTGGTGCAGAGTGCGATGGTGCTGTAGGGTATCAGAGGGCTGTCCTTCTCACAGGTGAGCAGAATCGTGATGGTGCCGCGGGCCTTAGCCTTCCGGAATACAGACAGATATCGCCTGGCATCTCCATGGGCCGTGATGATGAAAAGAACGGCATCGCTGTTTATCTCATGTACAAGACCATTTAACAGGCGCCGCCATTCAACCAGAATACAGGGATAGTCAAGTGAGTTTAAGACCGTCTGGAGATATTTGGCGGCAAGGGAACTTAAATTGGAGCCATAGATATAGATGGGCCGGTCGCTGGTCAGAAGCCCGGCGATCTCTTCCAGCTTCTCTTCATCGATCTGATCTAAATTATCCTTAAACAGGGCGAGAGAATGATGGACCAGATCATCGGTACGGAAGTTCTGGGGATGAAGCTGCTTTAATTCCTTGCGTACCTGGTATTTGAATTCGTTATAGCCCTTCAGTCCCAGCTTTTGGCAGAAACGGACAATGGTAGCATTGGAGGTATACAGGCTGGCACTTAAGTCATTTAAATTGGTATACACGGACGAGGGAAGATTGGATTCAAAATACTTAAGGATTTCTTCCTCCGTATCCGTAAGGTGCAGTTGATGTGCTTTTTCAAATAAAGGAATCATGGTTTTCCCCCTGTTCCGTTTGTTCCCGGCCGGACAGCTTGTACTGAAGGTAACAGCGTATTATGGCGTTGATCATATAAAATACCGGAAGCCTGGAAGTGAACTCCGCTCCCCGGTTTTCACGCTGGCTGGTGAAGAAGCGGAAGTTGACAGTGGCTAAGTTGGCGACTTCATTGTTGGTATATGGGGTGATGGATAGAATCGGGACATTGTTCATCCGGGCGATTTTGCCAAGACGTACGGTCGGACCGAAATCCCCGGTGGTGCTGATTAAGATCAGCAGGGATTCCGAGCGGATATTTCTTAAAATATGTTCTCCCATTTTACTGGATTCGATCTTGTATACGTTCTGGCGTCCGATGGAGAAAAGAAGCTTCTCAAAATAGTCGCTTAGAATAGAAGTGATCCCTCCTGGGGCCCGTAAGTAGATGGGGCAGTTACTGTCAAAATACCGGAACGTATGGCTGAGCTGATCTTCCGATATCAGATTGGAGGTTCCTTCGACGTTGGAACACAGGCTGTCAATCATGATCCGGGTATCAAAATCCTGGGCTTTTGCAGCCAAGGGTCCGGGATTTTCTTTTCTTCCCTCGGCGCGGAGGGCATATTTGAATTCCGCAAAGCCGGAATACCCAAGCTTCTTGCAGAAGCGCAGAATCGTGGCAGAGGAATAGGATGTCTGGGCGGCCAGTGTCTGTATGCTCATATCCAAAACCTCATCCGAGTGTTCATAGACAAATTTCAGGACATTCAGTTCATTGTTGCTCAGGCTTTTGATAACAGTGTCATCCAGATGAAGTGTGACCATAGGAAACCTCCTCGTAAATCTCTCAGTCCATTTTATCACGAATACATGATAAGTCAATGCAGCCGGTTGGAAATAGACGGACTGTTTCGTGAAAAAGGTATTATTATCAGGTTATAGTTTGCGTTAACAGATTGACAGGATGGCCTCTTTGTGCTACATTCAGGACATAAAAAGGGTGAAAGGAGATGATACCTGTGGCTGAGATCATGCCTCATATCAATTTGTCAAAAGAACAGGCCGTTCCCTATGTGCTGCTGCCGGGAGATCCAAAACGCTTGGACCGGATTGCAGCCTGTCTGACGGATACGGAGGAACTGGCCTATAACAGGGAATTCCGAAGTATTAAGGGAAAATACAGGGGAGTGCCCGTTATGGCGGTATCTACAGGAATTGGAGGTGCGTCTGCGGCGATCGCAGTGGAGGAACTGGCAAGAATCGGGGTTAAGGCCATGATCCGGATCGGAAGCTGCGGAGCGCTTCAAAAAGGGATCCGCCTTGGCGATTTAATTCTGGTAAATGGAGCTGTCCGGGATGATGGGGCCTCGTCTTCCTATGCGGACTCCATCTATCCGGCGATACCGGATACGGAGCTTTTGCTGGCCTGCATGAAAAGCGCCGGGGAATTGGGAGCGAGATCTCACGTGGGAATAGCCAGGAGCCATGACAGCTTTTACATTGATGAGGAAAAAGAGGTCTGCACTTACTGGGCTGGAAAAGGCGTGATGGGTTCTGATATGGAAACCGCTGCATTATTTGTGGTGGGCGGACTGCGGGGAGTAAAAACCGCCTCCATATTAANNCTGCGGGGGGGAAAAACCGCCTCCATATTAAACGTGGTGGTGGAGTCTGAGGAGTCCTTAGAAGACAACATCAACAGTTATACCAGCGGAGAGTCAGCCATGATGAGGGGAGAGCATTTGGAGATCCTTACGGCATTAGAGGCCTTTGTCCGTATGGATCAAGGTTAAAAGAAAAACATGATTGGAGGAAATTGAGATGAAAAATTTATTTAAAACCAAATTGAATGCGGCTTGTTTTGTTCTGATTCCGGCCTGTATTGGAATCAATTATTTAGGAAAGCTTTTTGCGTCTGTTTTAAAGCTTCCACTTTGGTTGGATTCTATCGGTACCTGCATCGGCGGTATTCTTGGGGGACCCGTGATCGGGGGAATCTGCGGTGCGGCTAACAACTTAATTTATGGCTTTACCACCGGTGATTCCATTACCCTGGTATATGCCTTAACCAGCTTAGGAATCGGTGTCGCGGTAGGAATCATGGCAAGGCTTGGCCGTATGGAGAAGCTTTCCGGAGCCATTCTCACCGCCTGTGTGGCAGGCCTTACGGCTGTTGTAATCTCCACTCCCTTAAATATCATTTTCTGGGGCGGAACCACAGGCAATATCTGGGGAGACGCTGTCTTTGCCTGGTCACAGGCCTCAGGGCTTCCTGTTGCCTTTGGCTCCTTCCTTGATGAGATCATCGTGGATGTGCCGGATAAATTAATCACCCTTTTGATCGTGTACGCCATCATCAAAGGTCTTCCAAAGAAACTGACTTCCCTTTACGAGATGGATGATGAAGTGGCAAGTCTGGACTAAAGCAGGAAAGGCAGAATCATATGAAAAGTATCAGTCTTTACGTGGATAAAGATACCTACTTAACCAGACTGCATCCATTTGCCAAGATGTTTTATATTCTGGCAGCCGTCAGCGCGCCCTTAATCGGGGGTGCGCTGTGGATCTACGGCCTGTTTCTGGCCTTCAGTCTATGCCTTTTGATCAGCGGGAAAATTATAAGGAAGGTTTTCCCCCTGATTGCCTTTTCTTTTACCATCATAATCACCATCTTTTTGATCCATGGCCTTTTTAACCAGGAAAACCAGAAGGTTCTGTTCCATTTAGGACCTCTTGCCTTTTACCAGGAAGGGCTACTCTATGCCGCCAGAATCGGACTTAATATCATAAACATGCTTTTGGCCTTTGCAACCTTTGTGTTGACCACCAAGCCTGCGGACCTGGTGGAGACCATGGAGCAGGCAGGCTTTTCTCCCAGATTCGGGTATATGATCAGCTCTGTTTTTCAGATCATTCCCCAGATGATGGGAACCATGAATACCATCATGGATGCCCAGAGAAGCCGGGGCATGGAAACAGAAGGAAGCCTGCTTGTCAGAGCCAGGGCATTTATCCCGCTGATCTCGCCTGTGGTCAGCAGTTCCTTAATCAACACCAGAGAAAGGGCCATTGCCTTAGAAGTGCGGGGATTTGATTCAAAAAACAAAAAGACATTTTTAAGGGAACACAGGCTGGCGGGCAGGGACAAGGCATTCATGGCGCTGATGGCTCTGATCATTGGGGTTTCCGTAGTATGGAGGGTGCTTACATGGCTTTGATCGAAGTTAATAATTTAAAATACCGGTATCCCCATAGGTCAAACCTGGCTCTTGACGGAATTGATTTTCAGGTGGAAAAAGGGCAGTTTATTGGAATCGCCGGTGAAAATAAAGCCGGAAAGAGCACTTTATGCCAGGCCTTTGCCGGTCTGGTCCCCACCATGTTCCNNGGAGCGGAAGCGGCAAAGACACCCATTGCCGAACTGTGCCAGAAGGTTGGTCTGGTGTTCCAGAATCCTTTTAACCAGCTTTCCGGAGCAAAGGATACGGTCTTTGAGGAAATTGCCTTTGGGCTTCAGAATTTAGGGATCCCAAAGGAAGAGATTTTTAAGAGAGTAGAAGAAAATTTAAAGCTTCTGGATATTGAGGAATACAGGGACAGGAATCCTTTTGATTTATCCGGAGGACAGACGCAGCGGGTGGCCATTGCCAGCATCCTTGCCATGGAGCCTAAAGTCATTGTGCTTGATGAGCCTACCTCCCAATTAGATCCTCAGGGAAGTGAAGAGGTATTCCGGGTGGTTGACAAGCTGGCCAAAACAGGCATAACCATTATCATGGTGGAACAGAAGATAGAGAAACTGGCTTCCTACTGCGATAAGATCCTCCTTCTTCATAAAGGAAAGCAGATCGCCTATGATACTCCGGAACAGATTTTTTCCAGGGATGATTTAGAGGAACTGGGCGTTAAGCCGCCGGTTTACACTCAGGTGTGCAGAGCCCTTGGGGTGTGCAGGAAAGAGGGAGAGGACAGGCTTTATCCTGTCACATTAGAGCAGATGGAGCGTTTAAGGGAGCAGTTTCCTCCAAAGCTTACCGGCAGGACTTTTGTAAAGGGACAGGAAGTGAAAAGCGGTCAGGAAGTGTTCCGGATCCAGGATCTTACGTTTCATTACCAGCCTGATATACCGGTGATCGAACACCAGGAGCTCTGTCTTGATGCAAGGCCTACCGCCATCATCGGCCAGAACGGTGCGGGAAAGACTACTCTGGTCAAGCTGTTAAAGGGATTGTTAAAGCCAAATGCAGGGAGTATTTTCTTTGAAGGTGAGGATATTTCCAGGAGAACCGTGGCGCAGCTTGCCGGAAAGGTGGGATATGTGTTCCAGAATCCGGATGACCAGATATTTAAGAACCAGGTACTGGAAGAGGTCATGGTGGGCCCCTTAAACTTAGGGAAGAGCCGGGAAGAGGCGAAAAAGCTGGCAGAAGAGGCCCTTGAGATGGTAGGGCTTTTGGAGGCCGCGGAGGAAAATCCCTATGACCTGGATTTATCGGAACGGAAGATGGTAGCCATTGCTTCG
>DJBG01000030.1 GCA_002429965.1 Hungatella sp. UBA5982
GATCCTGATGCTTCAATCCCTTTCTTTGGATATAGGAATCCGGTTCGAATCCATCTGCTTCAGTGCCCAGCGAAAGTTTCCGCTGGGCAGCCTTCTTGACGGCGCGGCGGATGCAGCAGTGGAACTATTTAAAAAGTGTGTGGATTTTGCGGTGAAAATGGGGATTCGGATCATTCAGGCACAGGGATATGATTGTTTTTATGGGGAAACCTCCTCAGCAGAGACCAGGGAGAAATTTCTGGATAATTTAAAGCTTTGCATGGAGTATGCATCTGCCCATGGGGTTATGGTGGGGTTTGAAACAATGGAAAATGAATTTATGAATACGGTTGAAAAAGCCATGTATTTTGTGAATCAGGCAAAAATGCCCTATCTTTCAGTATACCCGGATGTAGGAAACATATGGAATGGGGCGGATGATATATACCAGGACTTAGAATGCGGCCGCAGCCATATCTGCTCTGTTCATTTAAAGGAAACCCTTCCCGGGAGGTTTCGGGAGATTCCCTATGGGGAGGGCCAGGTGGATTTTGAAAAAGTGATCCAAACGACCAGACAGTTAGGCATCCATCGGTATGTGGCGGAATTCTGGTATACGGATGAAGCGGATTACCGTATGACTCTCAAGAAGAACAATCTGTTTTTAAAAAGGTATCTGGATGCTGTATACATGACGGAGGTGTGATATGAAACAATACGTAATGGGTCTGGATAATGGGGGAACCAGCACAAAAGCGGCTTTATTTGATCTAAAAGGAAATCAGATCAGCGTTTTTTCGGCCAGTACGCCCATAGAAACTCCAAAATCCGGTTATACGGAGCGGGATATGGATCTGTTGTGGGAGAATAACCTTCTTTGTATGAAGAAGACAGTGGAAATTGCAAACATCAATCCTGCAGATATCATTGGGGTTTCGGTGTGCGGACACGGCAAAGGTCTGTATGCCTGGGGCATGTATGACCGCCCGGCTTACAAGGGAATCGTATCGACTGATACCAGAGCGTGGGAATACACGGAGAAATGGTATAATAACGGAGTATTTGAACAAGTGTATGAGCGGATATGCCAGCAGCTCATGCCCTGTCAGCAGGCGGCCCTGCTTGCCTGGCTGAAAGANNACTGATATTTCCGGCTCAGGCCTGCTCAATGTGCGGGATAGGGTATTTGACAGAGAACTATTGGAATGCTATGGGATCGTGGAAGTGTATGATAAGCTGGCACCCCTAAAATATTCTTATGATCTGTGCGCTAAGCTCACTGATGAAGTGGCGGTAAAAACCGGCCTTTTGGAAGGAACACCCGTTGCCGGCGGGATGTTTGACATCGATGCCTGTGCCATTGCAATGGATATCACAAAGCCGGAACAGCTTTGCACCATCGCAGGTACCTGGAGCATCAATGAATTTATCGCAGAAGAACCGGTGCTGTATGGTCCGGTCGCCATGAATTCCCTGTTTGCCATGCCAGGGTATTACCTACTGGAAGAGTGCAGTGCCACCTCTGCAGGGAACTTAGAATGGTGCATGGAGAACTTAATTGATTTTAACGGGATGCAGAAGGGAGAAAGCAGATATGACTTTTTAAGCCGTCAGGTTGAATCGGTTTTACCGGAAGAATGTGATGTGTATTTCCTTCCCTTTCTATACAGCTCCAATGCACACCCCTTGGGGAAGGGGAGTCTGGTGGGGCTTACTACATACCATAAAAATGCCCATATCATCAGGGCCATTTATGAAGGAGTCGTCTATTCTCATAAAACCCATATCGATAAGCTGCTTAAAGTAAGGGATAAGCCGGATGTAGTCCGTATGGCAGGGGGGGGNNAAACCATTAAAGCTAAGGAACTGGGAGCATTGGGCTGTGCCATGGCAGCGACTGTGGCTGCAGGAAGGTTCGCAGACTATGTAGAAGCGGCACGGCATATGGTTCATGTGGAAAAAAAGGTAATGCCGGATATGGAAAAACACGAAATATATTTTAAAAAATACAAAAAATATACGGCAGTCAAAGAGGCTCTTGATATTGCCTGGCCGTTATTTACCGTATAAGGTGGAGGGTGGCTTATGGATTTGGATATTTCTGCAATCAGAGAAGCGATTGAAAACGGAAAAACTTCTCTGGGGATCGAACTTGGCTCTACCAGGATAAAAGCTGTGCTGATAGGGGAAGATCATGTTCCTCTTGCTGCAGGAAGCTATGACTGGGAAAACCGGTATGAGGAACGTGTCTGGACTTACAGCATGGAGGAAGTTAAAAAAGGGCTTACAGGCTGCTACCGGGACCTGGCAGAGGCTGTAAAGGAACGATACGATGTGGAGCTGACTGTTTTAAGTTCCCTGGGAATCAGCGGCATGATGCATGGCTATCTGGTGTTTGATAGGCATGGGGAGCAGCTTGTTCCCTTTAGGACCTGGCGCAACACCATAACCGGAGAAGCTTCTGCCAGACTGACAGAAACTTTCGCTTATCCCATTCCCCAGAGATGGAGCATTGCCCATCTGTATCAGTCCATGCTGAATCAGGAAGACCATGTGAAAGATATCGGTTTCCTGACGACTTTATCCGGTTACGTGCACTGGATCCTCACCGGTCAGAAAGTATTGGGGGTAGGAGATGCATCCGGGATGTTCCCTATAGATATCCGGACCGGTGATTTTAACAGCCGGATGCTGGGTCAGTTTGATGAGTTAGCCGAAGAGGGAGGATATTCCTGGAAGCTTTGGGAGATTCTCCCAAAGGTATTATCAGCCGGGAAAACTGCCGGCGTTTTAACGCCTGAGGGCGCCGGACTTCTGGATCCTTCCGGCCTGCTAAAACACGGCATTCCCCTTTGCCCTCCGGAAGGCGATGCGGGAACTGGTATGGCAGCTACCAACAGCGTGGGGCCAAGAACCGGCAATGTATCAGCCGGTACCAGTGTATTTGCCATGATCGTATTGGAGGAGGAACTGACCCATGTATATGAGGAAATCGATCTGGTCACAACCCCTGCAGGAGATCTGGTTGCTATGGTACATTGCAACAACTGTACCTCAGATTTAAACGCATGGGTGTCCCTGTTCGGAGAGGTTTTGGAAGCCATGGGCTTAAAAACAGATACAGGGCAGATGTTTTCCGTGTTATATAACCTGGCGCTGACAGGAGATAAGGACTGCGGCGGGCTTTTGTCTTACGGTTACTTGGCTGGAGAGCATATAACCGGATTTGACGAAGGAAGGCCCCTGTTTGTACGCATGCCTGACAGCAGGTTCAATCTGGCCAATTTCATCAGGGTCCACCTGTTTACTTCTTTGGGTGCACTAAAAATGGGAATGGATATTCTCTTTAAAAGGGAAGGGGTAAAGCTGGATCTGCTGTTTGGCCATGGGGGCCTTTTTAAAACGAAAGGTGTGGGACAGAGCGTGATGGCAGCTGCAGTGAATGTACCGGTTTCCGTAATGGATACTGCCGGGGAAGGAGGTGCCTGGGGAATTGCTCTGCTAGCTTCCTATATGGTTCACAAAGAAGCCGGGGAAACATTGGAGCATTATCTTGGAAACCAGGTGTTTTCCGGTGAGAGCGGAAATCAGGTAACGCCTGATCCGGAGGATGCAGCCGGATTTGAAGTGTTTATGGATCGTTATACCAGTGGTCTGGCAATTGAACGGGCAGCGGTGGATGGGATGAAGCCCCGTTGATAGCATCAAACAAGAACAGATATCAGTTTGTATAACCGGTTGATGAAGGATGGCTAAAGAAGTGTAAAAACTGCTTTGGCCTCCTTCATTTTTTACCATTTTCTCCGGTTCAAATACGATTATAAAAGGGAACAGGAATCACATAGAAAATTCCTGGAAGCAGGGTGAAAAATAAAAGGGAATAATCCTTTCTCCCATGCATATAGTATAACAGCACAGAAGGGGGAATCTTTATGGACAATTATAACGTATACAATGATATCAAAGCCCGAACCAACGGAGAAATCTACATTGGAGTTGTGGGGCCGGTAAGAACAGGAAAGTCGACTTTTATTAAGCGTTTNNGCATGGAGGATGAACACCAGAAAACTCAGACTAGGGACGAACTGCCACAGAGTGCGGCAGGAAAAACCATCATGACCACGGAACCCAAATTCATCCCCAAAGAAGCTGCCATCATCCGTCTGGGAGATGAGATCGAAACAAAAGTCCGCTTAATCGACTGTGTAGGCTTTATGGTAGAAGGTGCTGCCGGCCACATTGAAAATGATGAAGAGCGGCTTGTGAAGACGCCCTGGTTTGATTATGAGATTCCTTTTACAAAAGCGGCTGAAATCGGAACCAGAAAGGTTATCAATGACCATTCTACCATTGGCGTAGTCATAACCACAGACGGTTCCATCGGCGAACTAAAGCGTCCCAACTACATAGCTGCAGAAGAGCGCACCGTACAGGAATTAAAAAACCTGGGGAAACCTTTTATTATCCTGCTTAATTCCGCAAAGCCATATTCCGAGGAAACAACGGCTCTCTCAAAGGATATCAGCCAGAAATATGGGGTAACGGTCATGCCCATTAACTGTGAACAGTTAAAAAAGGATGATGTAAACAACATCCTTGAACGGGTATTAAAGGAATTCCCCGTGACTGAAATGGATTTCTTCATTCCAAAATGGCTTGAGATCCTCCCTGCTACCCACTGGCTGAAGGCCCAGGTCATCCAGGCTGCAAAGGATATGGTGAAAAAGGTATCCCATATGAAGGACGTATCCTCAGACTTATTTGACGGATCAACAGAAAGCGTCCGGTCCATTAAGGTCCAGAACTTAAATATGGCCGACGGCAGCGTTTCCGTTGCCATGGATGTGGATGACAGCTATTATTATCAGATTTTAAGCGATTACGTAGGGCTTCCGATTGAGGGAGAATACCAGTTGATGCAGACCTTAAGTGAGCTTGCTAAAATGAAGGCAGAATACGAAAAGGTCAACCAGGCCATGAGCCAGGTTCGTTTCAAAGGCTATGGAATCGTAACCCCGGAACGGTCCGAGATTATACTGGATGAACCGGAAGTCATCAAACACGGAAATAAATACGGAGTAAAAATGCGGGCAGAAGCACCTTCCATCAATTTAATCAAGGCCCATATCCAGACGGAGATCGCCCCTATTGTTGGAAGCGAACAGCAGGCAGAAGATTTGATCGCCTACATTAAAGA
>DJBG01000006.1:0-5338 GCA_002429965.1 Hungatella sp. UBA5982
GAACAGCACAATCCGGCTGGTGGCTGCCTGCTGATCCCTGGCAGAAAAATGATTGGTGTAGAACACCATAAAAGAAATCCACATGGCGGAAGCCAGCCCGGAGAAAAAATTGGCAGCCAGAAAACCGGCGCCATTGCACCAAAATACCCGGAAAACAGATGCAGTCCCGGAGGCGATCGCTCCTGCCATAATAAAATATTTATGCCTGCCAACGGAATCCGCACAAAGCCCTATGGGAAACCTTAACAGCAACTGGGAAATTCCATATGCCCCGACAACCATACCGGTAAAAGCACTGCTTGCTCCGCTGGCAGTCAAAAAAGTCGTCTGGTACGGAATGTATACATATTGTGCAAACCAGAACAGCGATACCATGGCAAGATAATGGATTTCCTGTTTGCGTGAAAACGTAAGCTGGTTCAATGTCTGTTCTTTCATGTTTTCTTCCTTTGAGCGTATTCCTCTAAAATCCTGTGAATGTGGACGGCTAAGTACATTTCTTCCTGTCTGGACAGTTTCGAATCAAACTTTTCTTTAATAAAAACGCCGATTTTTTTCACACATTCATATTCCTTTGGACAGCTCTCAAGCACATGAGTGTAAAAGGAGTCTTCATAATCATATAAATCCTGACTGCCGTTTACAAGCCTTTGTGCAAAGAGACGCAGATGAGTCACAAAACGGGTGTAGCCGATTCCGTCCTCATCGTAAAGAATGGAAAAGTTATACTTTACAATATCCAAAATGCCCTTGACAGTCTCAAATATCTTCTGGTTATCCATGCTGTCAGAGCTATTCGTCTGTGCATTGATGAAATGAAAGGCAATATTCCCTGCCTCGTCTTCAGGCAGTTCCACCTGCAGCCGCTCCCTCACAAGCTGCAGGGCATATATGCCAACCTGATATTCCTTTGGATTGAAACGCTTTAAAGTCTGCGTGTAAAAATTCTGTATTAAAATCCCCTCATTGTTCCTTTTTACAGCAAAAGATAAATGGTCCGTAAGTCNNAACCTGTTTGGCCAGTTCAAAATAAGTACTGTCTATTTCGGAGGCAAGCCGGATGATATTCTTTGATATAGACCGGTCCTTTAAGACAAATACTTTTTCAATGTCTTCGCTTTTTAAATGATGCCCAATGGACTTATTAAATCCGATTCCCTTGCCCATCAGGATCACTTCCCTGCCGCTGTCATCAAGTGCCAGCAGCAGGGAATTATTCATTACTTTTACAACCCTCATAACCCAACCCCATTTCTGTTATTCTCACGAAAGCAGTGAGCCAAGGTCAATACTCAGAGTTCGTTTCCATTGGTTTCAATCACTCGCCTGTACCAGAAATAACTGTCCTTTTTGATGCGGCGCATATCCTTTAAGTCATGGTCCTCCCGATTGACATAGACAAAACCATACCGCTTCCGGAAGCCCTCATGGGAACTGAGAAGATCCATAAACGACCAGGGAGAATATCCCATAACAGAAACCCCGTCTTCGATTGCCTGGCTTATCGCCTGGATGTGTGCCCTTAAATAGCTGATCCGGTACTCATCATGGACTTTGCCGTCTTCTGTCAGGGTATCGGCTGCTCCCAGGCCATTTTCCGTAACAATGAGAGGAAGGTGGTANNATACGGTCCGAAGGCCCAGCGGGTCGATCTGGGCTCCATATTCGCTGGAAGCCAGATGTTCATTTTTCATATGATGAAAATAACCATACTGGTCAAAATCCACTTCATTGATGGGGAACGCCCTCTCTCCTGCCGGATGCTCCTCATCTGCAGGAAGGTACCGGACACACAGGGTCCGGTAATAATTCAGGGCAATAAAATCCATCCCCTGGTCTTTTAAAATTTCCTCATCTTCCGGTTCCATAACCGGCACGATATTCCTTTCCTCCAGATAACGCATGTAATATCCTGGATAACGGCCGTAGTAATGCATATCCAGGCAGTAATCCGTCTTAAACCAGTCATTCATTCTGGCCGCCCATACATCCTCCGGTCTGTTGCTTTCCGGATAGGTGCAGGTGGATGATACCGCAGGACCAATCTTTCCATTTGGTATAATGGAGTGGCAGGCTTTCACTGCCAGTGCATGAGCCAGGAACATGTGATAGTCCATCTGGGCTCTCTGGCGGTCGGCTTCCCATGCATCGTCCGTGGTGATGTTCACACGTTCGTTTACCCTCACCATAAGATTCTGCTCGTTGTGGACCTGCCAGTAAACGGCTCTGTCTCCAAAGGCTTTAAAGCATATGTTTGCATAACGCTCAAAGGCCTTTACACATTCTCTGGATTCCCAGCCATTATATTTTTCAACAAGGGCAAAGGGAAGGTCAAAGTGATATAAGGTGATGAAAGGCTGTATGCCCTGTTCCAGCAGAAGGTCAATGATCTTATTATAGAAATCAATCCCTGCCTGATTTATTTCCCCATCTCCATCAGGTATGATTCTGGCCCAGGAAATAGAGAACCGGTAAATCTGCATACCAAGTTCCTTCATCAACCGGATATCCTCCTCCCAATGATGGTAAAAATCACTGGCAGCTTTGCTGTCGGCCTGTATATCCGAACGCTTAAAGGAGTTTACATCGGCAACTGTAAGGCCTTTTCCGCCTTCATCCCAGCCGCCTTCTATCTGGAATGCCGAAGAGGAGGCTCCCCATAAAAAGTTTTTTGGAAAATTTGCTTTCGTTACTTCCATATCCACATTTCCTTTACTGATTATTTTTGATTGCGATCACCGGCTTTTCAAGAGAAGCTCCGGTTCCAATAAGTCCTGTTACCTCGTGGAAGGCAGCGGTATTGCTGATAATGATCGGAACAACCGTATCATATCCTTCCTTCTTTAAGGCATCTAAGTCAAAAGAGAGCAGCTTGGTCCCCTTTTTGACATGGGCGCCTTCTTCCACATATTTTTTAAAATGCTTTCCTTCCAACTGGACCGTATTGATTCCTACGTGAATAATCATTTCAGCTCCGCTGTCCAGCATAAGCCCCAGAGCATGAAGCGTTGGATAAACCAGGGTCACGGTACAGTCTTCCGGAGCGGCAACTTCACCTTTTTCCGGGATAATGGCAATTCCGTTCCCCAATGCCATGGAAGAAAAAACCTCATCGTTTACCGATGTCATGGGAACAGCCGTACCTTCCACCGGTGAGCTGATCAATATATCTGCTTTGGAAGTAATTTCTGAAACGTCCTGAAATTCANNCCGCCTTTTCCAGTAATATCATCAAAACCAAATAGGAAGGTAAGTCCCATTGCGCCAAAGAAGGACACTGCAACACCGATCAGATAATAAATAAAGGTTTTCATACCAAAAGCCGCATAGGTTGCAAAGGTTAGCACCCCATTATTGGCAAAGGAATCGCCGTACACACCTCCCACACCCATGATAGCACCACCGATGGCACCGCATATAATGGCATAGATCATGGGCCTTTTTAGCCGCAGGTTGCAGCCGTAAATGGCAGGCTCCGTAATGCCGCACACAGATGCAGATATGGCTGCAGAAGCTGCAACTGTTTTTAAATCCTTGCTTTTCGTCTTTAACATAACACCGAGGGCTGCACCGCCCTGGGAGAAGTTTGCCGCGCCGGCAAAAGCCAGTAAGTTTTGGTGGCCGAACTGTGCCACATCATTGATACCAATTGGAAGCAGTGCTCTGTGTGCTCCGAAAATAACAAATACACACCACATGCCGCCTACAAAAGCGCCGCACAGGGCAGGGCTTAAATTCATCATCCCAGTGTAGATAAAGTTAATGCCGTTACCAATGTAAATGCCGATAGGACCAAATACCATAAAGGTTGCAGGGATCATAACCAGGAGGGATATGCCCGGAACCAGTATGATCTTCAATACTTCAGGAATTATCTTTTCTAAAAACTTCTGTATATATGCAAGAATAAATACTCCGATAATAATGGGAATCACTGATGACGCATAACTTGCCTTGGTAATGGCAATGCCGAACATGCTAACAGCCTCTTTCCCGGTCATCAGGGAAACAACCGCCGGGTAGCACATGGTCCCGCCAAGTGCCATGGCAATAAATTCATTTGCCTTAAATACCTTTGCACTGGTATAGGCAAGAATAATTGGCATGAAATAAAACAATGCGTCTGTTGCAGCCATAATGAGAATATACGTCTGGTTGACCGTGATATCCATTCCATGATTGGAGGCCGTAATTCTTGCAATGGTCAAAAGACCTTTTAAAAGACCGGAGGCCGCAATCGCCGGAACCATGGGGGTGAACATGGAGGAAATGGCAATCAGAATCCTGTTCCAAAAAGAACCTTTTTCTTCGTTGCCGACTGCTGAGTTTTCCTCTAATGATACCATGGGAAGGATCGCTTCGTAAACCTTTGTGACCTTTGTTCCAAGCACGACCTGGAACTGTCCGCCGCTTTCCACTACGGAAATAACACCTTCCAGATGCTCAATTACTTCTTTGTTTGCCTTCTTTGAATCTCTTAACTCAAACCTTAATCTGGTAAAACAATGGGTGAGTCCCCTTATGTTATCGGAACCGCCGACGTTTGCTATGATGTCTTTGGCTATTTGATTATAATTCATTTTCCAAACCCCTTTCAAGTGTTTTAATATCTCATCATCCGGCCGGAATGACAAAATAAAAAAGACCCGACCAAGCTATGGGAATTATAAGACCATAAAATAATAAGTCTTATAACTTTTCGCTCAATCCGATCTTGCCTGCATTACCAGTAACACGTCTTCCTGTTTTGCTATTCAGTTGTACTCAACTAGACACAATATAACACCGTTTGCAAATTGATGCAACCGATTTTAAGATTTTCTGCATTTTACCCAATTTTTCAACAGTAAAATCGTCTATTTTTCACAAAAATACAGCAGGCTCTTCTGGTTAAGGAGCAGACAGTTTTTCTTTGCCTGCTCCCATTTTCCCTAGAACTTCCCTTTATTTTCCGGCTTGACCGCAAATGTCTTGATCTGGCCCGGCTCAATGACCATAGAGCTGCAGTCATCATTTTTCCCGTTTTCCTTTTCATCCAGCCTGCGTTCATTCCAAANNGGAGCTCAAGGCCGCAGTCAAATGGATTATAGCAGCGAAGAATCAGCTCATCTGCCTTTTCCGCTTTTTTCAGCCCACTTAAGATCAATCTTTTTTCTTCTATATTTAGAAGACTATACTGATATGGTACCCTGATTTCAGCGGGATTCAATTTCATGGCGTGATATGGCATCTTATTGTATGTGATAACCGGTGTTATATACTCTTTTGCCTGCTGTGCCGCACATGAAATCCAGGTTGTTAAGGCAAATTCAAATCTTTTCACCCCCTGCATCTGGGA
>DJBG01000006.1:5383-19594 GCA_002429965.1 Hungatella sp. UBA5982
TAATTGCTGTCGTATCATACCCATACCCGGTCATTTCATATTCCCGTACAGAATTAGTCAGGACTGCGATTCCCCTGTCTCCTTCCGGGTATACGTATGAAAGGAAAGGATAGATGGAATCCGGGCGCTCTGACCAGTTTTCTTTTTCCCATACTTCCATCGCACGGTCTTCCACCGGCCGCCGTATGACTCCTAATTGATTATCGCAGACAGAATGCCCCGTTCCCATACTGCTGGGAATCAGCACCCTAAGGCGGTGGTCCTTTGCCTGATTATGAACTTCTGATGTGATCTCAATCACTCTGGAATCTTTTCTTAAAGTAATATTCCAGAATACCTCCAGTACGGCATCGCAGATCTTGTTCTTTCTGCTATCCAAATCTTTTGGAACCGGCAGGGAATACCGGACCTCAGCTTTTGTCATATAGTTTAGGCAACGGATCTTCACATCTGCGCAAGCGGCTCTGCTGGTAACCACGAAATCCTCTTCAAGCGGAGAATAATCGTATCCATCCCCATCGTCGCTGCCATCTTCCAATAAAAGGACTTCGGAATAGGTATTTCCGCTTTCCTTATCCGTAATGCATAAGGCACCGTTTTTGGACACTTGGATCTTATAATATCTGTTTTCAATCACGTCTGTTAAGGTGCCCTCGGACACACTGCGGTCCTCTCCTTGTGATTCCTTTAGAAAATATGTCCGGTATCCCATAGCCGGTATGGTATCCTGAAAAATAATTTTATATTTCACAAACGGTTCGTAATTACCATAATGTACGATCTGTCTGTCAATCAATCCCGGATCTATGGTTTCCTTTCTGCATATCTCAAACGGGATCTTCCCGCCCTCTTCATCTTCCAGCTCAAAGTCAGGAATCCTGGTTATAACCTCCCCAGTTATAACCTCGGTTCTTTCATAAGGAAGCAGATTAAATGCAATAAGTTTATCCACAGATATGGTGCTGTCCATACTGTCAGCAATCTGGCGCATATAAAAATCCATCAATTGGTTGGTCCGTTCTTCTGTTAGAAAGAAACGGTCCTCTATTGCCCGATGAACCTTATCGCTGCAGCAGCAGCCAATGGAATCGTGGGCATGGTTTTTCAAAAGATCTTTCCACAACTGCTCCATGAGACCATGTTCATACGGAACCCCCAGACTATAGGCAATACTCATCAGGGGCTCCAGTAAATTCGTTATTTTGTTTTCAATCCTGGTATTTGCTGATTTCAAATCAGCTCTGGATGAATAAATGCTTCTGTGAACACGCATATATTTTCCATCCAGAAACTCTCCCTTAAGAGTATCCAGGCGATCTAATTCCTCCGTGCGTTCAAAAACATCTTCATAGCGCCCTATGGAAACCTTTCTTCCCGGATACAGTTTTTCAATCTCTTCCATCACCTGAAAAATATTCTTTTGAATCGGCATCTGATCATGGCCGTTAGGAAGGAGTATATCATCTGCTGCAGCTCCCTTATCCAATACCGGAAGATATTTGTCCAGTCTCGTCTTCAGCTCATCCGGCTCTGTCGGCAGATACTTCCCGATTGCATATCCCAGCGGTAGAAGCTGGACCAAGACCTTTGATTTGTCCGGGCCTTCCCAGTAAAATTCTGTTTTGTCCGTCCCCATTCGCTCCGAGGTCCCTCGCCAAAATATACACCGTTTGATTCCGAATCCATTTAAAATCTGCGGCAGCCGGGCCGTCTGCCCGAAAGAATCCGGCAGATATCCAATATCCATACGGGGCCCCAGTTTTTCGCAGTCCATCATACCATAAAGCAGATTACGGATCATGGATTCCCCTCCTACTACCATCTCATCGGTCTGGGTATACCATGGGCCTATAATCAGCCTTCCCTGCTGAACCAGTTTCCTTACACGTTCATAATTTTCAGGCTTCACAGAAAAATAATCTTCCAGGACTGAGGTCTGTCCATCTAAGACAAAGCAGGGGTATTCCCTTTTGGTTTCCAGCACGGTGAGAACTTCTTCCATATCACGCACCAGTAAAATTTTAGATTCTTCCGCGGTAAAATACCACTCCCTGTCCCAATGAAAATGTGGAACGACATGTATACGATCTGCCAAACGTTTCTCCGCCTTTCTTTTTTACACTTTCTGTTGTTTCTTAAATCTTGCTTTTTTCAATAATACCAGAAGAATGGTAGAAATAACCGCTCCCAGTACAGCCGCAAAAAACCATATAACGGCATTCGCGAATCCGCCAAGCCCATCCTTTAATAAAAATAAGGAGAAAATTCCGGCCCCAGGCACATCCAGGCCGATATTGCACATAGCCACAATTGCCCCTGTCACTGCGGAACCGGCGCATAGAGAAAAAATNNCTAATGTTGCAAAGGTTACTGCAAATGCAGATACCATTTTAATGGAAGCAAATGCCGCATACGGCATCAAAATCCCTTCTGACATAGCACCAACGCAGAATGTGTATGCTGCTTTATTTACCGGACCGCCAAGGTCAAAGGATACCATAATTCCGATGATGGCGCCAAGAAGGCCGGCATTGGACCCGCTCATATTTCCCAGCACCTGGAACAGCGCCTGATTCAGCCATGCAACTGGTTTTCCAAGCAAGAAGATAATAACAATTCCAACGATTAACGTACTGCATACAGGATAAACCCAAAATGAAACAAACCCTGAAAATATGCCTTTTGCAGGAATGTACTTCCTTAAGGCCCTCACCGTATAGCCGGCAACCAGTCCACCTAACATGCCGCATAAAAACCCACCGTTAATCAGGTTCGCAGCAATTCCGGCAGCAAAACCGGGGGCCAGGGCTGTCTTGTCTCCAAGGGAGTAAGCCATATAGGCAGAAAGCATGGGAATCATCAGTGTTCCAAGGGTATTGCCGCCCATTTTCCGAAACAGCCACAGCCAGCTTTTATCCAGATTGTATAAATCCTGCAACCCAAATCCCTGGGCAATTAATACTGCAAACGCATTGATCATACCGCCTGCAACAATGATCGGAATGATGTAGGAAACTCCGGTCAGCACCGCCTGTTTGACTTCACTTCCAAAGCTCTGTTTTTCTTCCTCCCTGCTTCCCGTATATTCCCGTTTTTCCTGGGTTTCTGCTTTGTCAAGCGCTGCCCTTATGATACCCTTGGCATCTTTTAGGGGCGCGGATACTTTGGTTTTATAAACCGGAAGGTGATCAAACCGTTCGGAATCCTTTACAGCCACATCAACCGCAAAGATCGCAGCATCCGCTTTCTCTAAGTGCTCTGCGGTGTGGCGGCCCTCCACGCCATTTGCCCCCTGTTTTTCCACATAGACCTTAACTCCCATTTCTTCTCCGGCTAAAACCAGGGCTTCGGCAGCCATATAGGTATGGGCAATTCCTGCCGGACAGGCCGTCACTGCTACGATTGATTTTTTATATGTTTTATTCGCATCCGCTTTCACAGGTTCATAGGAAAGATTTTTATAGAACTCCTGACTCGTTTGGGACGAAAGAAGATTCTCGAGATAACGATGATCCGATATCTTAGTCATCAGCTCCGCTAACAGCTCCAGATGGGTACTTCCTGCCTCTGCCTCGGGAATCGCCAGCAAAAATACATAACGCACTTTGTTATCCGGAGTCAGGCTCTCCCAGTCTTCTATCGGCTCCTTAATGGAAGCAAATGCAAATGCTGCAGCATTGACTGTCTTGCTTTTTCCATGGGGAATTGCGATCCCCTTATCAATTCCGGTAGCGGATAAGCGTTCCCTCTCTTTTACTGCATGATAAAAATCTTCTTTTGACTGAATCTTTTTTTCTTTATAAAGCTTTTCAATCAAAGCACGGATCGCCTCATCTTTGCTTTTATAGCTGCAATTCAAAGCAATCAATTGTTCACTTGTTACCCCTTGAAGATTCATAACCCTTCCTCCTTATTTCTTTTTAAGAACACTATAGCACTTATTCTAACGAAAACTGTATTTTGGTCATTTGCACACAGGTTTTCAAATGAGTATGATACAAATACACAAAAACAGGTATTGTTTTCATACAATACCTGTTAAACAAAAATTAACTAAGCCCTATAATATGTATTCCAAAAATCTTCACTCAGCAGCCGCAGCAAAACCATCAAACCACACCGGTCCGTTACATTATAATCATTTACAACCCGGTATTCTCCCCAGAAAAACAGCTGTAAGTCCGTCATATCAGCCAGTGGATTCTTGTTGAAATGAGTGATACTGATTGTTTTCATTCCCTTTGCCTTTGCCTTTTGCGTCAGCTCCAGAAGCCGCTCATTTTCTCCGCGGGCGCTTATGACAACCAGGACATCTCCGCTTCCTCCATGCTCCACGCAGTAAAACATATCATGAATATGAATTTCACATTCTACCTTTTTTGTAAAACACCGAAGGTTATTTTTCATCATTTCACAAAAGGGATAAGAATCCCCAAGTCCGGCGAATATACAGCAATCTGCCTCCTTTAAGGTTTTCGATACCTTTTTGATCACACTTTCATCAATCGTATCCAGGGTTCTCACTATATTCTGCGGCAGGTGTTCCATAAGCTGATGAACCAGTGTCTTATCTCCATCCTCTGGTTTGTCCTCATTGTTCAAAGCATATTTAAGCTCAGAAAAACCACTGTACCCAATCTTTTTTGAAAATCTCATGACAGCATTCGGCGCAACGTAAATGTCCTCTGCTATTTTTCGTATTGACAGGTTCATGATCTCTTTCCTATGAAGATTGATATAGTCAATGATCAGATCATCTGTGTCATTGAGCCCAAATTCACGTGATAAAATCCGCTGTTGAAAGTTCATGTTTAAGCCCCCTTACCGTTTCCTAAATTATAAAGAAGAAAAAGTAAAATAACAAGGCTTAATTTTATATGTCCCCTGTCTTTTGCACCTGGTGCTAACAATCAGCAAACGAAAACCGGAGCAAAACATTTCTGTTTGCTCCGGTCATTTATTTTATCTGTCTGCAACTGCCTTCATAATAAGAGCTGCCACAGCAGCCCCGGGATCTTTTAAGGATCGGGACGCTTCTCCTCTTGTTGCCGCTCTTCCATGAACGGCAATCATGGTCGTGGTACGTTCAAAGCCTTCCCGTGCAGCCGTTGCTGCTTCCCCAAAAGCTTCCTCTAAGGATACTCCGGCTTCCACTCCGGCTTTTAGTACCTGCACTCCGGGATGAAATCCATCTAGAAAGGTTTTATCCCCTAATTTAGCCTTACCCAGATCAGCAACACCTGCTTCATAGGCTTCAAACAAGTCAGCAACATCTGTGTCAGACAATTCTGTCTTTCCTTTTAGTGTCTTTCCGGCGCGCATCAGTCCTGCTGCCATCAACGTCCCCATGGTAGAAGGGACCTTATTTCCCATGGTCTTTCCTGCCTTGTACAAAAGCTTGCCTAAATCCGGCTCCGATCCATCCGAAACCGCGTCGTAGGCCGCCTGGAATCCATCCGTCATCGTAAGCCCTAAATCACTGTCTCCCACAACACTGTCCAGTTCAATTAAGTAGTTTCGGTTTTCCACCATGATCGTACTTATTCTGCCAAGCATGGCTATCAGTTCCTGCTGGTTCATATCAGCCTCCATTCTGCCGCTGATGCCGGCGGCATAAATATTCGTGACAAACGGTTGCGCCTGTGCTATTTACTCCAATATGATCTTTAGACAATTCCCTGCTTAAAGAATGGCGTATCAGCCGGAGCATCCAGATAGTCCTTCAGTTCCTCATCCATTTTCAAAAGGGAAATGGACAAGCCGGCCATCTCGATGGAGGTCACATACTCACCTACATAATAACGGTGTACCTTGATTCCCTTCTCTTCCAGAATCAGATTGACCTTTCTTGCCACAATATACTGCTCGTCAAGAGGAGTAGCCCCCAGTCCGTTCACCAGAACCGCAACCTCATCTCCGGCGCAGTATGGAATATCTTCAAGGATTTTTTCCATCATTTCCGATGTGACCTCATCTGCTGTTTCCAGTTTCCCACGGCGGATTCCAGACTCTCCATGGATTCCCATGCCGATTTCCATCTCATCCTCTCCGATCTCAAATCCCGGATGACCGACTCTCGGTACTGTACAGGGGGTAAGTGCCACTCCCATGGTCCTCACATTGGCAGCCGCTTTCTCTGCAATCCGCTTTACCTCCTGTAAATCCTTCCCGGCTGCAGCTGCTGCTCCGGCACACTTATATACAAAAAAGATACCTGCCACTCCTCTTCTGGTGTTCTTTTCTCCGGGAGCCGCCTTGGGAGATGCCACATCTTCCCCAGCAACAACGCTTTCCACACGGATTCCCTCTTCCATATCTGCCATCTCTGCAGCCATGTCAAAATTAAAGATATCCCCGTTATAATTGCCGTAAATATAAAGAACACCTGCTCCGGAATCAATGCTTTTCGTAACATTTAGCATCTGTTCCGCACTGGGAGACTGGAAAACATCTCCGACCGAACAGCCATCCAACATTCCTTTTCCTACATAACCCAAAAACAGAGGGAGGTGCCCCGAACCCCCTCCGGTTGCGATCCCCACTTTTCCCTCTGTCTTATTGGAAGTGACCAGGCAGCGCAAATCGCCTTCCGTGTAAGTAACATAGTCTGGATGAGCAAGATAGATTCCCTCCAGCATCTCATTTACATAGTTTTCCGGTACATTAATCAGTTTTTTCATTTATTCCTTCTCCTTTCCACTATTTATTGCAGTTCAACCATATGCTTTCCGATACACTTCTATGACCTGCTTAAGAGTCGGTTTAAAGGGATTGTCCTCCATACAGGAATCCTTAAGCGCAATTTCCGCCAGCGCATTAAAATCCTCAGGATTTACCTTAAGCTCCTTAAGACTCTGTGTAATCCCAACTTCCTTAGACAGCCGCCTGATGCAGGCCACCGTTTCCTTCACAGCCTGTTCCCCTGTCATGGCGGACGTCCCTGGAAGCTTAAGTCCCTCCGCCACCTTCTTATACCGTTGTGCGGCTTCCGGCCTGCTTCCGTTAAATTCCATGACAAAAGGCAGCAAAACTGCATTGCAGATGCCGTGAGGCAGGTTCATGAGCCCTCCTAGAGAATGAGCCATGGCATGCACCATGCCAAGACCTGCATTGGAAAATGCCATGCCCGCGCTGTATTCCGCATAAGCCATCATTTCCCTGGCTTTTTCATTGCTTCCGTCTGCCACCGCTTCCGGAAGATAGGTACCAATCACCCCCATTGCCCAAAGGGCATCCTTATCCGTGTAGGGGGTCGCCCGCTTCGCCACGGCCGCTTCAATGGCATGGGTCATGGCATCCATACCTGTGGAAGCCGTGAGGGCCTTTGGCATGCTCATCATTAAATCCACATCATTGACGGCAATGGTGACCATGCAGTTCGGGTCCACCATACACATTTTGGAATGTCTCACCGGATCAGTCACAATATAGAACGAGGTAACCTCAGAACCGGTTCCTGCGGTAGTATTCACCGCAACAATGGGCATTCCAGGATTAAGAGAGCGGTCTACCCCTTCATAATCCTCTACCTTACCGCCGTTTGCCATCACAATGCTGTNNCGACCAGGTAATAAATGGCATATTCCATCCCGGCTTTTAATAGACAGGCTCCCACTTTGTCACCGGTACCATTTTTATATAAGAAGGGGTCCGTAACGATGAGTCCCCGTTTAAATCCCCGTTTCTTAAGTTCATCCGGCAGCAGTCCTATGGAACCGCGGCCAAAAAAGCTGGTTCCTACTGCATTGATCCTCTCAAGTGCCATAAATGGCCTCCTTAGAATTCTATATTTCTGAAATCTCCCGGATCGATCCGTTTCAGCGCATTCAGCTCTTCCTTTGTGGGAAGAGGCGTATAGGCGATATGGGAGTATTTTATGGGAAATCCGGTGTTTTCCTGTACCTCTTCTAAACTGGAAGTTGGGTGGATGGTTTCCAGAACCATTTCCCCATTTACCATTTTAAAGATGCACAGTGGAGTGATGATCCGTTCCACATTTCCCCTGGTAGTTACAAAATCCACCTGGTTCACAAAGGTGCGCTTGTCATGCTTTGTCCTCCAAAGAATCGCCCTTTTTGCCGTTGGAATGAGAACGGCACTGCCTGCTCCTCCCGGCATCCTCACTTTTGGTTTTTTATAATCTCCAATAACCGACGCATTGACATTGCCGTGGAAATCAAACTGGATTCCGCTTAAGAATGCCACATCTAGCTCCCCTCTCATGGCTAAGTCAAATACTTCCATTAAAGGAAAATATGCTGTGGCACGTTCCAAAAGCTCTGGGCCTGCACTGGTATATTTTTTAAGCCTCACCGGATCCGGATCTGTTCCGCCCGGAATATTCAAATGCACAGCCCCCGGCGCATGAAGCGCTTTTGCCAGCAGCAGCGCAATCATGGGCATATGGGAGGACACTCCGTGAAACACCTTGCTGCCGTCAGGTATGAGGCGGGCCATGGCGCAGACCATAATATCGCTGACTCTGTATTTTTCTTCCATCATGCCATGCCCCCTTATCCTTTATAATCGGACTTTTCAAACGCCATTAAATAGGCATTTAGGCCGCCCAAATCTTTAAGCCCTTTGAATTCCTTTATATTCTTTCCGTCAATATCATAAGATCCAGGACAGGAACAGGGTGCAGCTCCTTTTGGGGCCCTGACAACCGCTTCCACCAGAAAATGGGGAATATCCGCCTTTTTTGAGCTGCCAGTAAACGCAGATCCATGGACGATATTCTCTGCCGTCAGGATGACCCTTTTCGCCGCCCTGGAGAACAGAACATCCTCAAATAACGGTCCTGTGATCCTGGCGTTACCCTCTTCATCCGCCTCCTGCACATGGATGACCGCAACATCCGGCCGAATGGCCTTTACCACTGTTACCGGCTCCTTTGTAAACGGATCCTCGACCCGTATAAAATAATCATTGGCATCTATTAAGTCGCTGATCACAAGCCCCTTTACAGGCATGAATCCCACTCCGTAGCTGGCGGCACGGAGCGCGGAGATCACCGTATAACAGGCATGTTCATTTCCTTTCACAGCTCCGCTTTCAACAGTCTTACGGTAATGTCCTGCCAGGGAATATTCACTTTCATAACTGATAAAGCCGGCATCTACGCTGGAAACACAGCCTCCGAAGCAAAGCATGTCCACATCCATGGCTCCTGCAGTCTTTACCAGCTTTAAGTCCCTTTTTTTCTGACGCACCAGTTCCCGCACCATTGCCATGGGCGCCCGATGAAGCACATTGCCGCCAAGACCAAGGATATCCCCGTCATGGATCCGGGCTGCTGCTTCCTGCAAAGTCATTATTTTGCTCATGGTCTGACCTCACTTTCTATCCTGCACTACTTTATTTCGCTGCATTGCATGCAATCTGGATGGCATCCCATACACCGGAAAAGGGGGGTGCATAAATGAGATCCGTCATTCCAAGCTCTGCTGTTGTCATCCTGCAATGAATTGCCACAGCAAATACATCTGCCCGCAAAACAGCCCCTTTTTGTCCGCAGGTCTGTGCGCCGAGCAGCCTTTTTGTTCCTTTTTCATAGATCAGCTTAATGGTGATGGGCGTTGGATCCGGATAGTATGCCGGATGGTCATTGGCCTGGATTACCAAAGTCTTATAATCCTTAGAAAGACGTATGGCATCTCCTTCTCCCATACCCGTACGACCAAGCTCCAGCCCGCACACCTTGATCGCAGCAGAACCAAGAGCTCCTATAAACGATTCATGGCCCCCTGCCATATTGGCGCCTGCGATCCTGCCGCATTTATTCGCAACTGTTCCGAGAGCCAAAAAGCTGTCTTCCTCTAAACCCTCATGATAGACCAGAATACAGTCTCCCGCCGCATACACATCCGGAACAGAGGTTCTCATTTCCCGGTCCACGATCAGAGCACCGTTTTTCCCCATGGAGATTCCCGTGTTTTTCAAAAATTCCGTACAGGGACGGACACCAACGGCAACGATCACTAAATCCGCCTCGTAGGTTCCCTTATCTGTTTTTACACCCTTCACATAAAGACCGTCTCCATAAAACCCTTCCACCTTTTCTCCGGTGTTAAGCAGGACCCCTGACTTTACCAGCTCTTCATGGGCCAGGGCGGCGATTTCCTCATCAAAGGGCATAAGAATCCTGGGAGCCGCCTCAAGCATGCGGACATTCTTTCCAAGGTTCAAAAACGCTTCCGCACATTCCACCCCGATATATCCGCCTCCAACGATGACGATATTCCGGATTTCCGGCATTTTTGCGTATTCCTTTAAAAAGATCCCGTCTTCCATGGATTTCAGTACATGGACCCCCATAAGCTCCTTGCCTGGAAAGGGAGGAACCACAGCCGATGCCCCCACAGCTATCATTAATTTATCGTAAGAATCCGTAAATTCCTGACCATTTAAAAGATCCTTTACAAGGACCTCTTTCCTTTCTACGTCAACGGATTGTACCTCATGGCGGAGAAAGGTTTCTATGCCCATCTTGGAAAAGGTCTCCCGTGTACGGGCGATCATTTTGCGGTAATCATCGTTATAGTCTCCCACATAGTAGGGAAGTCCGCACGCTCCATAAGAGAGAAAACCTCCCTTTTCATAGACCGTTACTTTCGTGTCCGGGTCGACCCTGCGGATCTTGGAGGCGGCGCTCATTCCTGCCGCTACTCCTCCAATTATAATAATCTTCATGTTTTCTCCCTGATTATATCGTTACAGTTCGGTCATGCCATTTATCATTTGCCCGGCTTCCTTCATGGCTTCTTCTGCTGTCTTTTTTCCGGAAAATGCCTCAAAGATTTTCTCATAAAGGACTCCGTTTTTCTCCCCTGCCTTTGATAAATCGGGAAGGGGTCTTGCAAGTTCCATCATCTTCTGCTGTACTGGAAACCAGGGGCAGTCACCGGCCCCTTCCAGATAGCTTCCTCTTCTTACAGGAGCGCCACTTTTTCTTCCCACCTTCTGATCTACCTCAGGTGACCGAAGGTACTTAAGAAATTCTTCTGCAGCTTGCTTTTTCCTGCAGCCCGAACAGATCCCAAAGGACCAAGTCACGTTCCAGGCCGTGGAAAACGTGCAAAATCCCAGATCTGCCGGTTCCAGACAGCCTTCCTTAAAGACTTCTCCCATCTGGCCGCTCCAGGTAACCGCCATAGCTGCTCTTTTTTGCCGGATAGCTTCTGCAATTTCCCCGTTGCCGAAGCTTTCTGTACCATCTACTGCACAGGCTCTCAGTTCCACGTAGGACTGAAGACCCTTTACCGCGTCTTCCTTTCCGCAGGCCGCAGCCCCATCGGAATCATAAGCATCTCCTCCGAACATACGGAGAAAAGGAAGGGCATCGGTAAATATCTCGGACTTATCAGCCTTCATGGCTACGGCCTGTTCGCCGCAGGCTGCCTTGTAGGCTTTTGCCGTTTCTATGTATTCCTTGGGAGTGATGACGCTTCCAAGTTCCTTACCCAACACCTGATCAAGCAGGCTTTTACGGTAGATGATCATATGTCCGNNATGTCCGTCACAGAAAGAGGGAGATAAATATGCCTTCCCCTTATACTTCATTTCTTCTGCAATAACCGGAAGGATGTCTTCTTCCTCAAGCTCAAATTCCGAAAGGTATCCATTTTCTACAAAGTCACGAAGCCATAAATGGCCGGCAACCATGACAATGTCATAATCCGCTTCCCCGGCAAATGCTTTCATCATCATCGGATAGTAATCCGCCCAGGGCACGATATGAAAATCCACGTTTCCTCCATATCCGTCTAAAATCCCCAGTTCTTTATCCAGATAACCTTCCACCGCCGGATCTGCCACTGCCAAAACCTTAAGCGTTTCCTGTTCCATAAGCACTACCTCTCCTATTACTTTCAGCCTTACCTTCCCGGCTGCGGCGGCGCATCTACGATGCCAACGATGTAGGCATCAACCGGTGCCGAACGGTCCAGCGCATACTGAGTCGTATTGTCAGTGGTAACCAATACCAGTTCCCCGATCCCTGCACCAATGGTATCGGCAGCCACAAAAATATTGTTCTTATCTCCATAATAAGGCTCTACCAAAAGAAGCTTGAACCCAACCAGGCTCCTGCATTTTCTTGTGGAAACCACAGTTCCCATTATTGTTCCTAATATCACCTAGTCTCTTCCTTTCTAATGGTTACCCACTGTCCCTGCTTCAGCTGGAATGCATTGGCATCGTCTGTGTCCACATGGAAATCCAGCCTGCTGTCACGGGTGACACGGATAAGTACATGACCGAGCACCCCGCCCTTTGGCCCATCGACCGCAACGCTTACCCGGTCCTGATCTGATACCCCAAACCACTGGGCGTCTTCCGGCGTCATATGGATATGGCGGTCCGCGATGATGACGCCCTCTGTCAGCAGGACCTCTCCCTTTGGTCCTTTAATCATTACCCCGGGAGTTCCCTTTAAATCTCCTGACGATCTTACGGAAGGCTGTATTCCCAGGATCCTGCAGTCACCGGAGGCCATTTCCACCTGGCTTTGTTTTCTCTCCGGTCCAAGAATCCGTACCTTAGGAAGCGTTCCTGCCGGGCCGGAGACAGTGACCTGTTCCTCACAGGCAAACTGTCCCGGCTGGCTTAAAGCCTTAATGGGAGTCAGCTGGTAGCCGGCTCCAAAAAGCACTTCCACATGTTCCTTTGACAGATGCACATGCCTTGCCGAGATTCCTACGGGAACCTGGTAAGGCTGTGTGCTCAGCCTCTTCCAGTTATCCAGGACCAGTGCGGTTACCTTCTGAATCAGTTCTTCCCTGTTTTCCATTATAAGCCTCCGCCCTTAAGCACTTTCCTGTTCTTTTTATTTAAGGAACGGAATGATTCCGCCTATGGAATTATGGGGTCTTGGAATCACATGAACTGCTACTACCTCTCCCACTCTGGAGGCTGCTTCCTCTCCTGCTTCCACTGCCGCCTTGACAGCTCCCACGTCTCCCTGAACCATAACCGACACCAAACCGGATCCGATTTTCTCGGTTCCCACCATTTCAACGTCTGCTGCCTTTAACATGGCATCTGCTGCCTCGATCGATGCGGTAAGGCCCCTGGTCTCAATCATTCCTAATGCTAACATTCCTTTTTTTACTGCTGTCTCTGCCATTTACTTTTCCTCCTTGATTTTGTGCTCTTCTTCCTCTGGTTTTACAGAATCCTTTTCGTTTTCATGCCTGTCTATCATATTTAAAAGCTTTATTACCTCCGGATGAGGGTTTTCGATGGATACGGACACCTTTACGTTGTCGTCTCCCACGATCCGTCCGGCCTCTCTTGCCGCCTCCACGGCGGCACGAACCGCCGAGGTCTCGCCCGCTAATACCGTGTGGCACATCCTTCCTCCCAGCTTCTTATGGCAGCTTACAATTTCCACTTCAGCCGCCTTTAAGGCCTGGTCCACCACCACAACGGTATTGGCATAATAATTGATTTCTAAAACCCCTATGGCGTTTCGGTTTGTCTTCATGACGCCCACCTTTGCTGATGCCTATTTGATCCTTGGCAAAATTTTGTCAATATCCTGATGCGGCCTTGGGATCACATGGACTGCTACCAGCTCTCCAACTCTGGAAGCCGCCGCCTCTCCTGCCTCGGTGGCTGCCTTTACCGCGCCTACCTCTCCGGTTACAATGACGGTTACCAGACCGGAACCGATTTTCTCAGTTCCTACAAGCTCAACGTCCGCCGCCTTTAACATTGCATCTGCTGCTTCGATGGATGCAGTCAAACCTCTTGTTTCAACTAACCCAATTGATGTGGATGCCATATCTTGCTACCTCCTGAAATTTATAATGTTTTCTTCCTCGATAGATACCTTTGTTATATGAGACAACGCCTTGGTTCCCTCATATGGGTTTTCAATAATCTTTGTTAAAACCTCATTAGGACTGTTAAATTTAAGAGCCGCCCGTTCTGCCGCCTCACAGGCCTCTTTCACATCATCAATTCCGCCTTCAAATTTCACCTGGACCGTAAGGGGAATGAACGCGGCCGTATCTTTGGGATTGATGGTGTCAATACCGATTATCCTCACATTTGCCGCCTTACAGGCCTTATCCATGGCATAAAGAACTGCCCCATATCCTGCACACTCCAAAAAGCCGATTGCCATATGTACCTTCCCCTCTCTAGATGATCCGCAGGCCTCCTTCTGCCAGCATGCATCTGCGCCTTCTGGTAAAGCTTCTCGCA
>DJBG01000144.1 GCA_002429965.1 Hungatella sp. UBA5982
AAGGAGTTATGGCAGTTTGTCATAATGTATGGAATAGGAAATTCCTCAAGCCCTGATGCACGGGCAGTCTGGATAATTCCTACAAATGTAATGTCGTGGGAGGCCATGGAGTCAAACCGGAGTTTTAAATGTTCCATATTATCAGTAGTATTGTGCTCTTTTAGAATGGAGTAGGCGATGGTACCCTTTTTTGCCTCAGCCTTATCAGCAGCTTTTCCTGTAAGGGCGGCCACTTTTAACACTTCCTGCTCTGGAACCAGTTGTGTACCATGAACAAGATATGCTCCGCCGTCATACAATTTTACCATATGCTATCTTTCCTCTCTTTTTTTGTAGGTAACAGTTTCTCCTACGTATTTTGTCGCCGGACGCATGATTCTTCCATCGTACAGCTTGTTTTCGATATTGTGCGCCAGCCAGCCTGCNNTACGTGAGCAGACAAACAGAGGCGTATACATATCTTCCGGTATCTGTAACATATTATAAGCGAAACCGCTGTAGAAGTCTACATTGTTTGACAGGGTTTTTCCGTTGCCCGCCAGGCAGGCTTTGGCAACCTTTTCAAATTTTGTCAGGAATTCATATTCATCTTCCCTGTTTTTCTGTTTGGCAAGCTTTTCACAGCATATCTTTAAAAGATCCGCCCTTGGATCGGAAACCGTATAAACGGCGTGGCCAAGTCCGTATACAAGTCCGGTATTATCATAGAAATCCTTTGCAAGGATCTTCTGGATCACACCCTTCATCTGGGCTTCCGTTGCCTTTAAGCCGATTTCCTTTTCAATGGCCTTGATCATTTCGCTGCAGCATATATTGGCACCGCCGTGCTTTGGTCCTTTTAAGGAGCCGATAGAAGCGGATATGGCCGAATAAATATCGGTTCCGGTAGAAGATATGACTACATTGGTAAAGGTAGAGTTGTTTCCGCCGCCATGGTCTGCGTGGATCATCAGCATCACATCTAAAAGATCTGCTTCCTGTTCGGTAAAAATCCCATCCCGGCGCAGCATGTAGAGAATGTTTTCAGCCATGGTATATTCCGTCCTTGGATAATGTATGATCAGGCTGTCTCTGTCATAGTAATGAACCTTGCTCTGGTATGCATAGACGGAAAGGGAAGGAAGCTTTGCCAGAATGTTGATTCCTTTTAAAAGTGTCTCATAGGGATCCACATTATCCGGCTCCTCATCATAATCGTAAAGAGCCAGGATGCTTTGCTGAAGGCTGTTCATCAAATTGCGGGAAGGGGTGCGGAGCATATTCTTCTCCAGGAACTCATCAGGGAGATGGTAATGCTGGCTAAGGGTGGATGTAAACTCTCTTAATTCCTTTTTCGAGGGGAGATAGCCAAAAAGAAGTAAAAACGAGGTCTCTTCAAAACCATAACGTTCATTATTCTTTCCGCCTACCAGGTCGCCGATCTCAATTCCCCGGTAAAAGAGCTTGCCAGGAACGTTGACCTTTTTTCCGTCTTCGATTTCATAGCCGACGACATCAGATACGCGGGTCAAGCCCACCCGGACCCCGGTGCCGTCTTCGTTGCGGAGCCCTTTTTTTACATTGTGTTCCTTAAATAAATTGTTTGGAATATCCGTGTAATTAGAGGATTTGCCAAAGGTCTGAGCGATAAAAAAGTTGTTCATGGGACGATCTCTCCTTTTTATAGTTAAGCCACAGCCATAAAGGCGGGTGTCTGTTTATAGAAAAGCAGCGCAAAAGGATTTCTCCGGCGCTGCCTCCATTGGCAAGAATGTGACTTGATTTATGTTGTTTGGTAGTTTAACATGGAAAAGTATCAAAGTCAATAACTTGTTATAATCACAACTAAAATATTGTTATTGCGTCAGGAAGGAGACTGGTTGTTGATAGGAAGTCAAAAAATCCGGTTTAGAGTTTTTCAAGCATACTTTTATGGTTTTCTCCACATCATATGGAAATACCCTATAAATGTACCATTACGCCCGGAAAAGCAGGGCGGACTCTGCCTGGAAAGCATGGGCATAAAGAGGGGTCTACCAAATTTATAGTAAAACAGGAGGTTTTTAAGGTGAGAGAAAATCAATATAGAAATAACGGGAATAACGAAGAACCGGAGGAAAGACAGAACAGGCCTTCAGACAATGCACGCAAGGAAAACCTTGATGAAAAGAAAACGGAAAAAGACATTGAACAGAAAGAAGATGAAAGGCTGGAGGAGTATGGCCAGATGACCCTGGATGATAATGCCGGCAAGCGGAAAATCCATCTGATCTCCATTATCGGAGAGGTGGAAGGTCATGAGAATTTATCCAGCAACAGCAAGGCGACTAAGTATGACCACATCCTCCCGAAACTTGCCGAGATTGAAGATGATGATTCAGTGGAAGGGCTTTTGGTTCTCTTAAATACCTCCGGCGGTGATGTGGATGCAGGACTTGCCATAGCAGAGATGATCGCTTCCTTAAGCATACCTACCGTATCTCTGGTTCTTGGGGGAAGCCATTCCATTGGAGTTCCCTTAGCAGTTTGTACAGATTATTCCTTTATCGTACCCACCGGAACCATGATGGTTCATCCGGTAAGAATGACGGGAATGGTGATCGGCGCCTCCCAGACTTATGAATATTTTGAAATGATACAGGACAGGATCTTAAGCTTTGTTTCCAGCCACGCCCAAATTGCCTACGACCAGTTAAAGCGCCTTATGCTGAATACGGAAATGCTCACCAGAGATCTGGGAACCGTGCTGGTTGGTGAGGAAACGGTAAAAGAAGGCCTGATTAATGAGGTGGGCGGAATCAAGGATGCTTTAAAAAAATTATATGAACTGATGGAAACTGCTTCCCGTTAATCGTTGCAATTCTCCCGATTTTTTTGTATACTGTTACCAACGGATAGAAGGGGGAAGTATTGTGCCTGAGACAACGAAGAAACGTACAACAGCAAAAAAAGGAAAAAACGGGAGAACAAGAAATACAGCCGCCAAAAAAAATGTGGATTTGCCGGAACCAGAATTTATCCATTCAGAAGTCGTGATTATTATGTCATTTTTGGCTGCGGCCATTCTGTTTTTTAGCAACTTTCATTTGTGTGGAATGGTTGGAGATTTTCTGCGGAGTATACAGCTTGGCATATTCGGAAGTGTCGGATATGTTGCGCCTGTGCTGCTGTTTGCAGGAACAGCGTTTTACATCTCCAACCAGGGAAATCCCAGGGCCGCTTTTAAACTGGCGTCTTTTATTCTGGCGCTGGTTTCTTTGTGTGGATTTTTACAGCTTCTTTTTGGAGCAAAAAGCGGCGAGGGAATGGGACTTGCAGACATCTATTTTGAAGCTTCCGTAAGCGGAAGAGGCGGCGGTATTATAGGCGGCCTGCTGGCCGGAGGGCTTACCTCCATAATTGGTGTTGTGGGAGCCTATCTGGTGATAGGAGTCCTTCTTATCATATCTGCAGTCTGCATTACGGAAAAATCTTTTGTAGATATTGTGAAAAAGGGAAGCGGAAAGGCATATCGCCATGCCAGGGAAAATGTGGACATGCACATGGAAATCCATGCAATACGCCAGGAAGCCCGCAGAAAGCTCTGGGAAGAGAAAAAGCTTCGGGGAGTCAATTTAGAGGCCACGAAACTGGAGGCGGCCCAGGAGGAAAACTATGGGGAAGAACAGGCTGAGGAAGTTCCTGACAGTCTTGCCGATGATATTATGGACCAGGCAAAACGGCTGTCGGCTGTTACTTCTGTGGAAGTAAACGAACCTAATCCTGCTGATGTTTTCCGGGGCAGTTTTTCCCCTGTCCCTGAAAATGAGGAGGATATTGTTCCCTTTGATCCCGATGTGCAAACGGCCCCGTTGGCTGAAGCTATGGAAGATTCTTCCATATATATGAAGAAAGAGATCAAAACCTTAAAGGAAATGGAAGTTGTGGAAGAGGAGTTCTATCCTGAGGAAAGAAATGATACATTTTCCATCCCAGAAGAGCCAAAACAGGTGGTCACCGCCTCCGGCAAGGTAATAGAGACTGATACAGAAGCCCTACAGAAAAAACTGGAAAAGAAGCGGGAAGAAGCGGCAAAGGAAGACGGTTTAAGTGTTATCCAGGAAATCAAACAAAAGCAGGAGATTGTGAAAAAGGAATATAAATTTCCGCCTCTCTCCCTGCTTAAAAAAGGAAAAACCTCCGTTTTTTCCGACCGGGAATATAAGGATACCGCCATCAAGCTTCAACGGACCCTCCAGAACTTCGGCGTTGGTGTCACGGTAACTAATATAAGCTGCGGACCTTCCGTAACCAGGTATGAGCTTCATCCGGAGCAGGGAGTAAAGGTAAGTAAAATCGTAAGCCTGGCAGATGATATTAAACTGAGCCTGGCAGCCGCGGATATCCGCATTGAGGCCCCCATACCGGGAAAATCAGCGGTGGGAATCGAGGTCCCCAATAAGGAAAATCAAATGGTATACCTGCGGGATATTCTGGAGGCAGACGGCTTTCAGAAGCATTCCTCTAAAATTGCTTTTGCAGTGGGTAAGGATATCGGCGGGCAGGTAGTTGTCACCGACATTGCAAGGATGCCACATCTTTTAATCGCCGGAGCCACAGGTTCCGGTAAATCCGTCTGCATCAATACTTTAATCATGAGCATCATCTTTAAGGCGGATCCTGAGGATGTAAAACTGATCATGGTGGACCCCAAGGTAGTGGAGCTAAGTGTTTATAATGGAATTCCTCATTTGCTGCTCCCTGTGGTCACTGATCCGAAAAAGGCTTCCGGTGCCCTTAACTGGGCGGTAGCGGAGATGACAGACCGTTATAATAAGTTCGCCCAGTATAATGTCAGGGAAATTAAGGGTTATAATGAAAAGGTTGAAAGCATAAAAGACATTGAGGATGAGGATAAACCCAAAAAGATGCCTCAGATCGTCATCATTATCGACGAGCTTGCAGATCTTATGATGGTAGCTCCCGGAGAAGTGGAAGATTCCATCTGCCGTCTGGCCCAGCTTGCCAGAGCTGCGGGCATACACCTTGTCATCGCCACCCAGCGTCCGTCGGTTAACGTCATAACAGGTCTTATCAAGGCCAATGTTCCATCCAGGGTAGCCTTTGCGGTTTCTTCCGGAGTGGATTCCAGGACCATTATTGATATGAACGGTGCAGAAAAGCTTCTTGGAAAAGGTGATATGCTGTTTTATCCGGCAGGATACCCAAAACCAATGCGAGTTCAGGGCGCCTTTGTATCAGATTCCGAAGTCTCCAAGGTGGTGGAGTTCTTAACAGAGCAGGGGATGACCGCGGATTATAATCTGGAAGTGGAAAGCATGATCACTTCTGCACCTACAGGCGGAGAGCTAAAGGGCGGAGGAAATGACAGAGATGAATATTTCGTCCAGGCAGGGAAATTTATCATTGAAAAGGATAAAGCGTCTATCGGAATGCTGCAGAGAATGTTTAAAATAGGCTTTAACCGGGCAGCCCGGATCATGGACCAGCTTGCAGAAGCCGGTGTGGTAGGAGAAGAGGAAGGCACCAAGCCCCGTAAGGTACTGATGAGCCTGGAAGAATTCGATGAAATGCTTTCCCAGGGTTATTAATATGGCTTATCTGAACTTGAAACGCAAGTGAAGATAAAAGGGCTGCTTTTTAGCCCGTCCATCCGATTATCGGAAGCGTTATTTGCTTCCGATAATAAAAACAATAAAAAAATGTCAAAATTCAATAAAATATTTTCCATATTGCTGATTGTCTCTTTGAAATATGGGTGATAGAATAAACACAAGTGAAGGAGTGGGAGGGATTTATTTGAAAAAGAGAGAAGAAATACCGGTTTGCGATACCTGGAACCTTGCGGACATACTACCGTCTGAGAGTGCATGGGAGGATCTGTTCCGTGAAACAGAACGCTCGCTTTCAGGTTATAAAAGATATGAAGGACATCTGGCGGATTCTGGCGAGGTGCTTTTTTCCTGTCTGAAGTTTGATGAGGAAATATCCCTGAAAATAGAAACATTATTCGTATACGGAAAGCAGAAATCCGATGAAAATACGGGCAATGCCAGATATCAGGAATTTTCCTCAAGGGCAAGGTCCCTTTCCTATGAAGCGGCCGGGCTGTCATCATTTTTGATACCGGAAATCCTGGAAATACCGGGGGAAACCCTTGGCCGGTACCGGAAGAACACACCAGAGCTTAAGCGTTATGAAAGAACCTTTGAAATTATTTTAAAGAAGAAGGCCCATACGCTATCAGCCCCTATGGAAGCCCTGCTGGCAAAATCCTTGGAGGCAACATCCGCCCCTTCTGAGATCTTCAATATGTTTAACAATGCGGATGTAAAATTTCCTGAAATAATGGATGAAAAGAATCAGCCTGTTAAGATAACCCATGGAAATTATGTTGCCCTTATGGAAAAGCAGGACAGAAGGGTGAGAATGTCTGCGTTTGAGGCTTTGTACAGCGTCTATGGACAGTTTGGCAATACCCTGGCTGCAACTTTTTCTTCCAATGTGAAACAGGCAGCTTTTTACGCCAAAGCAAGAAATTATTCCTCTGCCAGAGCCCATTCTCTTGGGGAGAATGAGATTCCGGAGGAAGTGTATGATAATCTCATAAAAGCAGTTCATGAGGGTCTGCCCAGTCTCCATGGATATGTCTCCATCAGAAAGAAGGCCCTTGGGGTAGATGAACTGCATATGTATGACCTATATGTACCCATGGTTTCAAGGGAAGAGCGAAAAATCACCTTTGAGGAAGCAAAGGCCATGGTGCTGGAGGGCTTAAAGCCGCTGGGAGAGGAATATTTGTCTCTTTTAAGAGAAGGCTTCAGCAACCGGTGGATTGATGTGTATGAAAATGAAGGAAAGCGGAGCGGTGCCTATTCCTGGGGAGTTTACGGGATCCATCCCTATGTGCTGTTAAACTTTAACGGAACCCTTGACAGTGTTTTCACTCTGGCCCATGAGATGGGGCATGCACTCCATAGTTGGTTTTCCGATAAAAACCAGACCTATATTGACGCAGGATATAAGATTTTTGTGGCGGAGGTGGCTTCTACCTGCAATGAGGCACTGCTTATCCGTCATTTATTGGAAACCACGTCAGATAAAAAGGAACGGGCATACCTTGTTAATCATTTTATGGACAGTTTCCGTGGGACTCTTTACCGGCAGGCCATGTTTGCGGAGTTTGAAGCAGAAACCCATCGCCGGGCAGGGGAAGGAGAGGTGCTCACTGCGGAGGTCCTTTGCAGGATATATCACCGGCTGAATGAGGAGTACTTTGGCCCTGANNATGGTGGTTGATCAGGAAATTGATTATGAATGGTCCAGAATCCCGCATTTTTATACACCGTTTTACGTATACCAGTATGCCACAGGGTTTTCGGCTGCCATCGCCATCAGCAGCAGGATTCTTAAGGGAGATGAGAAAGCGGTCAAGGGATATTATGAATTTTTAAGCGGCGGAAATTCCATGACTCCCATAGACTTATTAAAGCTTTGCGGCGTAGACATGGGGACTGCTGAGCCGGTGAAGGATGCACTCCAGGTGTTTGCCGGGCTTTTGGAAGAAATGAGCCGGCTTATTTAAGTCCGGTTGTTGGATAGAGGAGAGGGGAGCAGGTATGAATCTGTANNTATTTAAAAGAAGATCGATCAGGAAATTTAAAAAGGAAGAAGTCCCGGAGCAGCTGTTAAAGGACATTCTTTATTTTGGGGTTAACATTCCAAGACTGCACGGGGATATTCAGATTAAGCTGGAAATAAGTGAAAATATGGAAGACCATGTGCCTGCTAAAGGGCTGTGGAAGGTGGAGGCGCCTTATTATCTGGTTTTTTACTCCGAGGAGAAGGAGGGATATCTGGCAAACGCGGGATATGTACTGGAGCATGTTCTTTTATATATGACAGGAAAAGGGCTTGGAACCTGTTATCTGGGGAGTACCAAGGTTCCGGAGTCTGGGTCGGCAGGGTTAAAGCAGGTGATCGTCGTTGCCTTTGGCTATCCCAAAACCCTGCTTTACCGTGACCCTGCAACGGCGAAGCGGCTTCCTTTAAAGGAATTATGCGTGTTTAAGGAAGAAGCAGGAGAATCCTTAAAGAATATATTAAAAGCTGTCCGCCTCGCTCCGTCGGCCATGAATACCCAGCCCTGGCGTTTTATCGTCNNACTATCATGACAGAATCTATGTGTTTTCCTGCAGGGAATTCCTGCCGTCATCTTCTCTTGTGTCCATGCGGGAGATCGGTACAGGGATCATGCTTGCTCACTTGACCATTGCTGCGGAAGAAATGTGGATGAATGTAAAGCTGGAAGCAGAGGAAGCCATGGAGAAAAAGTCTTATAAAAGCGGGGCATATGTAACTACTGCATTTTTAAAAGAGTATAAATGCTGATAATATCGTTCGACTGGTACAGATAGAAAGGGAAGGCCCTGAATGCGGGCCTTCCCTTTTTGCCTATTCCGGATTATTTTACTCAATGGTGATATAGTGATTCTCTTCGATCTGCTTTGGAGATTCTTTTGGAACAACCAGCTTCAGGATGCCGTTTTCAAAGGAAGCCTTGACATCTTCCTGTTTTAAGCCGGAACCTACATAAAAGCTTCTTTTCACAGAACCGCTGTAACGCTCCCTGCGGATAAAATTTTTCTGGTCCTTCTCTTCATTTTCGGAAACAGTTTCCGCGTAAATGGTCAGATAACCTTCTTTTAATTCGGCACGCACTTCCTCTTTTTTATAACCTGGAAGCTCGATTTCAATGACATAGTCGTTTCCGCTGTCTTCGATGTCGGTTTTCATCAGGGCCTGTTTGCTTTGATATGCATCCGTAAAAAACGGATCATTGAAAAATTCATCAAATAAGTTATTTCTTCTAGTTAATAACATGAAGAGTTCCTCCTTTTTTGGTAATATATTTGTCACCGGCTTTCCGGTGCATTGCTATTTGTTATACATGTAATATAACACACATTATCAGCACTGTCAAGAGGTGAGTGCTAATTGATTTGAGAAAAATTTGTGAAGCCCTGGATTTATGACTTCATATAGAACAGTGCTGATTTTAATAAAGAAATGAATCTGCCATTGAATGTATTGGCCGGAAATGGTAGAATAACCATGTTTGTTAAAAAGAAAGTTGAGGAAGATTATTCATGAAACGGGAAATCGATTGGAAAGAGATCTCAGATGGAAAAATATATGGCTTAAACGATATGGTAAAGGCGGACTGCGGTGATTGCAAGGGCTGTTTCGCCTGCTGCCAGGGNNGGGGCAGTCGGTTATCCTGGACCCCCTCGACTGTTTCCGGCTGACGGAAAATCTCCATTGTACCCTGGAGGAGCTGCTGGCAGATAAGCTGGAACTAAATGTGGTGGATGGAATCGTGCTTCCCAACTTAAAAATGGGAGGAGAAGGGGAAAAGTGCGGCTTTTTAAACCAGGAAGGACGATGCGGGATCCATAGCTTCCGCCCTGGAATCTGCCGTTTGTTCCCAGTGGGGCGGATCTATNNTAGTATTTTCTCCAGGTGCATGAGTGCAGGAGAGAAAACAGGTCAAAGGTCAAGGTGCGCAAATGGATTGATACCCCTGACGTAAAGCGGCATGAAAAATTCGTGTCTGACTGGCATTTCTTCTTAAAACGGCTAGAGCAAAGAATGGAAGAAGATGGGGATCAGGCATTGGCAAATAAGGTCAGCATGTATGTTTTAAAGCAGTTTTATCTTACTCCCTATGACAGGGACCAGGATTTTTTCGATCAGTTTGGCAAAAGGCTTGAAGCCAGTTCTTTCTTATGATAGAATTGGTAAGAATAGAGAAAAATAAGGGCGAAGAGATCCAAGGAGGAAGCTATGATCAGGCAGTTAATAGACAAAATTCAAAAAACAAAGGCCCCAATCTGCGTAGGTTTGGACCCCATGTTAAACTATATACCAGAGCAGGTTACGAAGAAGGCATTTGAAGAATTCGGTGAATCCTTAGAAGGTGCTGCGGAAGCTATTTGGCAGTTCAATAAAGAAATCATTGATCATGTATATGATCTAATCCCATCCGTTAAGCCTCAGATTGCCATGTACGAACAGTTTGGCATCGAAGGCCTGAAAGCGTATACAAAGACTGTGAATTATTGCCAGGAAAAGGGGCTTTTCGTCATTGGAGATGCTAAGAGAGGAGATATTGGTTCCACATCAGCCGCTTATGCTACGGCACACATCGGTCAGGTGAAGGTTGGAAACAAAAGCTTTTCTGCTTTCGGTACAGATTTCCTTACGGTCAATCCATATTTGGGGACCGATGGCGTGAAGCCCTTTGTGGATGTATGCAAGAAAGAAGACAAGGGTCTTTTCGTTCTGGTGAAAACCTCCAATCCTTCCAGCGGTGAATTCCAGGATCAGCTGATTGACGGAAGGCCGCTGTATGAGCTGGTTGCAGATAAGGTCGTTGAATGGGGAGCAGACTGCATGGATGGCGCTTACAGCAATGTGGGAGCTGTTGTGGGGGCTACCTATCCTGAGATGAGCAGGATTCTCCGAAAGCTGATGCCAAACACCTATTTCCTGGTACCAGGATACGGTGCCCAGGGAGGTACGGCAGAGGATTTAAAGGCTTGTTTTAACGAGGACGGCCTGGGAGCCATTGTAAACTCCTCCAGGGGAATTATTGCAGCCTATAAATCTGAAAGCTACGCCCGGTTTGGCGGAGAGCATTTTGGTGAAGCCTCCAGACAGGCGGTTATTGACATGGTTTCCGATATCAACAGGGTATTATAGGGGGATCGCATGGCAAAGGTAAAGGAAATTGCAGTGGTTGCCAGCCAGACACGGCTTGGAGACGATGTATACAGCATGTGGATTAAGACAAAGGAAATCACTGCCCAGGCAGAGCCGGGACAGTTTGTTGACCTATATACAAAGGATGGGGCAAAGCTCTTGCCCCGACCCATCAGCATTTGCGAGACAGATAAGGACAAGGGGCTTTTAAGGCTGGTGTACCGGGTAGGAGGAGGAGGAACGGAGGAATTCTCCCATTACAAAGAAGGAGATTCCGTTGAAGTCTTGGGACCTTTGGGCAATGGATTTCCTCTTGAAGCCGGCGGAAAAGGGAAAAAGGCATTTTTGATTGGCGGGGGAATCGGAATTCCTCCCATGCTGGAGCTGGCAAAGCATTTGCCTTGTGAGAAGCAGGTGGTGCTTGGATACCGGGATGCCCTGTTTTTAAATGAAGAATTTCACCCGTATGGGGATACTTATGTTGCCACGGAGGACGGGAGCTCCGGAACCAAGGGCAATGTGTTAGATGCCATCCGGGAACACGGCTTAAAAGGCGATGTGATTTTTGCCTGCGGCCCCACCCCCATGCTGAAGGCTCTTAAGGCCTATGCTTTTGAAAATGAAATGGAGTGTTATCTTTCCCTGGAAGAAAAGATGGCTTGCGGCATAGGAGCCTGTCTTGCCTGCGTATGCAAAAGTAAGTCAGTGGACGAGCATTCCATGGTTCACAATAAGCGTATCTGCAAGGATGGTCCGGTATTTAAGGCTGAGGAGGTAGAATTTTAGATGAATACGAAAGTGAATCTGGCCGGAGTGGAGCTTAAGAATCCGGTTATGACTGCTTCCGGCACCTTTGGTTCCGGTGAGGAATACAGCGAGATGATTGATTTAAATCATTTGGGCGCTGTGGTTACAAAAGGTGTGGCCAATGTGCCTTGGCCAGGTAATCCTACACCCAGAATCGCGGAAACCTACGGAGGTATGATCAATGCCATCGGCCTTCAGAATCCGGGAATGGAAGTTTTTATTAAGAGAGACATTCCATTTTTAAAGAAGTACGATACGAAAATCATTGTCAATGTATGCGGAAAGACCACAGAAGATTATATTGAAGTTGTGGAGCGGCTGGCGGATGAGCCGGTGGATATGCTGGAGATCAACATTTCCTGTCCTAATGTAAAAGAGGGAGGAATCGCCTTTGGGCAGGATCCCAAAGCGGTAGAGGCCATAACAAGGGAAGTTAAAAAATATGCAAAGCAGCCGGTCATCATGAAGCTGAGTCCCAACGTGACGGACATTGGGGTAATGGCAAGGGCCGCTGAGGCCGGAGGAGCAGATGTGCTCTCTCTAATTAACACCTTAACCGGTATGAAAATCGATATTAACCGCCGCTCCTTTGCTGTTGCCAATAAAACGGGAGGCTTATCAGGCCCGGCCATTAAGCCTATTGCGGTGCGCATGGTATATCAGGCTGCCAATGCGGTGAAGCTTCCTATTATCGGCATGGGCGGAATCATGAATGCCGAGGATGCCATAGAATTCATTCTTGCAGGAGCCACGGCTGTTTCCGTGGGTACGGCCAATTTCCGGAATCCTTATGCAGCGGAAGAGGTAGTCAGGGGCATAGAGGATTATATGAAGAAATATCATGTAGAAGATATCAGGGAACTGGTAGGAGCGGTACGGTAACACGTACTATTTTGAATAGAGAGGATAAAAAGATGGAACAGTATAAGCAGGAATTTATTGAATTTATGGTAGACAGCAGTGTCCTTAAATTTGGCGACTTCACACTGAAAAGCGGAAGAAAGTCACCATTTTTGATGAATGCAGGCTCCTATGTGACAGGAGCGCAGCTTAAAAAGCTGGGAGAATACTATGCAAAGGCCATCCACGATAATTTCGGGGATGATTTTGATGTTCTGTTTGGGCCTGCTTATAAGGGAATCCCTTTGAGCGTAACAACTGCCATCGCTTTTCATGAGTTGTACGGAAAGGAAATCAAGTACTGTTCAAACAGAAAAGAGGAGAAGGATCACGGCGGCGACGCAGGAATTCTCCTTGGAAGCCCCATAAAGGATGGAGACCGGGTGGTGATCATTGAGGATGTAACGACCTCCGGAAAATCCATTGAAGAGACCTTCCCCATTATTAAGGCCCAGGGAAATGTGGAGATTTTAGGCCTTATGGTTTCCTTAAACCGCATGGAAAAGGGAAAAGGGGACAAGGGAGCTTTGGATGAAATCCAGGAGAAGTATGGATTTAAAGCGGCAGCCATTGTATCCATGGCAGAAGTCATTGAATATCTGCATAACAGGGAGTATAATGGAAAAGTTATTATTGATGATGGTATAAAAGAGGCCATTGACGCTTATTACGAAGTCTATGGCATAAAATAATCCCATCCAGGGATAACTTTATGCCCAAAGAGCATGGGCGGAGAAGTGGAAACACCCTACGGGTATACCTTTATGCCCAAAGAGCATGGGC
>DJBG01000141.1:0-12331 GCA_002429965.1 Hungatella sp. UBA5982
ACCGGCAATCTTCCCATCTGCAATGCAGATATCCATATTTCCTTCTACCTGGTTCCCAGGGTCCACTACATGAGCATTTTTAATCCATATCATCTTCTATTCCTACCTTTCTCTCTTATCTATCGTCCGCTTCCTCCTGTTTCTTTGCAGCAAATTTAAAAAATTTCTGGGGCAGCTCAAAAACAAATACAATTCCAAGTACAATGGCAACCGCTACCTTACACGCAAGAAAACCGGTCCGGACCGCCAGTGCAAGTTCATCGGTCACAATATAATAAGCCGTCCAGTATATTCCCGCCCCAGGTACCAGGGGAAATATACCGGATATTAAAAATATGGTGACAGGGCAACGTAACCTTACGGCAAAAGTCCTGGAAAGAAAAATCACCACAATGGTGGCCGCCAAAGCGGCGGTTGGAGCCGTCAGGCCATTCATAAGTCCCCCATAGACCAGCCAGCCAGCTCCGCCAATCAACCCNNTAAAACCTGGCGGGAACCCCAAACAAAAGTGAAAAGGCAACCGTTCCCACTACCGCCGCGGCTGCTTGCATAACCACGCTCATAGAAGCACACCTCCCGTCAGCCGGTGGAACAGGCTGAAGACCAGTCCAACACCCATGGCGATACTGAAAAATACCAGCAGTGCATCAAGCATCCGGACAGAGCCGGAGATATAATCCCCGTCAGCAATATCCCGGATGGCATTGGTAAAGGCAACCCCCGGAATCAAAGGCATGATAGAACCGATGATCATGAAATTCAAATTCTCCCCAAAATGAAGCAAATAAAGAACCGTACACAAAAAAGTGACCAGGGCTCCTCCTCCGATGTTTCCTACGATCCTGGAGAGATGGGGAGCGCTTAGAAAGATCACATATACATATAGGAGAATCCCGGCGCCAAAGGCCGATATGCTGTCTCTTAAGGTTCCTCCAAACAGAAAGCAAAAACAGGCGCTTCCAAGGCCGGAAGCGAGGATCTGCATGGTTTTTGGTTTTCCCTGCATAGCACGGATCTGATCCAGCCGGTGTTTCACATCACCAGGGCTTAAGATACCTATCTCAATTTCCCTGGAAAGCTGGTTTACTGCCGCTACCCGGTCCAAATGGGTCCCGCTCACAGGAATATGCTGGACCTTTGCAAATATTTCTTCTATCTCACTTCCTGAGGTCATAAAAATCCCATTGCTGAGAACAAAGAAATTCCCGGACCGGATTCCATAGTGGCAGCAGATGCGTTCCATGGTCTCCTCCACCCGGAATATCTCCGCCCCATTTTCCAATAGAATATGGCCTGCCTGCATGGCGGCCTCTAATACCTCTCTCTGCTCCTCAGGGGCCAGCTCTCCTGGCTGTTCCTTTTCGTTTTCCATAAAAGCCTGTCTCCTACCCTATTTCAAAGCATTCCCCGTCTTCGCGGATCACCATAATCCGGTCCCGGTAAGGGGTTGAAATATCCATGTCCTTTAACCTGCCGATCACAGAAAAATCCCCCCAGAAGTGCATGGGAAATGCATGGCTTACCCGGGTTTTTCCCATAAATTCGTCAAAGCCCAGAGAAAAGGCCTTCTCCTGCCTGGGATCCAGCGGAAGAAAAGCAGCATCTATGTGCATGCCTGACAGCTTGTCCACTTCTTCGGAATACTGCTTTGCCATTTGGTCATTCCAGCTTTCCGGTTCCCCTTCCCATCTCCAGTTGTTTAAATCTCCGGCATGGTAAATGACCTTTCCTTCCGCTTTTACAAGGAATGCAACACCTTCATCGGTGGAGCGGAGAGTGAGAACCTCTGCATCCGCCTTTTGTTCCTCCGGGACGGGGCCTGTGAGATTCCCTTCTGAAATGGAAAAACCGTTCCTTTCCCCTGGCTTCATAAAGACCACCTCATCGAGAAGCTCTTTGGGCAGCCGTCCTTTTGGGATATCATCCGATAGGATATACCTGGTTTTCTCATGCTCCTTTATAAGCTCCAGGATTTTTTCAGAATAATGATCCCCGTGACGGTGGCTTACAAATACCAGCAGAGGTTTCTTATCATTAATCTTTGGCAGAGTACCCTCTGTGTAATCAAACAGCAGGGTTACTGTCTCAAGCTCCGCCAGAAATGCGCTATGATGGATATAGGTGATTTTCATTGGAAAAGGCCTCCTTTTTTATGGCTATTGGGAAAATTATATCACAACAGCTATCACTCTGCATAGCAGGTGAACGCAAAAAAGCGGGGACAATTGTCCCCGCTCCGTAAATTTGGCATTTCTGACCTAACCGGTAATCCTGCCTATTAGTTTGCAGCTTTTGTAGATTCTACTTCTGCCTTTGCAGATTCTGTTTCTACTTCATCTGCTGCTGCATCTTCGTTGCTCTCTTCTTCAGAAGACTCTTCTAAAGTAACTTCTTCTGTATCGGACTCTTCTACAACTTCTTTAGACTCGTTATCTGTTGTAACTTCTTCTGTTGTAGCCTCTGTTGTAACAGTAGCCTCTGTTGCTGCTGTTGTCTCAGCAGACTTAGTGCTTCCACATGCAGAGATAGATGCCATTGTTAATACGGCTACGCCTGTAAGTACCAGTTTTTTTGCTGTTAATTTCATAATTATTCTCCTCCTTGCGACTACATAGGTATTATTGTTTCATGTTCTGTCGCGGTTTCATGTTGTCATATGACCCTGAAACTGAGTCCAAGTTTAACACCTTAGGAAAATAAAGTCAATGATTCCAAAACGCTTTTTCCTCCAGGCAAAAACAGGCAAAATCTAAAAATTAATCACAACTGCCGCCGGATGGTCTCATGATAAATTATGAAATTGTACTCTTGTATTTTTATTATTTCACTGGTTTCAATTTTGTCCACTCTGAAAAAATCACAATAATTATCCTTAAATCAATAAATACTTTGTTTAATTTTANNACTAACCGTTTCCCGGCAAAATTGGAAACTCAGGTGGTCAGATCAAAGCTTTCTCCTATCATCCGCCTGATGTCTTCCTCCGGTACGGATCCGTCAAGAAGGACTGTGTTCCAATATTTTTTATTTAAATGGTATCCTGGAAGCACGCCGGAAAATGCATTTCTCCAAAATTCCACCCACTCCGGATCACATTTTAAATTAATACAGGCAAGCCCATCCCGTTCATAGATCCAGGCAAACACCTTTTTGTTTTTGCTCTGCCGGATAACTGCCCACTGGTGGTCACGAAAGGGATAATCTTCGTAAACATCAGGATAGCTTAAGCAGTAAGTAATCAGTTCCACTTTGGTTTTCATCATAATCTCCCCCTTCCTTCCCCTTGTCCATTGCAGGCAGGACTAATACCTGCTATACTTTTATAATAAGAAAACGGATAAAATACAGACAAAACAGGAGGAATTAATATGTTAAAAGAACTGGTTTCAAAATGCCGTACCTGCCGCCGGTTTTATGAGGATGAAGCGGTTTCCACGAATGACTTAAGGGAGCTGGTGGATTTAGCAAGGCTCACCGCCTCAACAGCCAATTCCCAGGCGCTTAAGTTCCGGCTGTGCAACACTCCGGAAGAAAATACCAAGGTGTTCCATACCCTGAGCTGGGCCGGAGCTCTGCCGGACTGGGACGGCCCTGAAAAGGGGGAACGTCCATCTGGCTACATCATCATTCTGTGCGACTTATCCCTTGGGAAAAATAAGCTGTATGATGATGGGATTACAGCTCAAACCATCATGCTGGGAGCAGTTGAAAAGGGGTACGGCGGATGTATATTGGGGAGTGTGCAAAGAAGCGATCTGGCAGAAGCTCTTTCCATTGATTCTTCCCGGTACTCCATAGACTTAGTCCTTGCCCTTGGGAAACCCAAAGAAAAGACGGTCATTGTCCCGGTGAAAGAAGACGGAGATATCCGTTATTACCGGGATGAAAATCAGGTACATTATGTTCCAAAAAGAGCCCTTGATGATATCATCATTTAAGCTGAAACAGGAACAGCTCACTCTCTTTCCTCTCATTAAACTCTTTAGCTAGAGCTTCAGAGAGCATGGAAACTTTTAACTGATCTGAACTTCAGGCTCCTACCGGACAGACGGTGATGCAGCGCATGCAGTAAATGCATGTATCTTCGTCGGTTTGGGACGGAGCCTCGTCACATCCACCTCTTCTGCCTTGGATCCTAGTGCTTCAGCCAGCAGTTCAGAAATCTTTTTGGTTCCACCTCCCTTTCCTTCTTTTTAAAACCTCTGTCCGCATTTAGGGCAGTACTCAAAATCCTCTGTGGTTTCATAGCCGCAGTGGGAACATTGCTTCCGGTTCCAGTCTGAGGTCCTGTGCCCGGACTGTACCAGGGTTAGATCCTGCTCATTAATGTCCACGGTTTCCCCATGTTTAAGTTGTTTCCCTTTTTCCGGGTCCAGTTCGTAAATGGTATTGCAACAGGACATTTGGACGTAATAACGTCTGTCCCATTTTATGATGGGAATGAAAAATATACTGAAATAGCTGTAAGTCATAAATGCCTGATATCTGCCGTAGCCTCCGCACAGACCGCAGATCACTGTCTTGGTGTAATCGAGTACTTTCTTAACCTGGCTCATACCGCATATAAAGAACATATTATCCTCCTGTAGTTAAATATTGGTTATACCTGTTCACACTATAATCTGAAAGCAGGGTGGCAACGCCGCCACGTAACGCAATGATTGGTTTTATCTGTATGCCATCATACATTACAGTTAGAAAAGGAACCTNNCTGCCCGCAAGGCGGCTGACTGTTATATGTGCAGAAAAACCACCCTATCAACTGCAAAGCATCAGGATGGTTTCTATGTACAGCTGCTTACTAAATCAAAAAAAGAATGTAAGCAATAACAAAAGAAGGAGACCAAAGGTCAATAATTTTAACTTTTTTAGCATCACCCTCATCCTTTAAGAATAGAGGCTAATGCACCCCGCAACATGATGTTCCATGATAATATTGTATCACAATTCCAAATGGCTTACAACTCATATATAGCCCATATACTGGTCCCTAAAATGAGCGAAGGCATTGCAGCACGGAATTGATTCACTCATGCTGCAATGCCTTTGTTTAAATCATCTGCTATCCTCTGCGCCTGCTTCTGAACGGCCAAAAAAGGTAAGCAGGTACAACCCGCAAATTCCTACCAGAGCATACACGATTCTTGTAATCCATGTCATGCTGCCGAAAATAAACGACACCAGGTTGAAGTTAAAGAAACCTACCAGCCCCCAGTTTACCGCGCCGATAATGGCTATGGTAAGAGCTGTGTAACTTAATGCTTTATTTCCCATGGTACTACCTCCTTTACTTTCTTTATTATGGAGAAGCTTTCTGGTTTTTATACATTAATTTCCCAAACTATCGATCCTGGCCTTTATTTCATTCTCCCGGTCCTTGAATAAAAGCCGCTCATTATATTGATAATACCGTTCACAATCGTATTCTTTCAAAAATTTAATGCTGTAATATCCGGTATTTAATTCCGTTATAAATACCACCATTTCCTGGCTGTCTCCAAAAGCGGCTTCCATGAAATCAAAGACATGCTCAAGGGCTTTTCCTCCCTCTGCCAAAAGCGTCTCATACCTGGTGTTTTCTTCCTCAAACATCTCCCGTAACCGGCTCCAGGCTGCCTCATTCTCTCCAGTCTCTTCCATTCGGAGGGTTTCTTCATACTTAAGAAGAAGGGCCTCCACATCCCGGCGCAAATAATCTTCTCTTCTGTTTAAAAGTCCGGCCTTCCTACTTCTGTCCCAATCTCCATTCCACTGGTTCCTTAAAGCGGCAAGTTGATCTGCCATGGAAGTATCCGGATCGCCGCCTGCTTCCGGGCTTATTTTTTTCAATTCTTCCATTAAGAGGCCGGTTCTGTCTCCCTGATCGGACACAGAGCGGAAGTTCTGACCCAATCTGGACAACAGAAGGCCAATAACATTCAGCTTTTCATCAAAAGGCGCCCGTTTCAACCTGTTGCACAGACTCTCCCTAATGATACCGGACAAGATCTCATCAATCTGGTAGTCATCCCTGTACTTATAGTATAGCTCCAGGTAGTTGGTGAAATCCTTGGCAATCTTAGGAAACTGGATATACTCACCCACCACATCCCGGTCTACCTTTTTGCCCAGACGCTCATAAATTTCAATAAATTTTGATAAGTCTTCCCACCCCCTGGGAGTGGCGAAAAATTTTCCATCAACAGTCGTTTCGATCCGGCAGAAGTATTCGGTTCTGGTATTCAGATAGGAAATGACCGCCGGATGCAGGGCCTGCTCATAAGCATAGGCCTTCCATACCTCAAAATCAGGCTCCACATAGATAAGCTTAATACGGTCTAAGGTCACCACATCAAAATCCCGGACCGACTTGTTATATTCCGGTGGATTTCCAGCCGTCACGATGACCCAGCCTTCGGGAATCCTGTGGTTTCCGAAGGTTTTATACTGGAGAAACTGGAGCATGGTCGGCGCAAGGGTTTCGGACACGCAGTTGATCTCATCAATAAAAAGGATCCCTTCCTTAAGGCCGGTGCTCTCGATCTTATCGTAAATGGAGGCCACGATCTCGCTCATGGTATATTCTGTTACACGGTAGGCATTTCCTCCATATACCTTTTCGTTTATAAAGGGAAGTCCCACTGCACTCTGGCGGGTATGGTGGGTGATGGTATAAGCCACCAGTCCGATCCCGCACTCTCTGGCTACCTGTCCCATGATCTGGGTCTTTCCCACGCCCGGAGGTCCCATGAGTAACACCGGTCTTTGCTGGACCGCGGGTATCTCATAAGCGCCGTATGCATCCTTTAGCAGATAGGCTTCTATGGTATTCTTAATTTCTTCTTTCGCTCGTTTAATATTCATGTTAAAATCTCCTGTCATGTAACTTCCAGATCCTCTTCAGTCAGGATCACCTTCATAGCCCAGCCCGGTACCGAAATGTCCTCATACTGGTCCTTCATAAAGACAAAGGCCGTATCATAGGGCGGCATTTTCACCGGATATATTCCTTTTCCGTCTGTAAAATACAAAAGACCCCGGAGCTTCCTAAAAGCCCCTTTGCTTAAAAGACCGTTCACATATTCGAAAGCCGGCCGGAAATCCGTTCCGCCAAATCCGGATAATGAGAAATGCTCCATATAATCTTCCATCTCTTCCCTGCTTGTGATGGTCACATCAGAGCGGATTTCCTCGTCACACTGGATGATATGGATATTGATCTTTCGAAAATAGCTTTCCGATTCCCCAAGGACGCCATAGGTTTCCTGAAGAAAATGCCGCACCAGATCCCCGGATACGGACATGGATGTATCGATCACGATCACGAAGTCCTCAATTTTATAAACTTCCTTTGTTTCCAGGGGTTCAATAAGGGGCATATTCCGATAAAGAGACATGCCGTAAGTATAAAATACGGGATCAAAGGAATCCGGGTCGATCTCGGCCTCCTCCCTTAACACCGTAAACTTTCTTAAAAACTGCTTGTAATCATATTTTTCCCGGTTTTCTATCCTCATCTGTTCCAGAAGGTTTCTTGACGAATCCTCATTCTTCTCTCCAAAGGACTCCATTTCCGTCTGCATCGTTTCCCGGATGTTCTGCCATTTATTCTGCCGCTCCATCTGAAACCCCGGAGGAGCCTCATCTTCCCAGCGTTCATGGTTGTCCACATAAAATTCTGCCGCCATTCGTCCATATTGCTCCGCGGTCAGATTCATATCCTGAAGCTCTTTATAAATACCTTCAGCCGTAAATACCTTTCTCTTTTCTGCCAGCCTGCCATATACCTCCCTGCGGTAAGGAGTCTGATGCCGGTAAACGGGTTTTACATAAAATCCATCCAATATGGATTCAATGGTGATATCACAGGCCAGGCCCCAGTATTCCTTTTCCCGTTCCCCTTTTCCATTCAAATGGCAGAAAAGGCAGTGGAAAAGCATATGCAGATAGGCCCTGTTCACCAGGGCCCGGCTTCTCTTATATATGGAAAACAAATGCTCCGGCTGATAATAGATCACGAACCCATCTGTCCCAACGCCCTGTCCGGTCCAGTCAGCCTCATACCCAAAGCTGCTTAAGGCCACATCCAGATACCGGAAGCTTAAATAAAGCTCGTTGCGGGCATTGGTAAGGATCTCATGGCCCAGCTCCACCTCTGCCAGCTCATCAAGCTGCCTTTGCCTCACCGGATCAATCATGTTTCCACCCTCTTTCTGTTTTAATTATGTCAGGGAGAATTTCCGTTTCCCTGCAGTAAAGCGCTGGCGGCGGAGATTCATAAGGACACTTAAAAGCTCGGGCTTGTCTGCACTTCCCGCCATATCCACCATTCCGTCAAAATCCTCCTGATTATGGCCGTACTGCACGGCAAGCCAGAGAAAAAGGGCCGGGTCCTTTTCCTCAATCGCCAGTCTCGACGCTCCCATAAAATGCTCCATTAAGTAAGCCTCGTATACCTTCCTGTCCTTTTCAAGCAGTTCCAAAGGAGTATAAAGTCTCCCCAGAACCAGGGCTGCGGTCACCCGCTCCGGTTCCTGCACCAGGATGTGAGGAAACAGCGCGTCGTATTTATGAAACTGAAACTCCGTCTTGTCAAAGCAGTAACGGTACATATGCCCGCAGCCATGCATTTCCCTGAGGATGATTCTGGCTGGCGTATGTTCCACAGACTCCTCAAACATTTCTGGAAATACCAGTCTTGCATTTCCTTTAATGCTATAATAGTTTACATAAAGCTCCTGCCGCAATTCTGCCAGCAGTTCCTTCATGCAGGAGCGTTCTCCGTCGATCAAATGAATATCCAAAAACCGGATCCCCATGCAGCCAGTAAAAAGTCCTGAGCCCACATCAGAGATGGAGCTGAAGCATTCCACCTTTCTTAACTCATAACAGTTATAGAATGCATAATTTCCTATCTTCTTAATCGTACCCGGCAAATATATATCTTTCAGCCCTTCACAGCTTATCTCCGGTGGAATATCCTTTTCTTCTATTTCAATTGGACTGCCCTCTTCATCGCACAGAAGTATCTCTTTTCCTGCCAATGAAAGCATCTCTTTTTTCCCCCAGCCATCAGAGAATGCATAGGCAGCCAGCTCCGTCACCGGCAGATCCCCGATTTTCTCAGGAATCCGTATGGAACCGTCATATCCCCGGCACCCCAAAATCCGTACATGGTTATCTGTAATCTGATATAAAAACATCCTGAAATCCTCTCCATTAACCATTTAACATATCAATATAACAGAAGAATGAAAGAAATGCAACGGATTTTGTTTGCAAGCTTTTGTAAACCTCCATAAATCCGTACTTTACCGCTTAAAATCAAGGTTAATGAGACTTTTAACCTCATCAACTACTACCGCTTAAAAACAGTCAAAACCAGGTGTCAACTCGTAAAAATTTCAGATTTACTTTTTAAAAAATTTATACTTTTATTACCTTCATTTTATAATACTTTGTTATCATACTTGTAATAATGGAGGCTAACATATGAAAACTAAATTAACAAATTCGATAGTTAAGGGACACGAAGGCTACGGATCTGGCTCAGGCATTACCGAACTCTATGAATATGAGTGCCCATGCGGAAAAGGCAAAATCTTAGAAGAACACGATAATATTCCTGGTTTCGAAGAGCATGTTGTTAATATTTATTGTAACGATTGCCGCAACAAGTATGAACTTAACACAGACCTTGGTGTCCGCAGTTGGAATTTGAGTGAAAAAGGTTACACTTTTAGATAAATTTTTATTCCTTGACCGAAGCTCAATCTTCGGTCAATATCAGTTTGAATCTACTAATCTCAAGATACAATAACCATCTTTTAGCCCATACCGAGGGCAGTTCTTTAGCACATATTTAACAGACTTCCTTATCACCTGCTATTAACACTGCCTTTCTGCACTTTGCAGTCTTTTGATGATTTTCTCAATCCATTACTCCTCTTTTCATATAAAAACAAATTATCCCACTCTGGATTAGCTATTGGTATGAGCTTAGGCTTGATATATGGATTACTATTTGATAATCTTGCCCTTGGCCTATCATTGGGCTTGTTGTTTGGCTATGCGGGTGATCAGAAGATACTGAAAAAGAAATAAATTCAAATTTTCCCACTTAAAGCGTTTCATCTCACTGTTTCTTTTCTTCCAAAGGCTTAAAGGGCAGTAAAAAACTACCATCTTAATATTGATTGTTGGCAGTTTCATAATTCATTATTTAATTTTTCCACTTACAACGGCATCTGCCTTTTCATAATCCACCTTTCTGACAAAGATAATATATTGATATTCCAACTTCAAACTTTCCCCAAACGTCCCTGTTCTTGCTCTGGAACCTGCATCAAATGGCGATGGACTTTTTCTATTGATCACATTGATAGAATAAGGAATTTTAAATTGGCTCAATAAATCACGAACATCTGCCTGCTTTTTCATGTCATAAGTACTAATCAACTCTTTACGATTGAATATAGTAATCATCTTATTCCTTCTTTCACTTTTAATACCATATTACTTTTAATGCCATATTACTTTTAATACCATATTACTCTCAAGACTGCTAACTATCAACATTAAGTTTTCAATGAACAATAATTCATTATAACTCTTCCTGATGATATTACCGCGCACACGTTCAGACACACTTATGCCAGCGGTCTAAACAAGGCAGGAGTAGATATTGAGCGAGCACAATACCTATTAGGGCATGATGATATCTAAGCTGCATTAGATACTTACACCCATTTCGGATATACAGATATAACAATTGATAAGTTGGAAGCTTATAATGATGCAGTCAAAATGCAGCCAGAAAGCAAAGTAATACCCATGAAACACGTATAAACAATGGGTTTCATGGGTATTATCGACATTAGCAAAAGTGCAGCTTACTTTTTTCCGGAAACAGGTAAAATCAGTCTCCAATCTTTTTAATAATAAACATCTGCTCCAGTAACAGCCAGTTTGCCCTGAAAAACTGCATGAGCTGCCAATACCCGGCCCCGGTCAGGTCGAACTCCTTGATTAAGTCAAACTTGGCCTTATAGCTTCTTACATCCTCAAACCAAACCTCATGCTGGATTCCATACTGCCAATAGCGGAAATACGGGGACATGGCAACCTCGTCAAACTGGATCTCCACGCCATGATCAATGGCAATCTGAATCGCTTCTAGGTTATTTATGGTCCTTGCCCTTGTCACCCCTCTCTCAAAAGGCAGCGGCCAGTCATATCCGTAATTGGGGATTCCCAGGCTGATTTTCTCCGTGGGGATCGCTGTCACTGCGTATTCCACCACTCTTCTTACCATGTTGATGGGGGCAACGGCCATTGGGGGACCGAATGTATAACCCCACTCATAAGTCATCAGAAAAACCCGGTTAGCCGCTTCGCCCAAAAGCGCGTAATCAACCCCCTCATACAAAAGTCCTGCCTGTGTGGCCGATGTCTTGGGGGCTAAAGCAACCGTGACTTGATAGCCGAACTGGTTCATGATCAGTGTGGTTCGCCTCACAAGGTCCGCATAGGCCTCGCGGTCAGCCGCCATGATGTATTCAAAATCAAAATCCAGGCCTCCAAAACCCTTTTCTATCATCGTTAGGCCCAGATTCCAGATCAGCCGCTGCTGCACCTCCATATTATGTACAGCTGTAGAGACCAGATTGTTGTTAAAATGCCCGTCAGGACCAAGAGGAGTAAGGGTCAAAATCGGGCGCACTCCAAGCTGCCAGGCTCTTTCAATCATCCAGTCATCCGAACTTATGGGCGGAACCAGATCTCCCTCCATGGTAAATCCATAAGAAAAAACATAAAGATCGGTCAGAAATGGAAGAGTGTTTTCCAGATTATCCGGACTGATGATCGGATATGCATAACCGAACACATAAAGAGGAATCCTTTCTTCCGAAGGGCTTTCATCCCGAATATAAAGTGCCTGGCCTACAGCCAGGCGGTATGGATAACCAATTTGGTTATCAAATATGAGGCTTTGTACCGGAATGCCCTGGGATTCGGCAATGGTGTCCACGCTGTCTCCCCGCTTTACCACATATATTTTCATAGCAGCATCCTTTTACCAGAATTGGTAAAGCATATGATGAAAAAATCCGAAACATGACAGAAACAGACATCATTTCAGGTTTCTTTAGAAAAATGTAATGTGCTTTTTTTATTAGGAAATGAGCAAATGCTTTAAAACCGGGATTTTCCGCTTAAAATCGAGATTCTTGGGACTTTTTATATTACCAGCTACAACCACCTAAATGCAGTCAAAACCGGGTGTCCTGCAGTCAAAATGCAGTCAGAAAATGATATAATTCTATGAATGGGCGGGCCCGAAATTTCGGAT
>DJBG01000141.1:12496-12799 GCA_002429965.1 Hungatella sp. UBA5982
CTTTGAGCATAACACCATCTGCGTTGAGGTAATACCAGCCGCCCTTATACTTATACCATGTGTTTGTGATCATTATTCCGGTGCCAATAAACCAGTACCACTTGCCCTGATACTGAAACCAATCATTCCGAATCGGCAGGCTGGTATCTCCATTGTAATATCGCCAGCCCCCGTCCTCCTGTTTCCACCCGGATTTCTTTTCCTGTGTAGCCGCTAGGGCCGCCTTAAAGCCGTACCAGGTATGCTTGGTGTGGTTTTATACATAAGGATTTGGACAGATTTTCCCCGTTACATCATGATGAC
>DJBG01000023.1:0-17379 GCA_002429965.1 Hungatella sp. UBA5982
ACCTTTTTCATATATTCCTTACGCACACTGCGAAGATGGCTGCGCTTTAAATTCCCAAACCACACCTTTCGGTCCAGAAGAAAAGTCAGGTTTTCCATATAGCTCATATCTCTAAACAGAAAGGTTTCTGCCGGATCATCTGGAATGACGGCTACACCCTTCTTAAAAAAGTCCGTAGGCTCCTCCCCTGCAAAAACCCTTTCTCCCAGGTAAATTCTGCCGGCCCGGATTCCCCTGCTGCCGGAGAGAACCTCCACCAGAGGCTCCCATGTCTGATTATCCGTATCCAGTATCATCAGGCATTCCCCTTTTCGCAGAGAAAANNACCGGCTCTTTCCCATTCAAATGCACTCCATCCAACTTAAGAACAGCCTCCTCCTTAGGTTCCCGGATCTGGCTGCCGGATAAGTCAAAAGATATGGTATAAGGCTGAAGGGCCGTTTCCACCATTTCTTCTTTTTCAAACACCTTCCATATGATTCCCTGATGAAAAAGAGCCGCCCGGTCCGCAATCTGGAACACCTCCTGATGATGGTTACCCATATAAAGAAATGCGGTCCCCCGCTTTGCCTGCTCCCTAATAATATCCTGAAACTGTTTTAGTTCCATCTGGCTTAAAAAATTGCTGATCCTGTCCAGAATAATGAAACGGCACCCAGCCAGAATGGCTTTTAAAAGCTCAGTCACACAGCGCTCAAAGGCGCTTAAGGTTGAAACCCGGCGTTTGGGATCAATGGACAGCCCCAGCTCTGCCATCAAAAGCTCCACCTGATGATCCAGCACCCTGNNAATCCCTTCCGCATAACAAACAGGTTATCAGATATGGTCAGGCTGTCTATGAGCCGTCCCCTCTCCTCAATGACATAAACCCGGTTGTCGGAAAAGTCCGCATGGGAATAATGATTTACCCGGTCTCCTTCATAATATACTCCGCCAAAGCTTATGGGAATATTATGGCAGATGAGGCGGGTCAACTGGGAACAGCCCTTTGCATCGGATATGATGAGCCCCATAATCTCTCCCTGGAGAATATAAAAATCCAGATTATCCAGATAACGCTCTCCGTTTTCTTCCAGGGTAACATGATTCAGCCGGAGAATTTCCTTTCTCATCTCATCACCTCTTTGTCCTGTTAATCCTTTACCAGCGGAAGGGATATCTCCACATCCGTTCCCGCCTCCACCTGGCTGTAGACATGGATGCCATATTCCTCTCCAAAAAGCAGCTTGATTCTGTTATTGACATTCTGGATTGCAATGCCGCCTTTCCGGTCTATATCAGGGTTCACGTCGTCTAAGGATAGGCTTTTAAGCTTTTCATTTAACATCTTCACCCTGTCGGCCTCCATCCCAAGTCCGTCATCAGATACCTTGATGATCAACCTGGAATCCGTCACCGAAATTTTAATGATCAGATGCCCTTCCCCTATTTTCCGTTCGATCCCATGATAAATAGAATTTTCAACAACAGGCTGCAAAGTCAGCTTTGGCAGACGGTATTGCAGAATCTCCATTTCATCCAGCTCTTCTGAACATGCATACTGAATATTCAACTGTAATTTTTTGCCAAAGCGGAACTGTTGGATATAATAGTAGTTCTCAATATTTGCAAGCTCATCCTCTAAGTTTACCAGATGGTCTACATTGGAAATGGTATAACGGAAAAAGGTAGCAAGAGCCTCTGTCATCTCCGCTATGCTGTCCACGCCAAGGCTCAGCGCCTCACTCCGTATTCCTTCCAGAGTATTGTACAAAAAATGAGGGTTGATCTGNNGGCTGACCCATGGTTAAGTACAGAGCATAGCAAAGCAAAAGCATGAACCCGGTCAAAATACCTGCCAAAAGAAGAATCACTCTGATAGACAGAAACCGAAACCTTTCCTTCATAATACGCCTCCCATCAGGAATAAAGCTTCCGATACTCGTTTGGCTTTAAACCGGAATATTTGGTAAAATTCTTTGTAAAATACTTTACATCACTGTAGCCCACTTCCTCACATATGGATGCAACACTTAAATTTGTTTCCTTTAGAAGGCCTTTCGCCTGTTCCATACGCACCTCGGATAGAAACTCCAAAAAGTTCTTTCCTGTCTCTTTCTTAAACAGGGAACTGAAATATGTAGGATTGAATCCGGCGATTTCACTGACTGTTTCTAAGGTAATTGCTTCCCGATAATGGTCCCTGATGTATTTTTTGGCTATGCGGATGGGGCGGTTATTCTCCTGCATCTTTCCGGCCACGGCCTTATCGTAGGAAGCGGAAATCTCTTTTATGAGATAGCGCAGGACCTCTCTTGCAGAAGAACAAAATTCCACTCCCTGATTAAACCGTTCCATAAAATTCTGTTCAATGGGGATTTTATGATTTTTCATGAAAAACAGATACAGATTGCAGACCTCTCTGCACATCTGCAGAATTTCATGCCCGGTCATATCCGGCTGCTCCAAAAGCCCGTCTTTCAGTTTCATCAGGCAATCCCCCACCTGCTGCCTGTCCAGACTTTCCAAAGCCGTGTTCATGTTCTGGTTAAACTGAGTGAACCACTGGCTTGATGCCAGATGAAAGGAGCTACGCAGCTCCCCCTCCAGGAGCTTACCGTTTCCGGCTACCAGACGCTGCTCCACCAGATACCTGGCGGATTTAAGAGAACTTCTTAGCTGGGCGATATTCCATACGGTCGTTCCAAACCCAATGGTCACTCGAAGCCCTTCCAGAATGGATTCCAGCACAGCAAGCTCATTTAATATATTTTTACATTGCCGGCGGATGAACTTCCTGTTTTCCTCTCCATAATTCAGGAACAGATAAATATGGCTGTTTTCCACATACAATTCCCAGTCGAATACATGACCTTTCAGCATCTGCTCTGCAATCTGAGTTGTCTTTTCTGTCAGAAATTCCAGGTTTTTCTCGTCAGGCATGGAAATTCCATCAAATTTGACACAAACGATCTGAAAGCATCCCTGTTTTAACTGATAATAATACTGCTTNNAAATCCTGCTCGCTCCGGTCCCGGTACAGGACATTGGAAAACCAGGTGGTCCGCAGTCTCTCTGCGTCGCTTTTCCTCGCCAACCTGACCCGCTCCTCGTAGGTCAGCTGCTCGCTTTTTTCATTATACCTTACTCTTATTTTTTCCAGAGTTTCCGTTAATTCCTGTTTTTTGATTGGCTTTAACAAATAATCGCTGACCCCATATTTGATCGCTGTCTGGGCATATTCAAAATGGCGGTATCCGCTGATAATCACAAATTCCACGCCTAAATTCAGTTCCCGGGTCTTTTTCACTAAGTCCAGGCCGTCATATCCCGGCATCCTGATATCCGTAATCACTACATCAGGAGAAAGGGCTTCTATCTTTTCAAGCGCCTCTATCCCATTATTTGCCACACCGCTGAGCATCATATCCAGTGCTTGCCAATCGATCAGCTTCTCGATCAGTTGGCAGATCTTTTCTTCATCATCTGCTATCAATACTTTTAACATGATTATCCCCCTGCTTTGCACCGATTCTTTTGTCATTATAACATGTTCGTACCAGGGAAGGAAGTAGTGTAAAAAAAGAAAAAACAGGTTCCCATAGATCAATTATCGATTATGGCAATCTGCTGTCTTTCACTATATATTTTATTTTCTCATATCAACTCTGCTGCATTATTATGACTTGCTACTCTCTCCTAATAAAGCAATTGCAAATATTACACCAAAAACTGATTCTATAGATAATAATATAGAAGCCGTCGCTGCTGGATCATATTTCTTTCCAATATTTTGTATAGAAAAACATACTGCGGAAGCAAAAACTCCCAAATAAAGTAACGAACCCACTAAGTCAAATGAAAATACATCCAGGGATAATTTATAATCCAAAATAAATGCTAATACCCAGCAGTTAATTACAGCGCATATAGCTAGCTTTTTTTTGACAAATATATTTAAAAATGTGTCTATATTATCTCGTACTGAACTATTACCGCTAAGCGCAGATTTCCGCTCGCGATAGCATCTAGTACATGGCTGTTCCAATGACTCTAATATTTTATCTAACTTATTTGTGGCCTTGTAATATATCTTCTTGAAACCGCCCCCAACAACCTCTCGTACTAATTAAAGCAAATCAAGCCATTATAATGACGCCCTCACGGTTTATACTTCTACCATAAAAATCGAAGTAACATCTTCTACAACTACTTCCATGGCTTTATTAATTAAGTATATCTCCATTATCTTTAATTCACTGTTTTCTCCATTACACCTTATGAAAGTGTTATCTGATACAAATAGACACGTTTTCTTGTTATCAGGTACACTTAAAACAATCTTTGCCCCCTTTTCTTTTATATTTACTTTCTTTATAAGATACCCGCCAAAGTTCTTTGTTTCCAAACTATATCCTTCAAGTTCTTCATATGTATCCATAACATTATACTCTGGATTTCCAATTATTGGCTCAGAGATAATTTTATAGTCCATTGAATAATAATCAGTTTTGGCTATTGCAGAATGGTATACGTTCGCAGGCAATTGATACGAATCTCCCTCTCGCACCAGTACATCTTCACCATTTGCAGTGAAATCAAACTTACCTTTAAGACAATAGCCAAATTGTATATGTGGATGTCTATGGTTATCCAACACTACCTCTTTATCAATATCGAACAATAAAAGCATATTTTTTCCAAAAACAGCACTTGCTCTCAAAAACCCTGGTTTCACTGTTGACATTTTAGCTATATTTGTAAATTCCATATTCAACCTCTCCTTTTAAATAAGCACCAGACTATTTCTGCATTGTATTGCTTAAATATAAATTTAATTCCTTTGTCCTTATAATAATCAAACGAAGTTTCATTCGTTATCGCTAAATCTGCATATCCTTTTACTACTTCTTCTAAGGCCGCAGTCGTTGATGGCGTAATTATTTTCTTGACCTTATCTTCATCTATAATACCATCGCTTAACTCTCCTATAATATGTTCGACAGCAGGACATGTGGCTATCGAAATGTAATCTGAAAAGTCAATCTGCTTATTTTCCAAACATACCAACCCATATTTAGGCGTCGGGAAAACAAAGCTCATGCAATTTTCTAATTTGGCATCCCAAAAAAAATCCGTTATTCTTTCATATGCACTGGGCACAAGCACAAAATCTATGGACTCCTCACCTTTTATCCCATCTAGTACCTGCATAAAATCTGAATATAGTTTAAATTCATATTGAATATCACTACCAATGCCTTTGCAAAAATATTTAGCTGCTTGTACACTTGATGTTGATTCGGGTCCCATTGTTCCAAGAATCACTTTACTTTTATGGGAGCAAGCATCCTTAATTGTCTCAAACTGTTCAATAAATGGGCTTACTATTGTTTGCATTATAACATCACCACCTTATCTTAACGTAGTAAGGGCATTGCGCCTGTAAGTTTATTCACTTTTTTCTTAGGTCCACACAAACACACTCCCATATATTTTAAATCATCTAAAGGTACACACGATATCTTACCTATAAACTCTTCGTAACTCTTACAACCTTGAGCCACATCAGTAAAATCCACGCATAAAACATCAGAAAAATTATCATCATATAGTTTTTCCCTGATTTTTTTTATTTCCTCCCCTTTGCACTTCAAAATTGGAACCGGAAATTCTATTATTCCTAAATGCTCCATTCCACTTTTATCTATTACGCTTTTCCCCACAACTTCAGGGTGCTTTTTACCTAATGTAATTCCCATAATTGCTGATGTATTAGCAATTAGTCCAATTGGCAACTCCTGATCAACAACAATTACACACTTTTCATTTTCCCAGTTCATTTTTTGTTCCTCCATACTGTAGTTTTTTCTATATCATATTTTGCACGATAAATATAGGCAACAATTTCTGGAATCTCAATTGTTCCAATAGCGGATCTGATTCTTTTGATAGTACGGCAATCAAATTCCCCTTTCTTTTATTCTCTTGTGCTTCCCATATCAGGGTGTCTACCTTAGAAAATAAATTAAAGATTTTTCGTCAAAGCACATTGCTTGTGTATAAAACACTATCACACTCCTCTACCTTTTTTTACCTCGATATTCAGAAAGTAAAAGTCCAAGTAATGTCATAGCTGTACCAATAGTTCCCCATATAGTAACCTTCTCCTTTAAAATAATAACCGAAGTAATTATTGTAATAACAGGAACCAAATAAATATACACACTGGTTTTTACGGCACCTAAAATTTTAACAGCAATATTCCATGTAACAAAACATATTGCTGATGCCCCAATCCCAAGAAATAAGATATTCAACAAATTTTGCATATTCATAAATCTCTCTGGTTGAAACCTAAAATCAAACACAAACAACGCGGGTATCATAAACAATATTCCATATGTAAATACTCTTCGAGTGCTCTGAACCGTATTGTACCCATATTGGCTTATCTTTTTTGACAACACAGAATAAATAGCCCAAACCACTGCTGCCATAATTGCTAGAATATCACCCAAAGGATTGATTTCTAAATCCGCTTTTCCGCTAAAATTTATTAGAAAAATCCCTAATATTGCAAATATGAATCCTACAAAGAAATTAGTATTTAGCTTTTCATCCTCTTTCATAAAGAGATGCGTAAATATAGCCGTGAAGAAAGGAGCAATAGAAATAATAATCCCAACATTAGATGCAAGAGTATAAGTTAGCGCTATATTCTCTAATAAATAATACAAACATACACCGCTCAATCCTGCGAATAAAAATGTCAATTCTTCCTTTTTATTCTTTACAATTAACCTATAGGGATATACAATATACAGCATTGTTAATCCTAAAAGAAACCGGAAAAACAATATTTCAATAGGGAAAAAATCTTCAAGCAATACTTNNCCAAATTATTATAGTTACTAATGCGGCCACATGTCCTTGCGCCATCTTACTTTTCATTAATCCTCCTCCTATTTTCCACTGCAATAAATTTTTATTAGTTCTTTCTGCATGCTGGCAATTTTCCACTCCACACTTTTTTAATTCTGTATTTAGAATTAATAACCATCTAAACGATTAATTTATCATAAATTTTACCAATTACCTAGATAATGTAATTAACCATGCTTTTCATGTTACTAATTCTTACTATAGCAACAAAATCCGAGAGTGGTTTCCCGGATTTTGTATTTTGAAAATCAGACACGATAAGCTCTGTCAGGCCGATAAATCCAATCTGTCATTCCCACTTGAAAAATCGGAGGGAAATACTGATACATATCACCGCAATGGCGATCATCACAATAACCGGAATGAAAACCCTGTCCATTGGAAGACCCAGTGAAGCAGCCTTTAGAAGTTTAATTCCCTGTGTCAATGGAAGGATATCCGCCGCTTTTTGAAACGCAGCAGGCATTACCTCATAAGGCAGGGTGGCGCCTGAAAAAATAAGCATTGGAAAGTACAGCAGGCTGGCGGCGGCACCAGCTATTTTCGTGTTCGGCGCTATCCCGCCCACCAGGAGCCCAATGCTGAACATAGACAACATAACCAACAAGTACGCCCCAAGGAACGGAAGCCATGAGCCTTTTAATTGAAATCCAAAAAATAGCGCTCCAGTTGTATAGACCAGGATAAGGGATACTATCGAATAAAGTGCGTAAATAGCAACCTGCACCGTCAGGATAAGAGCGGGATCAGCGGGCGTTACCTTAAGCCGCTTTAAAATCTTTCTGCTTCGATAATCAGATACAACCAGGGGAAGCCCCATCACACCTCCGGCACAAATGGCAATGGCTGATACCGCACCAAAGGATTGTTCCAGGAACGTATAATCTGCACCATCAAAAGCGGGTTTGTCTCCAAAAACTGCTCCTAAGATTACAACCACAATAATTGGCATGCAAATAGCAAAAATAAACATGTCCAGCCCGCGAAGGGACAATTTTCCTTCTGTTTTTAGCAACGTTTTAAATGTTTTCATATTCACCCTCCCCGTCAGTATACCAAAGATATGCATCCTCAAGCTTTTCATAAGGACTTGCCGCGACCGAATCTTTTATGGAACCGCAAAATATACTCTTTCCGTTCTTCAAAATCATGATCCTGTCACAAAGAGCTTCCACCTCATCCATAAAATGGGAGGTCAGCAAAATGGTGATTCCTCTTTCTTTTNNGCCCTGGCATCCAATCCTGTTGTCAGCTCGTCTAAAAACACTACTTCGGGATCCGGGATCAGCGCAAGCACGATAAAAAGCCGTTGCTTCTGACCTCCTGAAAGTTCACTGACCAGGCTTTTTGACTTTTCCGAAAGTCCGAACTGTTCCAGAAGAACACCATAATCCAGGGTGTTTTTGTAAAGCGAAGCAGTAACTTCACAAAGCTCATCTACCTTGATTTTGTCCTGATAATTGGCCTCCTGAAATTGAACACCGACCCTCTCAAAAAGTTTTTTCCGGTCTTTTAGCGGATTCATTCCCAAAATGGATACCGTTCCACTATCCTGCTTTTTCGTTCCCAGGATACATTCGATTGCCGTACTTTTACCCGCTCCGTTTGCTCCCAGCAAGCCAAACACTTNNCTATTGCTTTCACTTGGGCGTAAAACTTGCACAGCCCGTTTACTTCAATGGTTGTTTCCATGCGATAAAATCCCTCCTTTTTTCTTTTCACAAAAAGAATAACACCAGAGCAAAGTCTGGTGTTAAAGTGTAGGGTTTGATTCAAATTGTTTTTTCATCTTCCCAAGGTGCGCCAGCATAACTTTCGCGTTTTCCTCCGCATAATGCAAAGAAGTGAGAAGCTTATCACATACGGATATAATATCGTCGCTTTCGTCTGGTGTATCAATCACCTGCCGGATATCTGCTTTGGGATTTTGGGATAATGTATTCAGCATTCGCAAAATTGCAGAAAGGGAGTAATTTGCACAGCGCAGGGAACGTATGATTTTAAGCCGCCGAATATCTTCATCCGTATAAACCCGGTAGCCATTTTGTTTTCGTTTTATAGTGAGCAGACCGTTCATTTCCCAATTTCTTAAAGCATCCATTGAAATTTGTAAATAATCGGCCGTTTCTTTTCTGGTTAAAACCATAGTCTCGGATTCTTGTCCCTGGTTGCTGCCTGATAACAGCTTTTGGGTAATCTCTATGGCCTCTTCCGCATTACTCTGCTCATTTTTTATCTGCTGCAAATAATGTTCCGTTAAGGCAATCGCCTTGTCAAAATTTCCGGAAGCTGAGGTCTTAATAATCGTAATTGCCTGTTTTCTCAATCCATTTTGCAAAACCTCGACCTTTAGCGCAATTCTTACGAATTTAATTTGTTCCATATGAAAATCTGTAAAAATGCGATAACCGTTTTCCTTCCGCTCTGGTTTGGGAATAAGCCCAAGTTCTTCATAAAGCCGTACTGTATTGGAATGGATTCCTATACTACACGCAATTTCAGATGTCATGTAAGTTTTCATTTAATCTATCACCACCATTCTATTCCACCATAATAGCATCATTAAAAAGTCTGGTGTTATAGTGGAGAGTTCAATTGTAACTAATAAGAATAAAAAGTGCAAGGCGGAGATGATATCGGCCTGCCTGCAAAAGAAAACAAGCATATGGTCCATCGGGAACGATACGCTTGTTTTCCAGTCTGCCTGCCTTACAGAGCCATAAACATGATTCGCTCTTTACCTTACTATTTCAAATTCGACAGACCCGGCAGCTCCAGGCGCTATCTCATATTTGTCAAAAACTATCACCGGATTTCCATTATCCTTCATATAAAATTTTGTCTCATCAGTGATGCTTTCGAAACCGCCCTCCTCAGGAGTAAAAAATGGAATACCAATTTCCTTTGATTTTTCCTCCATCTGGCTATTAATGCTCTCGTTTGCTTTATTGATGTAATCCTCTCCAAGAACATCTCCTAGTGATAATAGCTTTCCTGATTTTAGATCTATGTTATAGTACTTTTCCTGACTGTAGGCAGAGGTCCAGCTCTCTGTTCCCCTTACCACAAAAGAAAGATAGTCATCGCTTTGGGCCTTGATCTCATACCACACCTTGATCTCGATCTTATGTTCCGCCCATTCTGCCTCTGTTCCTCCTGTATCCAAAAATGCCTGTTTGTAATCCTGTGCACGCTCCAATGATTCATCCGCATATTTGCTGCAGATTTCCTGGATTTCTTCATTTATTTGCTTGGAAAGTCCATGGGTGTCGTTTTGGATAAATTCCACTCCCGGCACTTCTACCGAAATTTTTTCATCCCCAACAGTCTTTTTATAGGAGCTTACTGTCAGGACCCGGGCGATGGCACCTACAACTGGAATCTGGTGTACCTCATCTGCAAAAGCTGTGTTTATATTCAGCGCTGCAGTAAATGTAATAAGGAAAGCTGCCGCTGTTCCCAATCCCCATTTATAATACCGTCTCTTTCCATTCCCATTATTATTCCTGGTGCTTGTTGCTTTTCTTCCTTCAAACTGCTCGATGGCACCCTGTATGCGTCCGCTTAATTCCTCGGGAATGGGAGTCTCATCGTATCTTTTTTTTGCATCATCCAACTGGTTCATAAGTTTACCTCCTGAATATTCTGCTTTAACAATTTTAAGCCACGGTACAGTCTTGCCTTTACCGTGTTTAAATTGGCACCGGTGATCTTAGCAATCTCTTTCAGCGACATTTCTTCAAAAAAACGAAGCTTAATGATGTTTTGTATTTCTATATCCAACCGGTTGATCTCGTTATAAAGGTCATCCGATGGTTCAAAGCCCTGTTCATAATAGGGTATCTCCAGACCCAGGTCTTCTCCTGAGGCGATCTCTTTTTTATTTTTCTTTAAAAAATAAATGCTTTCGTTTACAAGTATTCTGTAAAACCACGTTTTAATAGCGTCGTAATTTTTCAAGGATTCATAATGATCCAGGGCTTTTAATACAGCATTCTGAACAATATCCAGGGCATCCTCCTGGTTTTGGGTGTAGCTGAATGCCAGCCGGTAAAATTTTTTCTGATTTTCAATGATGTAGCCTGTCATCTTATCATAGTTCTCTTGTCTCATTTGTTACCCTTTCTGTCTTTTAACAGACATTTTTGCCGTTCTGTTATATAGATGATTTCAGATGCAAAAAAGTTGCAGAAAATGAAAAACAAGGCTCTGAAAATTCAGAAGCCCCGTTTTTATATGCTTTACGCCCTTACTATTTAATCCATTATTATTATTTCACCTTTGGGCTTGAATTTATTCTACAGTAATTGTCACAAAACAGCATGTGACATAATTCCGTATGATATGTTTTTTATAATTACCATACCACTATCATTGCATAACTGAGCCAAAATATCAAGCAGGTCATCGATTCCCCACTTTATACTCTAAGCAAAGCGACGGCCTTGAATCTTTTCGATTACAAAACCGCCGCTTGATCATGCATTTTTCATTGGACATAACGTATTGCCTGCCAGATGACGGCTTTTTATATGCCGGCTGGCAGTTTAAATGCTTTCGTGCATTTAACCGCCAATTTTACGAACAGGGATCCATATCTCACTTTTATAATCTGGCCTGCTCGTATCAGGGGTTTCATTCCACAATAACTCCGGTCCCCCGGTCAATTCATATCCCGATGCCGGGAACCATTCTCCATAAATCTTAGCCCATGTGTCCTGAATCGCATCCGGAAACGTACCAACCACTTTAAATACCGCCCAAGTGGATGCCGCAACATGAAGGATATCATAGCCGTCAGAAGCCATTTTGGAAGTGGCAACTCCGATATACTGGTCAAGTTGTGAGCCTTCCGTGGTACGCTCATGAAAATTCGCAGAAACACTGAGCATTCCTTTTGGTTCCACGTCGCATAATCCTTTTAGCTCATCAATAATTTGAGGAGTTAGTTTTTGTACCAATGAGTCCATCTGCGGATTGACCCCTTTAAATTGCACTGTAATTCTTTTTTTTAATCCAACAACATAAAATTCGTCTTTTTCGACAACCCGATAATTCATTTCCATTCCTCCTTTGATTGTTAATTGAAAGGTCATTGGAGGCAGGACTTTAAGTTCAGTGTTTGCTTTTTTAGCTTGTGAAGGGGTTACTCCATGCATCACTTGAAATGCTTTACTAAAAGCTTCAGGTGATTCATAGCCAAGCTGCAGTGCTAAATCAATGACTTTTACCGATTCAGTCTGTAACATCAGTCCTGCTGCCGATAGCCGCCTGCGGCGAATATATTCACCTAATGGCATTCCTGCTAGAAAAGAAAACATTCTGCGAAAATGGTATTCTGAACAGCCGGATATGCGTGCGATCTGACTCGGTTCAATATCAAACATCAAATTTCTTTCAATATATGCCATTGCATCATTAAATTGAGCCAGCGTATTCATTGCCTGATTCCTCCTTTCAAAACAATCATACCTGAGTTTTAGATGTAAATCCTGATATTTTTGATGCGGATAAACACAGATTTAATTATCAATAAAGGACTCCTTGCTTTAATGTTCAATAAATATCAAAAATCAAATATTTATATTTGCTTTTATTGATGTTATTCTTCCTTTTCCGGCTTCATTATATCATGCAATGCCTCTGGTTAAAAGAAGTAACCTTTGCCGGAAACTAATCAATACCAGCATCACTCATTGCTCTGTAACCGGTCAATCACCACTGCAATGAGAATAATAACTCCCATGGCAATGGTCTGCCAATAAGAGGATATGCCTAACAGACTCAATGCATTATTTATGATTCCAATGACAAAGAGTCCAAAGATCGTCTGCACCATACCGCCTCGTCCTCCGGACATACTGGTGCCTCCCATAGCTACAGCAGCAATGGCATTCAGTTCATATCCGGCTGCAGCTGTTGCCTGACCGTTCTGCAGTTTAGAAGCCAATACCGCACCTGCAAGGGCCGCTAATATTCCGCAGATAATATAAACAGACATTTTGATCTTCCTGACCTGGATTCCGCTGAGCTTTGCAACCTCCGTATTGCTTCCTACCGCATAAATGTATCTGCCGTAACAGGTCCTTCCAAGAATAAAAATGGCAGTACCAATCACCAAAAACATGAGTATGACAGATACCGGCACCGGACCAACCGAGCGAAGTCCAACCCAGCCAAAAGAAGCCGGAAGTCCGAATATCGGTTTTGCATCTGTAAAAACATATCCCAGACCTCTTGCGGCATTCATCATCGCCAGTGTGGCGATAAAGGGCGGAACGTTTAAAACAGATACAAATAATCCGTTGATGCTGCCGCAAATTCCTCCGACCACAACAGATGCTGCCACAATCACACACAAGCTCAGCCCTATGCCGGCATCCGGAAACAGCTTGATGCAGGCTGCTGCTGCTATACCGGCAAGTGCCGCAACAGAGCCAACGGATAAATCAATTCCATCAGAAAGAATCACAAAAGTCATGCCGGTTGCAATCAATGCATTAATTGCTATTTGAATCAATACATTCTTAAAGTTACCGATGGTTGCAAACCTGGGAACAAACATCAGGCAAAGTGCAAACAAAAGGATCAGGAAAATCAGCATGGTATTGTCTTTTGCAAATGTCAGATATTTATTTGGTTTTTGTTTATTCATTCTTTTGCCCTCCCGGAACTTTCTGTGCTGATACTTGCCAATCCCATGATTTTTTCTTCCGAAGCCTCTTTGGTATCTATAAATCCTGAAACAGTGCCTTCCCTCATGATCATAATCCGGTCTGCAACTCCAAGAATTTCTGGCAGATCAGAGGAAACCATGATAATGCTGCCTCCTGCCTCTACAAACTCCTTCATCAAGTTGTAGATTTCAGCTTTTGCATTGACATCAATCCCCCTGGTAGGTTCGTCCATGATCAAAATACGGGAGCCTGCAAGAAGCCACCTTGCAATGACCACCTTCTGCTGGTTACCTCCTGAGAGATTTTTGATCCTGGTCTTGATCCCGGGAGTTTTCGTCCCCATCTTTTTCACATATTCCTCTGACGCCGCCTTTTCCCAGGCGAAGTCGATCAATCCCTTTTTAGACCTTTGAAACAAGCTGGATAACGTCGTATTGATGGCTACATTCTTTTCAAGAAGCAGCCCCTGGCCCCTTCTGTCCTCCGGAACAAGGCCAATCCCGGAAGCAACCCCATCCTTTACAGATTTCGGCCGGTATGGTCTGCCATGGACAAACATAGAACCAGAGTCCGGGGCATCCGCTCCGAAAACAGTTCTCATCACTTCTGTCCGTCCAGCACCGATCAATCCTGCAACACCCAGGATTTCTCCCCTTCTCAGCTGAAATGAGACATTGTGGAACATGCCGCCTCGTCCCAGGTTTTCTACGGATAACACAATTTCATCCTTCACTGCATTTTCTGACCGGAAATAGAACTGCTTCATTTCTCTTCCGACCATCTTGTTGATCATTTCTTCTTCTGAAATTTGAGATAAAGGCAGAGTTACTACAACTTTTCCATCTCTTAAAATCGTAATATCATCCCCTATTTCACGTATTTCCTTCAAACGGTGGGATATGTAAATAACCGCTACATTTTCTTCCTTTAAAGACTTTATGACTTTAAACAAGGCCCCCACTTCCTTTTCCGACAAGGAGGAGGTAGGCTCATCCATGATGACCATTGAACTGTTTTGGGATACCGCCCTGGCGATTTCGACCATCTGCTTATCCCCATTGGCCAGCTTTCTGATAAATGTCCTGGGGTTTATTTGCATTCCCAATGATTCCAGCAGCTTACCGGCTTCCTGATTCATCTCTTGCTTATCAATCAGACCTAAGGGGGTTTTTGGTTCCCTTCCAAGGAAGATGTTCTCAGCAATCGTCAGATCCGGTATCACACTGAGCTCCTGATGGATCACACTGATTCCTTTCCCTAAGGATTCTCTGGTGTTTTCAAATCTTTCTTTATTTCCTCTGACAATCAGATTCCCTTCATCCGATTGATATACCCCTGAAATAATTTTAATTATTGTAGATTTCCCTGCACCATTTTCCCCCAGCAGTACGTGGACTCTGCCAGGGGAAAAATTGATGGAAACGTCATTCAGTGCTTTTACGCCAGGGAAGGATTTACTAATGTGTTCTAAAGCAACGAAAGCTTGTTCTTCCATTGCATCTCACTCCTTCCGTTGTAGGTTGTATTATTTTAAGTTGCTTGCGTCAACCACTCTGGGTGGAATCGGAATTAATTTTTCAACAGACTCACCGGCCAGATGCTTCTTAATGCATTCCAATGTTGTTATTCCAATGGCTGACGGATCCTGAGCAATATCAGCGATCCAGTTTCCGCCGCTTAAAATCGCTTCAACGCCTTCCGGGTTTCCGTCAAAACCAATCACCTTTACATTACTTCCCACCGCTTCAATGGATGACATGGCACCTACTGCTGCCGGATCTCCGACACAAAATACCACATCAAGGTTTTCATGCTTTAACAGCATATTCTGCATTACCTCTGCCGCTTTTCCCTGGTCTCCTGAATAGTTCTGTACATCCACAACCGATACATCAGGAGCATTTTTACCAAGCCATTCTGTGAACCCTTTTTCACGCTGTACGCAGCCTTCAATCTCTGCATATGTAATAACTGCCGCCTGACCGGCTTTTTGTTTCAGGATATGTTCCACCGCATATTCTGCAGCCAGTTCCCCGCCTCTGTAATTATCGGTCGAAATATGGCTGATTACCTCTCCATCCGAAGCAACATCCATGGTAAATACCGGTATACCGGCTCATCAGCCAGTTCCACCATGGAATTTCTTTCAGCGGAGTTGGTTGGGCAAATGACGATGGCATCTACTTTTTGCGTAATAAAATCCTGCACCTGATTCAGCTGCTTGTTTCCGTCTCCAGCCGCATCCTGTATGATTAGCTGATATCCCATTTCTTTTGCCTTTTCATTCATAGCTGCCTCTATGTTATTATAGAAAACATGCGCATTGTTTAACAGGCTGACACCCACTGTGATGCTTTTATCATTGGTTTCCTTAGGCTTTGAAGCCTCCTCGCTTCCCGCATTTGTTGCCACTGCCGGTTCCTGTGCGGCTTTCTGGCATCCCGCCAGACTCAAAACTACTGCTCCTGCGACTAAAAATCTCTTTAATGCTTTCTTCATGTTACGTAACCTCCCATAAATTTTATTTATATCAAGTTATTTGATACCCAATCCGACATCGCCTGGAAAATCAGCCATACGGATGTAGCACCCGCATCCTGCAGTCCAATCGACTTGTCCCCGTAATATTTTGCCCTTCCAAATCTGGCTCTTATCTCTTTTGTATATTCAACACCTTTTTTTGCTGCTGTTGCAGCCATGGTGAACCCCTCATGGATGGTCAGCCCCTGGGATGCGGCGTGTTCTAACGCAGCAACGGCTGGCTCCAATGCATCCACCATAGTCTTATCTCCGACCCTGGNNAATGGCATCCAGGGATACCCGGAAGCTTTCCGCAAAATCCGAAAGCCCAAAACAACAGGATGGTTCTCGACGGATAACACCGCTGATAAACATGGTACCAAACAAAACGCCTGAGGCTCCGCCCATGGTATCAAGCAGAATCCGCCCCAATTCCTGAAATACGGATTCCACGGATTCTGCTTCCAGGGAAGGAAGCTGTTCCAGGACCGCTTTAAATCCCAGTTCCATTCCCGTGCCATGATCTCCATCACCTATTTTCATATCAATTTCTGTCAGATACGGCTCATTTATAACAATCCGGTCGGCAACACACAGAAAAAGCTGCTTTACCTGATCCGCATTTAGTTGATCCACATTCATCTGCTGCCTCCTTGAAACCGGAATAATGGGGATTTACAGGGTTTTTGATATAATTCTTTCAACTCATCATCAAGGATCAGTATTGATACGGAAAAGCCACCGGTTCCCTGAGGTGAAAAAAGGGTATCAATAAATGAATGAACATTGACAATTCCGTTTGCCTCTGCAATTTCACTCACTTTCCGGCTTACGATGCAAAGTTCCAGCATGCTGGTAAATCCGTAACCATTCACCATAAATGCAGCCTCACAGCCTGCCGGGACCTCATTTAACAACTGTTCCATGAGCGCTTCTGTTATCGCATCTGCTGACGAGAGCTCTTCCCGTTTCGTTCCGGGCTCTCCATTAAATCCCATTCCAAACTCCACAAAGCCATCCGGAAGCTCGCACATCGCCTCTCCTGACCCGGGCATATATCCCNNCCCGGGGAGGTTGTTACACCAAAGGTTCTGGTGTTTTTGACTGCTTTCTCAACCACCCGTTTCATTTCTTCCAGACCATAGCCTTCTTTTGATGCTGCCCCCGCAATTTTAACCACAAAGGAAATTCCTGCTATCCCCCTGCGCTCCTCCTTTTTTTCCAGGGGAGCCGACGAAATATCATCGGATACATAAAT